>JASLLH010000138.1:0-4224 GCA_030747115.1 Arenicellales bacterium
GCCTTGCGAACTGCGGGATCATCGACGATGACTAAATCCCAGCACTGGCTGTTGGCGCCGGTGGGTGCCCAGCGCGCTGCCTGCGCGATAGTCCGCCAGGTTTCGCGCGATACCGGCGGGCCGGACTGGAACTGACGCACACTGCGCCGCCGTTGCATGATGTCGACCAGCGTGGCAGCCTGGGAAGAAGCACTGGCTAGAGTGGGGTTTTCCTCGATTGTCATTTTCTTTCCCCTCGCTCGTTTATTGCGGCCCGGTTAGGATTTGTGCGACCGGCAGAACCCTGACAATTGGAAGATCGGAAAGGCGGTTTAAGCCTCAACCCAGCATAGTCTCCCGGGCTTTTTTCTGGCGATCTGTCTCCATCATGAATCCCGGATCCTCACGGCAATGCGCCTCTACCTGGCGCATGATTTCTTCACTCGGCAGGCTGAGATCGTATGGGACACCATGGGGCTGGGGAATGTACCAGGGCGTGTGAACATACATTTCGAGGTAGTTACCGTCCGGGTCGAAAAAATAAAACGATAAAGCATTGCCGTGGCAGGCATAACGATCGATCTCGATTCCCTCGGCTACCAGGCGATCTCTCAGCGCTCGTAACTCATCAAGACTCCCAAGATAGAACGAGAGTTGCTGGGCTGGGCTGTAGTTCGCGTCTTCCGGGCGACCCTCAACAAGAACAAACTCATGATGCTCTTCGGGGTTGGAGGACATGAAAATCATCTGAATCGAAGCGACCGGGTGCGGGCCCTCGTCGGTAACCGTAAAACCTAAGATATCAGTATAAAAGGCGCGCATCTTATCGATATCACGAACGAATATAGCAACGTGGCCGATACGTAGATTAGGGCGGGTAGACATGGTGGTACTCCTATTGAGCGGTGAACGGGCTAGGTAGCATCGGCTGGTAACAGGTTAGTAGCAGGTCGGGTCGATAATCCCAGAAAACTCGTTTTCTGACAACCGCCCGGCATACCCGGGAGCGGGCCCGTTCAGGGAGCATCGCTCCAGCTGAATATTCCCAGATAGACGCTTTCGTTAAATTCAAAACTGGTTTCGCAACGTCCCTGCCCGGGGCTGTCGTACTGCACCGTATACCTGCCACTGTGATCCTCGAGTCCATCAAACTTGAAATCGCCATACTGGTCTGTTTGGGTAGCCTGCATTTCGACTCCATCTTTTTCCAGCCGGACCGCCACTGCCGATACGGCAGTTGATATCCCGTCGGCTTCACTGACCAGTGTACCGCCGATAAAGTGCTTGGTGAACCAATCAAGGTTCTTGTAGTACACCCGGGGCCTTGTTCCAAACTCGGGATGCAGAATCTGCAGGCCTTCTTCGACTGCGATCCGTTCCATTTCGCTGTCTTCAACTTTGAGCGAGCGAAAAACATCGGTCGGGCAAACCTGTTCACAGCGCAACCTAGAACTGTCCTGATCCAGCAGATGGGCGTCAAAATTCCACTTCTGCGCAAGCTGCTCCTGCTCGTTCCACCAGATGGCACCATACGGACAGGAAGCGACTATTTCCTTTTTGCCGCGGGCCTTGTCCGGGTCGATCATGACGATACCGTCTTCGCGCTGGTAGACTGATCCAGCCGTTGCTTGTTCCACACAAGGCGCCTCCCTGCAGTGATTACAGGTAGTCGGTCTGAAAGCGACGTCAACCATTGGCATTTGTCCACGTTCGCGCGACTCGATGAAAAACCACTGGTGGCCGTGCAATGGCTGGGGCGCAGAGTACCCAGGAAAGTTGTTACCGACATGCTCATCCTTGCAAGCCAGGAAACAATTGTTGCAATTGTGGCACCTGGCAACGTCGATGATCAGGTTCCATTGTTCCATAAAAAGCCTACAGGAAACCGCTGTTTGGGCAGGTAACTCCGGCCCTGCCCCGGTCGGGGCCGTGCCAGCCCGGCGTCTGCCAGGCGCTTTGCAATTTTTCTGGCACGACTGAGCGGAGCCGCTGATACCTCATTCTATCGTGAGCCGATCCATTTTTCGTTAACTTTGACAATCCTTTAATATAAAGTCAGGCCAATCAGTCAGGCACTATATCTTATGGCCATCAGTCCCTTCCCGCTCCATCGAGCAAAGCACTTTCCTGGTAGCGGACAAGAATGAATAGCTCCCCCGGAAGGCTTCCTGCCCTGCTTTGGGGTTTAGGTGCTGCGTTGCGCTATACGGCACTGATACACCCTGCCTTTAAGTCGCGCCTTAGCCAAATGAATCTGATCGCCCAGATCAAGACCCACGATGGGTCTGTGGGACGCTGGTACCAGTTCGAAGACGGTCGCTTTAAAACCCGCTCCGGCATTCACTCTGAGGCGGAAGTTTCGCTGATCTTCAAGACCGCAAAAATCGGTGCCAGTCTGCTTACTCCTCCACTGGATCACCAAAGGTTCGTTAATGCTGCAAAAGCTTTCTCTGTCCAGATAGAGGGTTCGGAAGAACTTTCACTGTGGTTCATGGAGACGTTGCGGAAAATACAGACAGCCGGCTGGTCCTACGGTATCGAATCGGCCAATGGCGAGAAGCGCTACGTGAACAACACCAACGGCGGGCCGGTGTTTGTCTATGTTGCTGCTGGCAAAATCGTCAGGATAACGCCAATCGAATTCGAAGACGGTGATGCGCCCTCATGGTCGATATCTGCCCGTGGCAGAGAATTCGCGCCACCGCGCAGAACTACCATCAGCCCTCACGCGCTGGCATCTAAATCGGTCGTCTACTCCAAGGATCGCCTGTTGCAGCCGTTAAAGCGGGTAGATTTCGACCCGGCGGGAGAGCGCAATTGCGCCAACCGGGGCAAATCGGGCTACCAGCCTATCAGCTGGGACGAGGCGCTCGACATCGTCGCTGGAGAGATACAGCGCGTCCGCCGCGAACATGGCAAGGGTGCAATCTTGAGTAGCCACAGTTCCCACCATACCTGGGGCAACGTGGGTTATTACTTGAGCGCCAATTTTCGCTTTATGAATGCAATCGGTCACACCAAGATGGTGATCAACCCGGACAGTTGGGAGGGCTGGTACTGGGGCGCAATGCACCACTACGGCAACAGCATGCGCAATGGCGCTTTTGAACCCTACGGCCAGGTGCTGGATTGCCTCCAGAACTGCGAGATGATCGTCTTCTGGGCAAGTGATCCGGAAGCGACCGGCGGCTCTTATGCGGGCTTTGAGGGCACCATCCGCAGACAGTGGGCCAAGGAACTGGGCATCAAGATGGTCCACATTGACCCATACTTGAACCACACGGCCGCTTTTCTAGGCGGCAAGTGGATCCCGGTAGCTCCGGGCACCAGCCCCGCACTGGCCCACGCAATCAGCTACGTTTGGATAAACGAAAGCCTGTACGACCAGGAGTACGTCGCCCGAAATACCACAGGCTTTGCGAAATGGCGCGCCTACATCATGGGAGACGAAGATGGCACGGCCAAAAGCCCCGAATGGCAGGAACCGGAAACCGGGGTTCCCGCACACGTGGTCCGGGCACTGGCCCGGGAATGGGGAACCAAGAAAACCTATCTTGCTGCCGGTGGCAAAGGAACCACTTTTGGCGGCGCCTGCCGCTCTGCAACGGGCACCCAATGGGCGCGCTCTATGGTCTGCTTACTGGCTATGCAGGGATTAGGCAAGCCCGGGGTCAATTTTGGGAACCTCCAGTACGGCGCACCACTTGATTTCAATTTCTATTTCCCCGGCTATGCCGAAGGGGGCATCTCCGGTGACATAGAGGGCACTGGTACCGCCTTCAACCTGTTCCAGCGGATGCCCCAGGTCATGAGCATGAACAGCGTCAGCCAGAAAGTCCCGCGGGCATATATCGCTGAGTCGATTACCGAAGAAAAGGTCGAGGGCTACCCTACCGATCCTCGATCACTCGAGCGCCAGTTTCAGAAGTTTGCCTATCCGGCCCCCGGTCACTCGAGGGTCAGGATGATGTACAAATATGGGGGCTCGCACCTGGGCACGGTAATGGATTCAAACCGCCTGGTCCGCGCCTACCAATCTGAAGCGCTGGAGTTCGTGGTCAACCAGTCGATATGGAATGAAGGTGAAGTGCGTTTTGCCGACGTGATACTGCCTGCCTGTACCAATTTCGAGCGTTGGGACATCGGTGAATGGGCGGTCGCCGGTGGTTATTCACACCACAATGAATCCCAGTTGAATCACCGGCTCATCGCCATGCAGCATAAGTGTATCGAGCCGCTGGGGGA
>JASLLH010000139.1:0-4195 GCA_030747115.1 Arenicellales bacterium
CCGAGTTGGAAGCTGCGCTACCCCGCCCCGACTTGTGCGTGGTGGACCTCGCTAAAGCCGAGACCTACGCCCGGTTGCATGTGCCCGGGGCAATACATCTCGACTATCCCATGCTGTTGGCCGGCACCCGGCCCGCGCCGGGACTACTGCCGGAAAATGCCCGCTTGGCTCAATTGGCCGGCCTGCTTGGCCTGGACCGGGCGCCGATGGTGGTCGCTTACGATGACGAGGGCGGCGGCCGCGCAGCACGGCTGCTGTGGACATTGCATTACCTGGGTTATTACAACGCCCACGTGCTGAACGGTGGCATTCACGCCTGGAGCAACGAGGGCCACCCCGTCACCGCCGAACCGGTTGCCCGGCCTCCCGCTAGGGCGTTGCCACTGGACGCTATTGATGACAGCGTGCTCGCGACCCGCGACTACGTGCTGACACACCTGGACGATGCGGGCGTAGCACTGCTTGATGCCCGCACCCCGGAGGAATACGCCGGCAGCAAGATCTCTGCCAAACGCGGTGGACACATCCCCGGCGCAATCAACCTCAACTGGCATGACAGTATGGACCAGGCCCACAACCTGCGCCTTAAACCCACGGCATTGCTCGAGGAACTGCTGGCTAGCCGTGGAATCAATCTGGAGCAGGAGGTTATCGTCTACTGCCAGACCCACCACCGCTCGGCCCACACCTGGATGATGCTCAAGTCCCTGGGCTACGGTCGGGTCCGGGGCTACGCGGGTTCGTGGTCCGAGTGGGGCAACGACCCCACCACCCCGGTTGCACAACATTAGGAGAGCTCCATGATCGTCATCCTACACCCGGACAACTCGCTGGAGACCCCCGAAGGCAAAGCGGTCATGGCATATCTCTCTGGCCGATCGGGCATTACGCCCCGCACCCACAGCATTACCGGTACCGGCCGCACTTTGACCGAGATCTACGTGATCGGTGACGTCGCAACGCTGGACCAGGCCGAGATTGAAAGCCTGGCTGGGGTCGAGAAAGTCGTACGGGTTTCGCGTGACTATCGCGTGATCGGCCGCCATGCTGGGGACGTACGCGACGCAGGCTTCAGTTATAACGGGGTGCGTTTCGACCAGCAGTCGCTGCATGTCTTTGCTGGGCTGTGCGCGGTGGACAACCCCGACAACGTTGAAACCATGATGCGCACCCTGCAGGAGCATGGGCAGGTGTGCACCCGCATGGGCGCCTACAAACCGCGCACCAACCCCTACTCTTTCCAGGGACACGGCGCCAGTTGTCTGCCGTGGGTATTCGAACTTGCGGGCAAGTATGGCATCCGTGTGATATCCATGGAAGTGACCCACGATTCGCATGTTCGCGAAATTCGCCAGGCACTCAAGGACACCGGACATCCGACCGGCGTGATGCTGCAGATCGGCACTCGCAACACCCAGAACTTTGAACTGCTTAAGGTTGTCGGCCGGCAAGGTGAACTGCCGGTGTTGCTGAAACGCGGTTTTGGCATCACTCTGGACGAGTCACTCAACGCCGCTGAGTACCTAGCCAGCGAGGGTAATCATAATATTATTTTCTGCCTGCGTGGTATGAAGACCAACATGGGTGATCCACACCGTAACCTGGTGGACTTCGGCCACGTACCGGTAGTACGACACCTGACTCACCTGCCGGTGTGTATTGACCCGTCGCATTCGGTAGGCAGTCGCAACATCGGGCCCGATGACATCCTCGATGTAATGCATGTAACGGCCCAAGGCGTCATTGCCGGCGCCAACATGGTGCTGGCGGATTTTCATCCCAAACCCGAACAGGCGCTGGTCGATGGACCCCAGGCACTGCATTTGGATGAACTGTCCTGGTTCCTGGAGGATATTCGCATCGCCCGGCAAGCCTTCGAACAGCGTACCGCACTGGCGATGAAATTCGCCAAGGCAAGCAGTGAAGCGCCCCTTGCACATGACTGAAAACAACAGCAAGAAGGTCATCCGTACGGATGATGAGTGGCGAGCCCAGCTCACCCCAGAGCAGTATCGGGTATGCCGCCAACATGGCACTGAATCGCCGTTTACCGGGGAGTACCACGACTGCAAACATGCGGGCGTGTACTGCTGTAGCTGTTGCGGAGCAGCCCTGTTTGTCTCCACCGAGAAGTTCGACTCGGGCTCGGGCTGGCCTAGTTTCCGCCAACCGGCCAACGACGGCGCGGTAGCGACAAAAAGCGACAGCAGCCTGGGTATGGTGCGCACTGAAGTGCTGTGCAACCGTTGCGACGCACACCTGGGCCACGTGTTCAACGACGGTCCCGCACCGACCGGTGACCGCTACTGTATCAATTCGGTTGCCCTCGTACTCGAACCGAGATTAACCGAATAAGGCCTGCACTGGTCGTCGACTCGGCGTGGATTGCGTCCCGCCGTTTTCTCATTCAGCCCTGGCGGGGACGGATCAGCGGAATCTGCAGGTTCTCGCCCGCTTTCGGCGCACTGGAACGCAGAACCGGGTTATAACGAGTGATCACCCACAGTGGCAATTCGAACTCGCGAGCCAGTAACCACAGGCTGTCACCCTTGCGCACGGTGTATTGCTCAATGCCCGCAACCTCGAAATTCTCCTTGAATTCCTCGACCAGGACCCTGTGATATTCCTGCCGCCGCCGTTCGAAGTCGCGTCGCTGGGTCTCGCTGCTAACAGGTAGCAACAGCGCTGTCCCGCTGGAGAGTACCTTGGTTGCTTCGCGGCCGTTGAGTTCGCGTAACATTTTGACGCCCCCCAGGCGCAGCCAGTCGGAGTAATGGCCCAGCGTTTCCTCGGGCTCAATATTAATGCGGTAGACCCTCTCGCCGTTGAGGCCGGCAATCTGCACATCGAGATCAATCTCGCGATCCAGGGGGTCGATTACGGGTGCCGCTTCCGCCATGCTCGGGGCCGGTGTCCCGGTGACCGGGGCTTCGACCCTGGGGGCAGATGCTGTGCCTGCCTGCACTGCGGCTTCAGGCCCCGCGCTGGCCGTGATCTGCGGCCAATCGGCTTGTTTTTCGACAACTGTCGTTGCCGGCCCGCCAGCCGCCAGTGATTTCCCGCCCGCTCCAGCCCCCGACACCGGTGCTTGGGCTTTTGACTCAGAAGTAACCGGGGTCTGGGCACTGGCCGGCACCACGCTGGCGCTCGTTGTCAACGCGACTTGCGCGGGCCCGGTGGTCGATGTGGCAGGCGCGGCTTGGCGCTCGCTGGGAATCTTCAATATCTGGCCAACTGTGATCGGCGCATCTGCCGCAAGACCGTTAAAGGACAACAGCGCCGCGCAGGGTAGGCCGTTGACCCTGGCAATGGCGCAAACCGTATCGCCCGCCTGCACCCGGTACTCAAGTGCGGACCTCGGCACGGGTGCTGCAGCGGTGGTCTGAGTGGCAAGTGCACGGGCGGTGTCCAGCGGCACCCCTGCCACCCGCAGAATCTGCCCGGGATGAATCACCGCATTGGTGCCCAGAGCATTATCGCCAATCAAGCGCCGGCACGACACGCCCAGGCGCGCCGCGATACGACAGACGCTATCACCGGCTCGCACTCTGTAGGAGACGGTAGTGCGCCGCACTTCGCCAGCGGCTTTCTTCACCGACAGCGGTGCTGCAGCCTCGCTACCCGGAATAGTCAAGGTCTGGCCAGGAAAGATGAGATCGCCCGAACCAAGGCTATTAGCAGCCAGTAGCGCCTTGCAGGTGAGGCCGTGGCGGCTGGCGATACTGCAAACGCTGTCACCCTTGCCCACCGTGTAGCTGCCGCCGGGTGGTGTCGGCAAGGTGCCCGGTATCAACAGCTTGCGCCCGACCGACAGGATCGAGCCGCGATGAATGCCGTTGCTGGCCAACAGATCGTCACAGTCCACGCCAAACCGCCGGGCAATACTGCAAGCGCTATCACCCAAACGGACCACATAACTGCCGCGGTTGGCCACTGTGCTGGCAGGTTTGCCGGCCCGAGGAACCTGCAACTTCTGGCCGACCCGGATCACGGCATTGCGGTTGAGCCGGTTTATGGCGATAAGCTCATGACAACTGGCACCAAAAGCCGAGGCAATGCCACAGGCGGTATCTCCGCGGCGCACCGTGTAGCCGACTGCACCAGTTGTCCGAATCTCAGAGGGCATGATACGCAACCGGGCAACGTGGTTAGCCCAACCCCCTGACCTGACCGGCAGCCGCAAGCGGTAGCCGTT
>JASLLH010000013.1:0-28152 GCA_030747115.1 Arenicellales bacterium
CGCCTGGTACAGGTCCAGCGGTTCGCGCTCACTGCCGCCGGCATCATGGCCTCCCGCAAGCAGCACATAACTGCCTCCCCGGACGACGTGGTCGAGTCGGGCACGGTCGGCCTGCTGCGGTGAGTATCCGGCCAGCAGCAGGCACGCAGGTGTGCCGCGGCCTTCAACCACTGCGTTGGTAGCCAGGGTCGTCGACACGGACACTAACTGCACGCGGCCCAGGTAATCGGCTGGCAGTTGTTCCAGCACGGCGCGGATACCACAACTGAGGTCGTGGTGGGTGGTCAGTGATTTATCGCTGGCGATGACTTCGCCGGCGGAATCCAGCAACACCGCATCGGTGTAGGTGCCGCCCGTGTCGATGCCGAGTCGCAACGCCTGGGACATGCTTCGATGCCTGGCCCGTGCTGTGCTGCAATTAGCCGCTGTAGTCGAAAAAGCCCCGGCCCGTCTTGCGGCCAAGATAACCAGCGTCGACCATCTGTTTCAGCAATGGGCAGGGCCGGAACTTGGAATCGCCGAATTCCTCGTGCAGCACGTTCATGACCCAGAGGCACACGTCCAGGCCGATCATGTCGGCCAGGGCCAGCGGGCCCATTGGGTGTCCCGCCCCCAACTTCATCGCGGCGTCGATCTCTTCGGCTGCCGCCAGCCCTTCGGACAGAACGAACACCGCCTCGTTGATCATCGGCACCAACATGCGGTTGACCACGAAGCCGGGGCTGTCCTTGACACTGACTGGGGTTTTGCCAAGGTCGCGAGCCAGCGCTTCGACCCGGGCATAGGTGTCGTCTGATGTTTGCAGCGCGCGGATGATCTCAACCAGTGCCATCAGCGGTACTGGGTTGAAGAAGTGCACGCCGACGACCCGGTCGGGTCGGCCGCTCGCCGCGGCCAGCTTGGTGAGCGACAGCGACGAGGTATTCGATGCGAGGATGGTCGCCGCTTCACAGGCAGCGTGTAGCGCCTGGAAGATCTCGACCTTGACTGCCATATTTTCGGTGGCTGCCTCGATCACTAGATCACGATCAGCCATGGCATTTATCTCGGTCGTCGTTCGGATGCGCCCCAGCGCCGCATCGTGGGTTTGCTGGTCGATCTTCTCTCGGCTTAGCAACCGGCCCAGGCTTTTGTGCACGGCGCCAAGGCCCTGGTCGAGACGGTCTTGTGTGACATCGTGCATGATGACGTCGTAGCCCGTGACGGCACAGGCCTGGGCGATACCGTGACCCATGGTGCCAGCGCCGATGACGCCGATACTGTCTTTACTCATGGAGTTGCTCCTACTGTGTCTTCCCCCCCGAAGGGGCAAGGCGCCAAGGCTACCGCAAAGGCGTTAGCCCGCCAAATATTTGTGCCGGGGCAGGTCGCGTAGATTTCACAATCGGGCGCTGACAGAATAAAGTAGCGCTATGGATGCGCCGCAACTCATTAGGGCCCTGGTAGGGTTCGATACTATTTCCCGTGACAGCAATCTACCACTGATCGAGTTCGTGGAGAACTACCTGGATGATCAGGGCATCCGTTCGCGGCGCGTACCCAGCCCGGATGGGGCCAAGTCCAACCTGGTGGCGAGCGTTGGACCTGAGAGGGCGGGTGGTGTGATCCTGTCGGGCCACACCGACGTAGTCCCGGTCGATGGCCAGGACTGGGGCACTGATCCCTTCGGGGTCGTCCAGGCAGAAGGCCGCCTGTACGGCCGTGGCACCTGCGACATGAAAGGGTTTATCGGCATCGCCCTCGCCCTGGTGCCGCAAATGAAAACACTGCGGCGACCGCTGCACTTCGCGCTTTCATATGACGAAGAAGTCGGCTGTCTCGGGGCGCCGGCGATGATAGAGACAATCACTGCTGAGTTGCCTGCACCCGCGGCAGTGATCGTCGGTGAGCCCACCAGCATGGCCGCGGTAACCGGACACAAGGGCATCGTTGCGTTGCGCACAGTAGTCAGGGGGTACGAAACCCATTCCAGCCAGACCCAGCGCGGGGTCAGCGCGGTGATGACTGCAGCCCGGCTGGTCGGTTACCTCGGTGGTATGGCAGAGCAACTGGCAGCAGACACCGAACCCGGCAATGGTTTCGAGCCGCACCACAGCACGGTGCACGTTGGCATTATTCAGGGTGGTACCGCCCTCAATATCATCTCGCGTGACTGCGAGTTTGTCTGGGATATCCGCAACATTCCCCCCGACGACCCGCAGGTGCTGGTCGACCAATTCGAACAGTACTGCCGTGACGAGGTCTTACCAGAGATGCGCCGGCGTCACCCGGACTGCAGTATCACAACCGAGTTACTGGCCCAGGCCCCGGCTTTTGGCATGAGTGACTCGCCGGCGCTGGCATTGGTACAGTCGCTGACCGGCCAGTCGAATACTGGGCAGGTGTCGTATGCTGCCGAGGCGGGGCTGTTCCAGGCGGCCGGTCTGCCGGTGGTGTTGTGCGGTCCGGGGTCCATCGACCAGGCCCACCAACCCAATGAATACATCAGCCTGTCTCAGGTAGCAGCCGGTGAGGCCTTCCTGCGTGACTTGATCGGGCAACTGTCTGCCTGAGCGGCAGGCGTTTAGAGTAGCTTGCCGATCAGTGCAGCACACTGGCTGGCGCCGTGGCCCGAGGACGCGCGCGGCACGCGCGGCATCTGCAGCAGGTCGCGCAGCCGAGCCAGCCACTCACCGCGGGCCCAGGCGTCAGCTTGGAAGCAGTGTCCATGGACGTGGTCGCGCAGAAAGGCCACCAGCGGCGGCATCTCGGGGTAACCGGCGCGCACGAAGTAGCCAAATGGCGTACCCGCCTCGTACACCTCGGCAATAGTGCTGTAGCCAACCTTGCCGATAACGGCGTCTGCCGCGTGCACCATGCTCGGGTGGTGCAGTTTGGTATCTGCAGCCAGCACTGCCACATTGCCCGGCGGCTGGCTGGTGTCGTGGGCGCCGGCGATGGCAAAGTCGATGTCGGCAAAATCGCTGCGCAGACGTTCTATAAAGGGAAATGTCTGCGGCACACCGCCCATACTGATAAGGACCAGCGGCCGCTCCGGTGTGCCACCCATGGCGCGCCGAGTGGTGGCGGAATCGTGCTGCCGGCGCCGGCTCACCGGGCCGACCTGCAAGGCAGCGGGATCGGGCCGACAGGCCGGTGCTGCCTGGATGTGTAAGCTAGCGCCGGCGAAGTAGGGTGCGAGCATCTTGCCGTATGCCGACAGCGCGATACTCGCCGGCCGGTAACTGCGGTAGATCCAGTCCCAGGTAAAGTTCTCGACCAGCACCGAGGGGATGCTGGCCGCGGCGGCCACCGCAACGCCAAGTGGTGCAATATCACAGACCACGATCCGGCAGCCCAGCGCGTGGATCTGTTGCGCCAGGCGCTCGACCAGGCGTGGATCGAACGGCAGCCGCCTGGCAAGTGCCGCCAGGGTTGCCGGGATGTCTACGCTTAGGGCGTCGGTTTGTACTAACCCCAGATCGCAATCAAGTTTGTGGTAGCCGAAGCATTCGACTGAACGCTCGAAATACCAACGCGGTACGGTGCTGAAAATTTCCGGCCGCAGGGTCGGGTGAGTATCCTGTAATGCCTCGATGACGGCACTGGCCCGCGAAGCGTGACCAAAGCCGTGTGGCGTGATGAAAAATCCAACTACAGGCGCAGGCGGTGCACCGGGCAGTTCGTTCACCGGGTAAAATACTCGGCCAGGAAATCCTCGAAAGACAGTGTGTCGGTTTCCTCCAGCACTTGCTGGCGCGCCAGTGAGTCAGCCGCTTCCTGTACCAGCTGCGCGGTGCAGGCAGGGTCGTCGGCCAATGATTTGAAGTACTGTCGATGTTGTTCAGCTTGCTCGAGGGCAAAGCTGAAAAAAGAATCGTCATGGGCGTGTACGGCAGCCAACACCTGGGCCGACGGTGTAGTTTCCGAGTCCTCGAAACATGCCCGCTGGCGGGTCAGCGCCGCGCGGTAGCCGCCCTCGCCATATTGGTCGAGAAAGTCGGCAATCACTTCCATGTCCTTGAGCAGTTGCAGGCCACGGGCTTTGAGTTCTGTCGCTTGGGCAAAGGGGCCGGCCGGCAGTAGCAAGCCGGGGCGACGGCCCTGCTCAACGACCAGGGTGCGGGTGTGGCTCAGCGCTTCTAACTCGTCCTGTGACAGAGGTGGGCTGGGCTTGAGCAGGCACAGTAACAGCAACAGTTCCAGGAAGCGGCTGCCGCCAGCATCAATGCCGACCGGCAGAAAGGGATTTAAATCCAGGTAGCGCAGTTCGACATATTCGACCCCGCGCTCCCGTAATGCATGTATTGGTCGTTCACCGGAGTGGGCTACCCGCTTGGGGCGAATACCGGCGTAGTACTCGTTCTCTATTTGCAGCAGTGTGGTGCTCAGTTGCTGGTATTCGCCGTTGCTTCTGATCCCGACCTCCTGGTAGGGTGGATAAGGCATCGAGGTGGCTTGCAGCAGCGATTCAAGGTATTCGGCCAGGCTGTCCAGGCCAATTTGGACTTGGGCTTGGGCCTTGCTATGGTAGCCGACATCACTAAGGCGCAAACTGGTGGCATGGGGCAGGTAGTAACTGCTATGGCCGAGTTGCTCTAGATGGTGCGAGCGCCCCTCGAGAAAGGTTCCGCAGACTGCCGGCGACGCTCCGAAGAGGTAGGGTATAGCCCAGTCATAGCGGTAGAAGTTGCGCACCAGTCCAAGGTATTGATCCGACCTGAAGTCGCGCAGCGGCATGGTGGAACCGCAGATCTCGCGCCAGGGAAACCAGAATGCTTCGGCCAGCGACCAGTTGAAATGAACCCCCGAGATGGCCTGCATCAGTTTGCTGTAGCGGTGAGCCAGGCCCACGCGATAGACGTATTTCATGCGGCCCGCATTGGAGGTGCCATAGCGGGCAATGGGGATGCTGTCTTCACCGTGTAGTACGCAGGGCATGCTGTTGACCCACAGTTTCTCGTCACCGATGTTGTGGTAGGCAAACTGGTGTAAGCCGGTCATGAAGGCCAGCGCCTGAGCAGTTGTCTCACATACTGGGGTGACGAATTCGAGCAGGGCTTCGGAATAGTCGGTGGTGATAAAGCGATGGGTCAGCGGTGAGCCAAGCGCGACTTGGTGAGCCGCTTGGGAAATACTACCTGCCGGATCGATGCGCAGACTCTCCTTCTCAAGCCCGCGGCGCGATTGGCCGAGGCTGGCAGCGGCTCCGGCCTGCTCGATCTTTTGTAGCGTCCGTGTTAGGTTGTCAGGCAAGTTGGCGTTCCTAGATTTTTTGATGGCACTGATGATCTCATGACGCAATGGTTTCAGCAGGAGCTGCGGGTGGATACTGGCGGCAGGGAGACCCGCGACATTACCGAGGCAATCATGAATCTCGTGGACCAGTCGGGCGTGCGCACCGGTTTATGCCACATTTTTATTCGCCATACCAGCGCTTCGCTGGCAATTACCGAGAATGCTGACCCGGCAGTGCGGCATGATCTGGAGATTTTCATGCAGACCACCGTGGCAGATGGCAATCCGCGCTATACCCACACCAGTGAAGGGGATGATGACATGTCGGCCCACCTGCGCAGCCTGCTCACCGATACTGCAGTTACAGTACCGGTATCCGGTCGGCGCCTGGCCCTGGGTACCTGGCAAGGCATTTACCTGTGGGAACATCGTACTCGCCCCCAGCGGCGGACGGTGGTAGTTACCGTGTGGGGTGAGGGGGCAGGTTGAACGCAGCACAGCGCGTGCCGGTTCGGGCAGCAGGCCCGACCGAGCTGGCCGAGGACCCATTTCGGCATCGTTTCTGCGTGGCGCCGATGCTGGATTTGACTGACCGTCATGAGCGCTTTTTTCTGCGCTTACTGACCCGCCGGGCCTTGCTGTACACAGAAATGGTCAGCAGCGGTGCGCTGCTGCACGGCGATCGCGGCCACCTGCTGGCTTACGACCCGAAAGAGCAGCCATTGGCCCTGCAACTCGGCGGCAGCGATCCCGAGCAGATGGCGCGCTGCGCGCGCCTCGGTGAACAGGCCGGTTACTGCGAAGTCAACATCAATGTTGGCTGTCCCTCCGAGCGGGTGCAGGCGGGCCGTTTCGGTGCCTGCCTCATGGCGGAACCGCAGCGGGTTGCTGCATGTTATTCGGCGATGCAGGCAGCAGTATCTGTGCCGGTGACCGTCAAGTGCCGAATCGGCGTTGACAACCATGATCGTTATCAAGACCTGGCCCGGTTCGTCACTGTGGTCGCGGCTGCCGGTTGCCGCGTGTTCATCGTGCACGCCCGCAAGGCATGGCTGGCGGGCCTGAGCCCACGACAGAACCGCCAGGTTCCACCCTTGCGCTACGATACCGTCTACCGTCTCAAGCAGGAGCAGCCACAGTTAACTGTGGTTATCAATGGCGGCATCACCAGCCTTGACCAGGTCCAGGAACATCTTGCAGAGCTTGATGGTGTTATGGTCGGGCGCGAGGCATATAAAAACCCATTCAAGCTGGCGACTGTCGACTCCCGCTTATTCGGCGCGACGGACCGCGCACTCTCGCGCAAGCAGGTGCTGGAACAGTACCAGCGCTATATTGCCAAGCAGCTGACACAGGGGGTCCCGCTAAAGGCCATGTCACGGCATATCCTCGGTTTGTTTCAGGGTCAGCCCGGTGCCCGGGTCTGGCGCCAAACGCTGAGCGAACAAGCTGTGCGCCCAGGCGCTGGCCTCGAGGTAATTGAGATTGCCTACCTTCGGTTATGCCAAGCCCAAGCAGGGCATCGGACCGAGTTAGTTGGGCATTGATAGAAACAGGCGCAGCGCCAGCAACAAGCACGATGAACATTAAAGTAGTACTGAGGGTCCTGGCCTGGTTGGCGGCTGCCGTTGTCCTGGTGGTGGGGGGCGCGCTACTGTGGTTCTCGCTGGTGTTCGACCCCGAGGACTATCGTGACGACATCACTGCCTGGGTCAGCGCACAGAGCGGCCGTACGCTGGCGCTCAACGGCCCGATCTCACTGGTGTTGGGCCTTGACCGCGGCAGCGGTCTGTTGGCACGGATTGAGATGAACGAGCTGGCTTTGTCGAGTCCGCCGGGTTCTGCCAGGCCCGATTCCAACATGATCCGTATGCGCAGGCTGGCGTTCAGCATTGACCCTCTGGCATTGTTGCGCGGCCAAGTGGTGCCGCAAGAGGTCGTGTTCGAACAGCCACAAATCCGGCTGCTACGAACCGCTGAGGGTAACAATTGGTCAGATCTTGCTGGCGGTGTTGCGGCCATCGCTGCTCAGGGCCTGTCGATCGAAGATGGGCTAATCAATTTCGAGGATGGTACCAACGACCGTTCACTGAGGTTGGCGGCCGTTACCGTTTCAACGCAGCCGTTGGTAGCGGGTCAGGAGTCGGCACTGGCCCTGAACGCAGTACTTGAGCGCGAGCCGGATGGCCCAGCGGTTGAAATTGCGCTTGCAGCAACCGCGCTACTGGATGCTGAGGCGACAGCGGTGGCTTTCGAGGCGCTGACCGCCCAGATCGATCATACGACTGTCACTGGGCGGCTGGACCTTGCTCTCGTGAACGCACGCCCGCACTGGCAGTTTGATCTTGCCGTGGATCAACTTGATGTCGGCGTTGTCGCCCTGACCCTTCCGGCGCTGTCTTTGGCCGGCGTCGATGCCGACGGATCTGTGCGCATTGGGCGGCTTTTCTTCGGTGGCTTGGCCATGGAAGAGGTTAGCGTGCCGGTGAGTGCACGGCAGGGGTTTTTGGTGTCCTCACCCGTCACGGCAGTGTTCTATGGTGGCGAGGCCCATAGCGATATTTTTCTGGATACCCGCGACCAGGGGCTGGTCATCCGTGTGCGCCAACTCTACCGCGACTGCCAGCTAGGTGACTTGTTCACGGACCTTGGGCTGGGCGATGCGCTGGCCGCTACCGGGAACCTCAGTATCCACTTTGCCGCCAGCGGACTCGACGAGAGCCGTTGGCTGCAAACTGGCCGCGGCGTAATCCGCCTGCAGGCCCGCGAAGGCCGTATCCGTGGTATCGATATAGAAAGCCTGCTCAAGCAACTGCAAAAGGAAGCCAATCAGAACCTCGGGACTTGGCTGGGCAGCGCGGCCGTCACGCCATTCAGCGGCATCAATGCGACCTTGCGTATGGAGCAGGGGCTGGTCGTCAATGAGGACCTTGACTTCGAAGCAGCAGGCCTCAGCCTGCGTGGCCGGGGTAGCGTCTCGCTGCACAACCAGCAGGTAGATTACCGGATGGCCGTTGGTTTCGACGACCCAGAACTGGCAGCGTTGTTGCCGCTGCCAAGCAACATGGCGAGCCTGGTTTTGCCGCTGCGGCTGTTCGGTGCCGTCCGGCAGCCCAAACTGGTCATCGATATACCCGAGCTTATGCGGATGCAGATCGAGGCCGCCATGGGCGCAAGTAGTGTCCCGCAGGCGCCGCCAGTTGATGAGCGCGCCCGTAAGTTGGAGCAGGCGCTGACAAGGGAACTGGATGCTGCGTTGGCCGCCGCACACTAAGCCAGCCCGGGGAGTTGCCTTGGATAACTCTTCTGCTATGCTCGCGGCCCGTGCTGCCGCTTTCAGCGGTTCTTTTTCCGGCCAATGTGCCAACGGAGTGATTCATGAGCGATAAGATAAACAAGATCAGTTCGCGGATAACCCAACCACGCTCGCAGGGCGCCTCGCAGGCAATGCTGTACGGCACTGGGATGACCCGCGAAGATATGGACCGAGCCCAGGTCGGGATTGCCAGCATGTGGTGGGACGGCAATACCTGCAATATGCATCTAAACGACCTGGCCAGCCGTATCCGCGAAGGTGTGCGGGACGCGGGCCTGATCGGTATGCGCTTCAACACCATCGGGGTCAGCGATGGCATCTCGATGGGCACTGAAGGCATGAGTTACTCGCTGCAGTCGCGCGATCTCATCGCCGATTCCATCGAGACCGTCATGGGTGGACAGTGGTACGACGCACTGGTGGCCGTGCCCGGCTGCGACAAAAACATGCCGGGCTGCCTGATGGCCATGGCCCGGGTCAACCGGCCGGCGCTGATGGTCTACGGTGGCACCATCAAACCCGGCAACGCTGGTGGCCAGGCCGTGGATATCGTTTCTGCTTTCCAGAGTTACGGTCAGTACATTGCCAACAGCATCAGCGATGAGCAACGCCAGGATGTTGTTACCAATGCCTGCCCGGGTGCCGGCGCCTGTGGCGGCATGTACACCGCTAATACCATGGCCAGTGCGATCGAGGCGTTGGGCATGTCGCTGCCTTTCAGCTCTTCAACCCCCGCGGTGGATTCGGCCAAGATGCAGGAATGCTTCAACACCGGGCGTGCGATCCGCAAGTTGCTGGAGCTCGATCTTTGCCCGCGCGAGATTATGACCCGTGCGGCCTTTGAAAACGCCATGGTTATCGTGTCAGCGTTGGGTGGTTCGACCAACGCAGTGCTGCATTTGATCGCCATGGCGCGGGCGGTGGATGTGGAACTGACTATTGACGACTTTCAAGCGGTCAGTGACCGGGTACCTTTTCTTGCTGAGTTAAAACCCAGCGGCCGTTATGTGATGGAGGATTTGCACAATGTTGGCGGCATACCGGCGGTGATGAAATATCTGCTGGCCGAGGGCTTGCTCAATGGCGACTGTGTAACGGTAACCGGCGACACAATTGCCGAGAACCTGAATTCTGTTGCCGAACTTGAGCAGGGGCAACAAGTTTTTCATGCATTGAACGACCCCATCAAGGAGACTGGCCACATCTGTATTCTTAAAGGCAACCTTGCCCCCGGCGGGGCGGTGGCCAAGATCACCGGCAAGGAAGGGCGGCAGTTTAAGGGCCCTGCGCGGGTGTTCGATGGGGAAGAAGCGATGCTGCGTGCGCTGGAGGAGGGCAAGATAAGCAAAGGCGACGTTATCGTTATCCGCTATGAGGGCCCCAAAGGGGGCCCGGGTATGCCGGAGATGCTAACTCCGACGTCGGCCATCGTCGGTGCCGGGTTGGGTGCGGATGTGGCGCTTATCACCGATGGGCGTTTCTCGGGCGGTTCCCACGGCTTTATCATTGGTCACGTGGTACCAGAGGCTCAGGAAGGCGGCCCCATTGGGCTGATCGAGGACGGCGACATCATTACCTTGGATGCCGAAGTTAATAACATTAGTGTCGCACTTAGTGATGACGAGTTGGCCGCACGCAGCGCCCGCTGGTCGATGCCGCCCTACAAGGCAACTCGGGGCACGCTCTACAAGTACATCAAGAGCGTCAAGTCAGCGAGCGAGGGTTGTGTCACCGACGAGTAACTGCCACCTGCTGGCAATCACTTGCGGCCTTGCAGTGAGCCAACCTGCCGGGCGGCGTCGACATTAAACCCCAGGCCCTCAGTTAAGGCTGACACGCAGTGCCGCTGAAGCTGCGACCGGGGCGAGCACCAGGGCCAGCATGAACATCGCAGCCAGCGCATAGAACCACCCGGCTGTGGGCAGCCCAGCCTGTGCCGCGAGCACTACGCCCGCACCAAAGATGAGTACCGATACGTATAGCGGCAGTACCAGCAACGTCAACAACACGCCACTGCGCTTGATTCCCACGGTCAACGCCATGCCGATGGCGCCGATCAGGCTGAGCGTCGGGGTGCCGATGAGCAGCGCCAGCAGCAGCGTGGCCTGGGTCGCGGTGTCCATGTTCAGCAGTAGTGCCAGTACTGGCGTTATTACCAGTAATGGTACGCCGGTGGTGCACCAGTGCACGAATACCTTGCCGAGTACCAGCACTGCGACCGGCTGCACTCCCAGCAACAACTGTTCCAGCGAACCGTCTTCAAAGTCGGATCGGAACAAGCCCTCCAGGGCCAACAGCGTGGCCAGCAACGCTGCCACCCAGATAATGCCCGGGGCGATGGCCTTGAGTTGCACTGGGTCAGAGCCGACGCCAAACGGGAACAGCGAAATTACTATTACGTAAAACAGCACCGGGTTGGCGAGCTCTGCCCGATGCCGTATGGCCAGGCGGAGGTCGCGCTTG
This sequence comes from Arenicellales bacterium, assembly GCA_030747115.1. Lineage (GTDB taxonomy): Bacteria > Pseudomonadota > Gammaproteobacteria > Arenicellales > UBA868 > UBA12578. Next base: position 10,997 of record JASLLH010000013.1, read on the forward strand.
AGCACAGCGCCAAGCGCAACGAACAGGCTGGGGTTGCCCATCACTGAAGCGAGACTCCTTCGATGGCTCGCCCACCAACAGCGATGGGCTGATGACTGGTCAGCAACACCATGCCGTTCTCATCGAGATGGTTGCGCAACAGCCGCTCTATTTCGGCAACACCTTCGGCGTCGATAGCCGAGAGCGGTTCGTCCAGGATCCATAACTTGGCGGCGGTGAGGTAGAGCCGGGCGATAGCGACCCGTCGCCGCTGGCCGGCCGACAGGTGTCGACAAAGCAGGTGGGTGGCGTTGGCCAGCCCGACCCGCACGAGCGCCTCGTTTGGATCGGCGTCGAGCCGGCTGGGGTGCAGTGACAATGCGAACGCGAGATTCTCACGTGCCGTAAGGTCGAGCTTAAGTCCGAGGGCATGACCTACGTAGGCGAGATTTGCCTGGTAGCTGGCCCGGGTTTTCGCGATTGGCTGGCCTTGCCAGAGTACTTGCCCGGCCTCCGGTAGGCTCAGCCCGCAAAGGATTCTCAGCAGGGAGGTTTTACCGGCACCATTGGGTCCATGTATCTGGCGGATCTCACCGGGGGCCAGCGCAAAATGAATGTCGCTGAACAGCAAGCGGCCGCCCCGTACGCACTCAAGCCCAACTGCTTCAAGCATTTAGGGGTTTTCTCTGCTGGTGGCGCCATAGCGCCAGGTTCGTGAGACTGCCATAATTGCACGCGGCCCAGTGCTCCGGTTCATAGGTGGCGGCGCTCTGGCGGTTGCCGACCCGGATCAGAATTGGTTGATGGCATGATCCTATACTCGCCCGTTGCCAGCAGTTCGTTAACAGGCGAGCAAACTTCGGGTTTGGGCGAGTGTCGTGCAGTCAACTCGCGTACCATAGTCTCATTGCTAAAGGCTATCATTTATCCCGTTCCGAGTCGCTAGAGTGTGGGTTAAACACGCCATGTTGTCGAGAAAAACACACCGGCCGTGATCGCCAGTCACCCCAAACGCAACCGTTTGCCAGGTCGCGGCAAGGGCCACAGTGTAGACCCTGTGGCCCAGGCTGCTGTGCTTACCGCCATCAGTGGACTGCCGTGTCGGCGTGATCAGCTGATCGAATATTTGCACCGATTGCAGGATCGCTTCGGCCATGTAGCGGCAGCGCATGTTGTGGCGCTTGCGGATGTACTGGGGCTGGCGCCGGCCGAAGTCTACGAGGTTGCGACTTTTTACCATCATTTTGACGTTGTCCGCGAAGGCCAACGGCCGCCGCCGCCGCTGACAATACGAGTCTGTGATTCGCTCAGCTGTGAGGTCTTTGGCGCCGATGCGCTGGTGCAGGCACTCGAGGGAGGGCTCGGGCAAGGTGTCCGGGTACAGCGGGTGTCTTGTGTGGGCCGCTGTGACGAGGCGCCGGTCGCCGTGGTCGGCAGGCACCCGGTAGGCCATGCAACGTTGGATTCGGTCTCAAACTGTATCGAGGCCGGCACTACCGGGCCGAGCGTACCAGCTGACTGGATCCGTTATAAGCAATATTGTGCCGCTGGCGGCTATACCCTGGCCCGACGCTGCTCGGAGGACGGTGACCTTGGTGATTCAATTATCCAGGTGCTGGAATCTGCTGGACTGCGCGGCCTGGGTGGCGCGGGATTTCCTACCGGGCGCAAGTGGCGTATTCTGCAACAGCACAGTGCCCCGCGGTTGCTGGTGGTGAACATCGACGAGGGCGAGCCGGGCACCTTTAAAGACCGTTACTACCTCGAGCGCGACCCGCATCGTCTACTCGAAGGGGTGCTGGTGGCGGCGCAGGTAATTGGTATCGATACCTGTTACCTGTACGTACGCGACGAGTATCCGGGTGTCATGGCCATACTCGAGGCGGCGATTGCCGAGTTACAGGCAGGTTTTGAATACGCCTTGCCACAACTGCACCTGCGCCGTGGCGCTGGCGCCTATATCTGCGGGGAAGAATCCGCACTGATCGAGTCGATCGAGGGCAAACGCGGTATGCCGCGGTTGCGCCCACCGTACCTGGCCGAGGTCGGATTGTTTGGCCGGCCCACGTTGGAGCACAACTGTGAAACGCTCTACTGGGTGCGTGAGATCATCGAACGCGGGGCCGAGTGGTTCTGTGGCGAGGGCCGCCGTGGGCGCCAGGGCCTGCGCTCATTTTCGGTTAGCGGCCGGGTCAACAAACCCGGCCTGCACCTGGCCCCGGCTGGTATCAGCGTGCGCGAACTGATAGATGAATATTGCGCGGGCATGCTGGAGGGTCATAGGCTGTACGCGTATTTTCCGGGTGGCGTCTCGGGCGGCATCCTGCCGGCGCGTCTTGCCGATGAGCCACTCGATTTCGATACGCTGGCGGAACACGGTTGTTTTATCGGTTCGGCGGCAGTGATCATCCTGTCCGATCAAGACCGGGTCCGGTCAGCCGCGCTCAACGCCCTGCGCTTTTTCTCCCGCGAATCCTGCGGCCAGTGCACGCCGTGCCGGGTCGGCTGTCAGCGGGCGACGCGGCTAATGCAGGCCGAGCACTGGAACGTCGAATTACTGGAAGAACTCGCGACCGTCATGGAGGAAGCATCGATCTGCGGCCTTGGTCAGGCGGCACCTAATCCGATCCGTTGCACCATTCGGTATTTTCCACAGGAGGTCGGTGGCAAGTGAACGCGCCGGAGCATGGTATGGAAGGCGCCGTTAGGTTTTCCCTGAACGGCGTTGCGGTCACCGCGCTTACGGGTGAAACCATCTTGCAGGTCGCTGGTCGGTCCGGAGTGGACATCCCCAAACTTTGTCATGCCGACGGGCTTGCGAGGGCGGGCAACTGCCGGGCGTGCATGGTGGAGATCAAAGGTGAGCCGGCACTGGTACCAGCTTGTTGCCGCCAGCCCGCGCCCGGCATGGAGGTGCTGAGTGACAGCGACCGCGCCCGCCGCTCGCAGTCGCTGGTGCTGGAACTGTTGCGTGGCGAGGTAGGCGTGGCCAGCCATACCCGTCACTCTGAACTCGACTACTGGTGTGAGGTGATGGCTATCGAGACCAGTCGTTTCGGGGGCCGTGAGCGGCCCCTGGCCGATGTCTCCCATCCGGCCATTGCGGTTAATCTGGAAAGTTGCATCCAGTGCACGCGCTGTCTGCGCGCTTGCCGCGACGAGCAGATGAACGATGTCATTGGACTGGCTTATCGCGCCGGACAGACGAAAATTGTCTTCGACCTGGACGATGCCATGGCTGACAGCTCCTGTGTGGGTTGTGGCGAATGCGTGCAGGTCTGCCCAACCGGCGCACTGATGCCGGCCAACAACGCGGCCCAGGAAGATATAGACAAGACCGTTGACTCGGTCTGCCCCTACTGCGGTGTAGGGTGTTTGCTGACCTACCACGTCAAGGATAACCGCATCCGTTACGTGACTGGTCGCGACGGTCCGGCCAACAATAGCCGTCTGTGCGTAAAAGGCCGTTACGGTTTCGACTACGTCAATCATCCTGAGCGCTTGACCGTGCCACTGGTGCGCACCGCAGGCATTGCCAAAGGCTTGAACGAGCACTTCGACCCAGCCGAGCCGTTGAAAATGTTCCGCCAGGCCACTTGGGAAGAAGCACTGGACATTGCCGCGGCTGGCTTTAAAAGGATTCGTGAGCAGCACCGACCCGGCGCGCTGGCCGGGTTTGGCTCGGCCAAGGGCAGCAACGAGGAAGCATATCTTTTCCAGAAACTGGTGCGTACGGGCTTTGCTACAAATAACGTCGACCACTGTACCCGCCTGTGCCATGCCTCGTCGGTGGCGGCGCTGCTCGAGGGTATCGGTTCAGGCGCGGTATCGAACCAGGTGGAGGATACAGCGCTGGCTGAGGTGATCGTGGTGATCGGCGCCAATCCGACCAGCAATCATCCGGTGGCAGCGACCTTTATCAAGAATGCCGCCCGCCGGGGTGCCACTTTGATTGTGATGGATCCGCGCCGCACCGAGATTGCCCGCCATGCCGATCACTTCCTGCAGTTTCGCACCGACACCGACGTGGCGCTTTTGAACGCGATGATCCACACCATCATCAAAGAAGGCCTGGTCGATGAAGACTTCATTGCCAAGCGCACCCATAATTTCGACGCCCTGCGCGAGGGTGTCAAGGATTTCAGCGCCGAGCAAATGGCGCCTATCTGCGGCATAGCCGCACAGGTGATCCGCGAGACGGCCCGGGCTTATGCTCGCTCACGTTTTTCGATGATCTTCTGGGGCATGGGTATTTCCCAGCATGTGCACGGCACCGACAATGCCCGCTGCCTGATTGCACTCGCGTTGATGACTGGCAACATCGGACGCCCTGGCACCGGCCTGCATCCACTGCGCGGTCAGAACAATGTGCAGGGTGCCTCGGATGCGGGTCTTATTCCGATGATGTTGCCCGACTACCGGCGGGTGGACAACGCCGCTGCCGCCCGCTGGTTCGGCCAGTACTGGGGCACTGAACTCGATACTGAGCCGGGGCTCACCGTGGTCGAGATCCTGGATGCGGCGCGCGCTGGCAAGATCCGCGGCATGTACATCATGGGTGAAAACCCGGCCATGTCGGACCCGGACCTCAACCATGTACGGGCGAGCCTCACTGCGCTGGAACACCTGGTAGTGCAGGACATCTTTCTTACCGAAACGGCAGCTTATGCCGACGTGGTACTGCCGGCGTCGGCGTTCCCGGAGAAAACCGGGACCTTCTCTAACACCGACCGGCGAGTGCAGATGGGCCGCCAGGCCCTTGACTTGCCCGGTGCGGCGCGCCATGACCTGTGGATCATCCAGGCTATTGCCCAGCGGCTGGGCCTCGCCTGGCATTACCGTGATGTCAGCGAGGTGTTTGCTGAGATGCGTGGCGCGATGCCCAGCATCGCGGGGCTGAGTTGGGCGCGCCTGGAACGCGAACACAGCGTAACCTATCCTTGTGCCAGCGATGAAGACCCCGGCCAGGGCGTGGTTTTTCGTGAGAATTTTCCCACCAGTGACGGCCGCGGCAGGTTCGTACCGGTGGCGCTCGGGACCGCCGATGAGCGGCCCGACGATGAGTATCCTTTTGTGCTGATCACTGGCCGGCAACTGGAGCACTGGCATACCGGCACAATGACCCGCCGTGCCAGCGTGCTCGACGCCATCGAACCGCAGCCGCTGGTCTGCATCCATCCGGATGATCTCACCGAGCTTGGCCTCACCGAGGGGAGCAGGATTCGTGTGGCCTCGCGCCGGGGGCAGCTGGTGGCACCGGCCCGTGCTGACCGGGGCTTAGCGCGCCGGGAGATATTCGTACCGTTCTGCTACCAAGAGGCGGCAGCCAATCTGCTCACCAACGCTGCGTTGGACCCTTTCGGTAAAATCGCCGAGGTCAAATACTGTGCCGTGCGGGTGAGCGCAGCCTGATTTTTCAAGGAGGATCGATGGCGACACTGATTGATGGCAAGGCATTTGCAGCGACTGTCTGCAAAAAAGTTGGGCAGGCGGTGAGCGCACTCAAGGCCGAACACGATTTGCTGCCCGGGCTCGCCGTGGTCCTGGTGGGCGACGACCCGGCCAGCCAGGTGTACGTGCGTAACAAAGGCAAGCAGACCCTGGAAACGGGAATGCAGTCCTTTGAGCATCGGCTTGCCGACACCACCACTGAGGAGGAACTGCTTCATCTGATTGAGCAGTTGAATCACGATGCCAGGGTTCACGGTATTCTGGTGCAACTGCCACTGCCAGCGCAGATCGACTCTCACGCTGTCATTAATTCCATCAATCCGGACAAGGACGTGGATGGCTTCCACCTGGTTAACGTGGGTCGGTTGGCAACGGGTGCACCGGGATTAGTGCCCTGTACGCCACTAGGCTGCATGATGCTGCTGAAAAATCAGATCGATGATCTCACCGGCGCCAACGCAGTGATCGTTGGCCGCTCCAATATCGTTGGTAAACCCATGGGCGCGTTGCTAATGGCGCAGCATTGCACGGTTACGACCGCCCACTCACGCACGCGGGAATTGCCCAGCGTTTGCCGTGAGGCCGATATCCTGGTCGCTGCAGTAGGTCGGGCGCAGATGATTAGCGGAGACTGGATCAAGCCCGGGGCGGTGGTTATCGATGTCGGCATTAACCGCATCAAAGGCGAGGACGGTAAGACGCGGTTGGTAGGGGACGTGGATTTTGCCTCTGCTGCCGAAGTGGCCGGCGCAATTACTCCAGTACCGGGTGGGGTTGGCCCCATGACCATTGCCTGTTTGTTGCGCAATACCGTGCAGGCTGCCTGCGCGGCCAACGGCATTGCCTTCTCCCTGGATTAATACAGCCTTATCTGGTGCTAGTGAAAATCACGGCTGGTGGTGGCCAGGGTGCCGAGCATCGCTGTGTAGTCGACAAGTTTTTTTGCCACCAGATGAATAACAGCGCCTTCGCGCTGCACCCGCCCGTGCACGCCCAGCAACCGTGATCTCACCAATTCGTAGTGCTGTCTGTCAGCGAGCTGTTGCCAGACGATCAGGTTGGTGTTGCCGGTTTCATCCTCCAGGGTAACGAACGTTACGTTGTTGGCACTGGCAGGGCGCTGGCGGGTGGTGACTATTCCTGCGGTGTGCACGTAGTGGCCATTTTCTTTTTGCGCGAGGTCGCCGCTGGTGATGATACCCAGGGCCTGCAGGCGGCTGCGTAGCAGTGCCAGCGGGTGCGGTCCCAGAGTCAGACCGGTACTGGCGTAGTCAGCACACAGGTTCTCGCCTGCAGTGGGCGTAAGCAACAGGGGCACGCCTTCGTTCACGTGGGGCCGGGGAAATATCGGGGAGGGCTTTTCGACGCCGCTCACCGCCCAGCAGGTCTGGTGGCGATGGCCCCGGGTAAGAGATGCAAGAGTATTGGCATTGGCTAATGCCTGTAGATCGCTCCGGTTAAGCTGGGCCCGGTGGCTGAGATCGGTGACGTTGGCAAACGCTCGCAGCTGTCGAGCGTCGGTTGCTCGCCCGGCACCAGTGCGGCTGAGACCTTTGACCAGCCGCAAACCCAGGCGCAGTGCAAATGCTTTGCCAGCCGGTTCCAGTGTGCAATCCCACGCGCTGACCGTGATATCGATGCTGCGCACGATGACGCCGTGACGGCGGGCATCCTGGACCAGTTGCGCAGGACTATAAAAACCCAGCGGCTGACTGTTCAGCAAAGCGCAGGTAAAGGCGGCCGGCTCGTGACACTTGAGCCAGGCTGAGATATACACCAGCAACGCAAAACTGGCGGCATGTGATTCGGGGAAGCCGTATTCGCCAAAACCCAGAATCTGTTGGTAGATGCGTCGGGCAAACGCTGTGCTGTAGCCGCGCTCGCGCATGCCCTCGACCAGTCGTGCCTCGTAATGACCCAGTCCACCGTGACGTTTCCAGGCGGCCATAGCCCGGCGCAAGCCATCCGCTTCGCCTGGTGTGAAGCCTGCGGCCACCATGGCCAGTTTGATGACCTGTTCCTGGAAAATAGGCACGCCCAGTGTGCGTTTGAGCACCTGACGGACCGCTTCACTAGGATAGGCGACAGCTTCCTCGCCGTTGCGCCGCCTGAGGTAGGGGTGGACCATGTCACCTTGAATAGGGCCAGGCCGAACGATCGCCACTTCGATGACGAGGTCATAGAAGCACTGCGGACGCAGCCGCGGCAACATGGCCATCTGTGCCCGCGACTCGATCTGGAAAACCCCCGTGGTGTCGGCACGGCTGATCATCTGGTACACGACTTGATCTTCGGCTGGTACCGTGGCCATAGTCAGGACTGTACCGCGGTGTTGCTTGATGAGATCGAATGCCCGGTGGATCGCACTCAGCATGCCCAGTGCCAGGCAGTCCACCTTGAGCAGGCCCAGCGCGTCAAGGTCGTCCTTATCCCACTGGATGACGGTTCGGTTTGCCATCGTTGCGTTCTCTATCGGCACAAGATCGCCCAAGGGCTCATGTGAGATTACAAATCCCCCGGAATGCTGGGACAGGTGGCGGGGGAAGCCGACCAGTTCTTGCGTGAGCATCAGCAATTTGCGCAGTACCGCGCTCTGCGGGTCCAGCCCGATCTCGCGCAGACGCCGGGGTAAGGGTCTGCCATCCTGCCACCAGACGAGGTTAGCGCTCAGCCGGTCCAACTGGTCCTGCGACAGGCCTAGGGCGCGGCCGAGGTCACGCACGGCACTGCGCGGGCGGTAGGTGATCACCGCGCTGGTCAGGGCCGCCCGGTCACGTCCATAGCGGCGGTAAACGTATTGCATGACCTCCTCGCGCCGCTCGTGTTCGAAATCCACATCGATGTCCGGCGGTTCATTACGCTCTTTAGAGATAAAGCGCTCGAACAGGATTTCCATGCGCGCCGGGTCCACTTCTGTAATGCCAAGGGCAAAGCACACCGCGGAGTTGGCTGCCGAGCCCCGGCCCTGGCAGAGAATGCCGCGGCTGCGGGCAAAGCAGACGAGGTCGTGGACCGTGAGAAAGTAGCTTTCGTAGCCCAATTCCTCTATCAGTGCCAGTTCATGTGCAATCTGGCGCACGACCTTGGTGGGCGCACCCTGCGGCCAACGTGTTGCCATGCCCGCATCGGTCAACTGGCGCAGGTACCCGGCCGGTGTGAGACCTGCGGGCACAAACTCACGCGGGTAGGTATAGCGCAGTTCAGTCAACGAGAAATCACACTGCCTGGCAATATTGAGGCTCTCCTGCAGCAGTGCGGGCGGGTAAATGCGCGCCAGCACGGCCAGCGTGCGCAGGTGACGTTCGGCGTTCGGATACAGGCGGTGCTTTACGTTTTGCAGTGTTTCTCCAAGGCGAACTGCGGTCAGGGTGTCCTGCAGGCATTGTCGAGTCCGCGCATGCATGTGTACGTTACCCGCAGCGACCAGCGGCACGGCCAGTTTTTCCGACAGTGCGCGCAAGTGCTGCAGGTGTTCGCGGTCGCGGCCGCTGCCGGGCTGTTCGACGGCAAGCCATACCCGGTTGGGCATAAGGCCGGATATGCGCCGGACATGGTGGGCCAGGCGCTGATAGCGCGTTGCCAGCATATCTGTCGGCGCTGGGCAAGGGTCCGAGGGCAGCAGTGCCAGGCAATCTTCCAGTTCCCCGGCCGAGAGATCGTTGGCGTCCAGGGTATAGCAGCCCTTGGCGGCTTTGCGCCGGGCGTGGGTGATCAGGCGGCTAAGGTGGCGATAGCCGGTGCGGCTGGCTGCCAGCAGGACTAGAGCGCTGCTGTCGGTGAGATGAAATTCGCTGCCGATGATGAGGTGCAGGCCTTGCGCCCGGGCGGCGACATGGGCCCGCACGACACCGGCCACGCTGCACTCGTCGGTCAGGGCGAGTGCCCGGTAGCCATGCGCGAGCGCCTGGCGCACCAGTTCCTCCGGGCGTGATGCTCCGCGCAGGAAGGTAAAATTCGACAGGCAATGCAGTTCGGCATATCCGGGCAACTGCGATTTCTCCAAAATACTGTATAAATATACAGTATAACGCAGTTACCGGCCCGGTCGCTGCTCCTTCTTCATGGCGCGGAGTAATCGGTCACTGCCGCCCCTTCATCAAGGTAACTACCGCCACACTTGCCAGTGCCAGCCCAGCAGCGAGCAGCAAGCTGAAATGCAGGTCAAAGTCCCCGACCAGCCCCGCCAGCACTGCACCCAGTGCACCCACACCGTCAAGCAGCACAAAGATAAAGCCCAGTGCAGTCGCTTCCCGCCCGCTGGCATGGTCTATTGCCATGGCTAGAATCCCGGAGCGAATAGCCACCAGCACGCCCATGGCGCCGGTCAGCAGGCCGAGGATGGTAAGCGGGGCTGTAGTGAGCAGCGCCGCACCGATCAGTGCGGCGGCAGTGACCAAACCGAACACGAATACGCCGACTCGGCTCGAGCGATCGGACAGGCGGCCGATAACTGGTTGGCCGATCGAACCAACCAGCATGGCCGCAGCGAAGGCCATACCAGCTTGCGCCGGGCTAAAGTCAAGCACCCGTTGGGCGAATAACGGCGTCATGGTCATGAGTGCGATCAACGCCATGTTGTAGGCGGCAATACTGCTGACCAGACGCAGGCCCGCCCGGGTGCACCACTGTCGGACAAAAGCTACAAGGTCGGCACGCGAGATAGCTGAGCTGGCATGGCGCTGGGGTACCTTGTTTGCCAGGGCCACGAACACGATGCCCATAAGCGCTGCCGGAACGACCGCGATCTGCAGCACGGTCTGCCAGTCGAGTACGGCCAACAAGACACCCGCCAGCAGGGGCGAGAACATCTCGGCCAGCGAACCACCTACGGCATGGATCCCCAAGGCCTGGCCTTTTTGCCGGGGCATCTGTCGTACCAGGATGCCGGTGGCAATGGGGTGCCAGGCGGCGTCACCCATACCAGCGATGGCGAGCAACAGGGCCAGTGACCAGAAGCCGGGCGCCAGCGAGGCGAGCAGGTAACCGACAGTCACCCACCAGAAGGTGGCCAGCAGCAAGCGACCCTGGTTGTGCACGCGGTCGGCGAGGATTCCGGCTGGAAAATACGCCAGTGATGCGCCGATCGAATTGATGGTGAGCAATAAGCCCACCTGGGAGGGTTTAAGATCAAACGCGAGTCCGATAGCCGGTGCCAGCAACCAGATTGCCGTCGCTGCCCAATCGTTGGCCAGGTGTCCCAGCACGCAGGTAGCCTGCAGTGTTACTGGGCTAAGGGTTTTTTTGGAACTGCGCATATAGGGTAATCAGTGACGCCCAAAGGGTGGGTTATGTCACAATTCAGCCCCGTCTTAAACCGCTAAATCCCTGGGAGAATCGATGGATATGGGTACCGGTCAAACGGTGAACCTGCGTAGCTATGCCTCGCCCGAGGCCGTGGTCGAGGACTTGGCGCCCAGTTACCCGGTTTTTTGCGTGCGCCCACACGAAATCCAAGCGGTTGCTCGGCGTTTTATCGAGGGCTTTTCAGGGGATGTGCTGTTTGCGGTTAAATGTAACCCCGGGGCGCATATATTAAGTGCCTTGTTTGCGGCTGGCATCCGCCACTTCGATGCGGCCTCCTTGCCAGAGGTTGCGCTGGTGTCGGAGATGTTTCCGGATGCCCATGCCTATTATATGCATCCAGTCAAGAGTCGGGCAGCGATCCTCGCAGCGCACAGCATCTACGGCGTAACACACTTCGTGGTTGATCACCTGACGGAGTTTGAAAAGATAGCGAGCATCGTGCCGCCGGGACCTAATACGGTGATCGTGGTACGTCTTGCCATTCACCACACAGCGGCCGTTTACGAACTCTCAAGCAAGTTCGGAGCACCTGTCGATGAGGCTGTTACCCTGGTGAATCATGTCCTGGCAAAAGGGTATGGTTATGGCCTTGCTTTTCATGTCGGTTCGCAGTGCCTCGACGCCAGCGGCTATGCAGCGGGCATCGATCTTGTGCGGCGGGTACTGGAGCGGCTTGATAGTGCCCCGCGCTGTGTCGATATCGGCGGTGGCTTTCCAGCCCGCTATGTGAATTCGCAGGGTGCCGATCTTGATAGGTACTTTGCTGTGATCGAGAGCGCCACCCAGACGCTCTCATTACCTGATAGCTGCCGTTTAATGTGCGAGCCGGGCCGGGGCCTGTGTGCCGACGGTGAGTCGCTTATCACCCAGGTGCACTTGTGCAAAGGCGATGCGCTGTACCTCAACGACGGCATGTATGGGAGTTTCATCGAAGAGAAACTCGGCCTGCGACTGCCAGTACGGATGGTGCAGGCCCGGGATTTTTCCAGCGAGGATCGTGAATACACGCTGTATGGACCCACCTGTGATTCACTGGACGTTTTTCCTGGCACGGTCAACTTGCCAGCCGATGTGGTTGAGGGTGATTGGCTAGAGTTTGGCTGTATTGGCGCTTACGGTACGGCGTGTCGAACCCACTTCAACGGGTTCTTTGCTGATACCTTTGTTGCGGTAGAAAATGATTTTGGCGAATCGACTTAAATAGCAGCTGAGCCAGAACCTGTATCTCGTCGCGAGCGAGGTGCTTGGCGCGGCGGGTTAGAATATCCGCCGGCAACAATCCAGATATCCGCGATGTGGCCGAACGGCAGGGAAACCCATGACACATGCAATACGGGTAAATCAGACTGGCGGGCCGGAGGAGCTCACCTGGACAGCGGTTGAAGTCGGCGCACCCGAGGCAGGAGAGGTACGGCTGCGCCACACTGCCATTGGCCTTAACTTCATCGATGTTTACTTTCGCACCGGCACCTATCCTGCGCCACTACCATTCACGCCCGGCCTTGAAGGCGCTGGCGTGGTCGAAGCGGTAGGCGAGGGCGTCAGCGATCTTACTGAAGGTGACCGGGTCGCCTACGCCGCCCAGCCACTGGGTGCATACGCGCAAGTTCGCCTGCTGCCAGCCGACAAGCTGGTAAAACTGCCTGAGTCAATTGACGAGCGCACCGCCGCGGCCATGATGCTCAAGGGCATGACGGCCCAATATCTGTTACACAGTACTGCACCGGTCAAGGCTGGGGACACCATCCTCTTTCATGCCGCAGCCGGTGGGGTTGGGCTGATCGCCTGCCAGTGGGCCCGCCACCTTGGAGCTACCGTCATCGGTACGGTGGGCTCTGAAGAGAAGGCCGAACTCGCCCGCACACACGGTTGCGATCACCCTATCGTCTATACGCGAGAGAACTTCGTTGAACGGGTGACTGAGCTGACTGATGGCTGTGGCGTTGACGCAGTTTACGATTCGGTTGGACAGGCGACCTTCGAAGGTAGTCTCGACTGCCTCAAGATGCGCGGCACGTTGGCACTTTTTGGCCAGTCTTCGGGCAAGGTCAGTGCGTTTGACCCCTCACAACTGTCGGCTAAGGGCTCGTTGTACCTTACCCGGCCGACGCTGTTTCACTACACCGCTGATCGCCAGAGTCTGGACCATTGTGCTGGAGAGCTGTTTAAGGTGATGGCGGCAGGCGTGGTAGGGGCAGACATCAATCAGGAATATGCATTGGCAGATGCGGCTGCCGCCCATACAGATCTGGAAAGCAGGCGCACTACCGGCGCCAGCGTTTTGATACCCTGACCAACCCGTAGTCGGCAGGCAACGGAAACGAGCGGCCATGAATATCCAGCAAGCGATACGCACACTATGCCTGGGGCAGAATCTTGGCGCTGACGAGATGCGCGAGGTGATGCGCACCGTCATGCGCGGCGACGCCACCCCGGCCCAGATCGGTGCCGCTTTGACAGCTCTACACATCAAGGGTGAGACGGTCGAGGAACTGACCGGGGCGGCCACCGTTATGCGCGAATTTGCAGCCACGGTTTCGGTCAAGGCCGAGCGGGTGGTCGACAGCGTTGGTACCGGTGGTGACGCAGCAGGCCTTTTCAATGTCTCGACTGCAGCGGCGCTGGTTGCCTGCGCCGCCGGCGCGACCATGGCCAAGCATGGCAACCGGGCCGCGACCGGCAAGTCGGGCAGCGCCGATGTCCTGGAAGCGGCCGGTGTCAACATCGCTCTTGATCCGAAGCAGGTGGGCCGGACCATAGATGCGGTTGGCGTGGGTTTCATGTTTGCGCCCACCCATCACGGCGCTACCCGGCACGCGGTTGGCCCGCGCCGCGAGATCGGGGTACGCACCCTGTTCAACCTGCTGGGTCCGCTGACTAATCCCGCTGGCGCTCGCTGGCAACTGGTTGGTGTGTATGACCAGCGCTGGGTGCGTCCGCTAGCTGAGGTTTTCGCTAACCTTGGCAGCGTGCATGCGCTGGTGGTGTGTTCCGACGACGGGCTGGACGAGATAAGCATCGGCGCAGAAACCAAGGTTTCAGAGCTGCAAGAGGGCAGGGTCAGCGATTACGTGATTAAGCCGGAGGCGTACGGTATCGCCCGGCAGAGTCTCGCTCCGCTGCGCGTTGCCGATGCGCAAGGCAGCTTGAACCAGATAACCAGCGCCTTGTCGGGCCAACAGGGGCCGGCGGCCGATATGGTGGCGCTCAACGCGGGTGCCACGATTTACGCCGGTGATTTGACCAGTACGCTGGCCGATGGTGTAGACCGGGCTCGCGCAGTGCTCGCTTCCGGTGCCGCACTGGCAAAATTAGAGGAACTGGCGGCGTTTACCCGCCAGTTCACAAGTGACTAAAAAAAGGAGATCGGCCCATGCAGACAATTTTTGTCCAGGTGAAGTGTAGACTGGGCGAGTCATACCGAGTCGCCGAGGCGCTGGTAGAGATAGACGGCGTATCCGAGGTTTATTCGATCTCGGGGCCTTACGATCTGCTGGCCAAGTGCTATCTGCCTGTGGACGAGGACGCCGGTCATTTTGTTAACCGGAAGGTGCAGCAACTGGAGGGCATTCGCGAGACCCTGACCATCATCGCCTTCAACGCTTTCAGCTAGTGAGTTGGCCGGGCTAGTTGTTCGCGGCCAGGCGCAAAAAAAGCCGGCAATCGCCGGCCTTTTGCAGCAATGGTCGGCGCGCTTTACTGTGACTGTGCCAGCATGTAATCGACCGCCGCTTTGACCTCATCGTCGCTAAGTGCCAGGTTGCCGCCCTTCGGCGGCATCATCCCGGCGCTGCCCTGGAAGCCGCTAATTGCATGCGTGTAAAGCGCTTCGGCGCCTTGTGTGACCCGGGTTGACCACGCCTCAGTGTCACCGAGTTTCGGCGCGCCGGCAACACCGGCCGTGTGGCAGGCCATGCAGGCCAACTGGTATACCTGCGCACCGTCGATCGTAACTGATGCGGCGGCCGCCACTTGGGTGGATTCCGCGGTCGAAGCCGATTCACCCAGGTTGAGCTGGCCGACCGGTTGCAAATGCTGCGTGGTCAAGCCACTGGCAGCCATCTCGTTGCGCTCAGCGCGGACCCGCTCAGTGATGGTGCCGGCAGCGATGTTGCCAAGCAGGATCAGAAACAGGGTCAAAACAATACCTAGTGCGAGGAAAATACTGAAGCCCTTGGTGAATTGCTGATCGGTCATGTTGCTCGCCATGCGGGGATCCCTCCGTGCCCGACTGCGGTTGGAAAAAAAGCGACGTTGCCTCAGGGCTACGCCGCCATAGATCAGGGCGCGAGTATAGCCCAAAAAAACTGGCAAACGCGGCTGTCTTGTTGGCTGGTGGGGTCGGGCTGAAATCGGTAGTATTTCAGGTCGGCGTCGGAGTCAGGCTGGCGCCTTTCGCTGGCGGTGCCGGGTGGTGGCCCGCTTGATCCGTTGTGCCCCGGCCGCCCGAGCCGCAATCAGGTCCAGCGCCTGCCCCAGTGTCTCCCGCATTTCAGCGTAGTACAAGCCAAGCGTCGGGGTGCTGGTGTCGGCGGCGGCGCGCATGGCGGCAGCCAGGTCGGAACTGTCGTGGCCGGCATCCAACTCGCGTACGGCCAGGTCGAGGTTCTGGTAGGTGCGGTCGGTCTTGTCGAAGGTCACACAGGGTGACAACACATGCAGGTAGGAAAAGCCCGGGTGCTCGAGCGCCTGACGGATTAATTGGCTAAGGTGATGCGGCCAGCCGGCATAGGCCTGCCCGACCCAGCTCGCGCCATAAGATAACAGCATGAGCAGTGGATTCAGCGGCGCATCACGGTTCTGAAACGGTGAGGTCGGGGTTATGAAGCCTGTGGCCGAGGTCGGTGACACCTGACCCTTGGTCAGGCCATAGATGCCGTTGTCAAAAAGGAGATAGGTGATATTGACGTTACGGCGAGCCGCATGCGGGATGTGGCCACCGCCAATGGCAAAGCCATCGCCGTCACCGCCGACGGCAACGACTGTTAGTTTGTCATTGGCCACCTTAACACCAGTTGCGACCGGAAGTGCGCGGCCGTGCAGAGTGTGAAAACCGTAGGTATCCATGAAGAAAGGAAAGCGGGATGCGCAGCCGATGCCTGATACGATCACGGTGTCCTCGGTTTTTATCCGCAACTCGGTCAGTGCATTGACCAGGCCTTCTGTCATACTGTAATAGCCGCACCCTGGGCACCATGTTGGCAGTGCTGTGGAGCGGTACGCCAGCCGCCCACTCTGCCGAATCTCGTCGACCTTATCTTCCAGGTAAACGGGTTGTTCGGGAATCATGGAGTTATGCCTTGGTCGGGTTTGAGGTTGTAGTCTTGCTGCGCAACTTTTTCTTAGCTGCGTTGCGGATAGCGGTGAGCAGATAGTTAATGTCCATCGGTGCGCCGGTAGCGTGGTTGACACGAACCACTGGTCGACCCAACTCGCCAGAGACGAGGTTGGCGAATTGCCCGGTGTAGTTCAGTTCGGGCACCAGCACCTGCTGGCAGTCGTTGCAAAAGCGCAGTATTGGTCGGCTGGGTAAGGGAGACATCATTACCACTTTCATAGCGGCGCAACGGATGCCCTCCTCTCGTGCCAGCAATACCGCCTCCAGCGCCTCCCCAAAAGTCGATCCCCAGGCCAGCAAGCCGACGTCGATCTTACCTTTGTCCCCAAAACGCTTGGTAAAGTTGATGCCCCGATATTTCATGGCATCACGCAACTTCTCGTGACGTTTTTCGCTCATTAAACTGTGCACGTCCGGGTTGTCGTTGGGGCGGCCGTACTCGTCGTGTTCAAGCCCAGTGGCGGTATGGATGCCGCCCGCTTCACCCGGAACGCAGCGTGGGCTTAGGCCATCGGCGGTGAGCTCGTAGCGGCGGTAGTTGTCCCCGGGTGCGCTGCTGCCCACCCGTTGCCAGTTTTTGGGTAGAAAGTTATCTTCACCTTGCAGGAACACAGTTTCGTAGCGGTTCGACAGGTACAGGTCGATCAGAACGATTACCGGCACCTGGAATTTCTCGGCCATCTCGAAGGCCCGCGCAGCACAGCGCCGGCAACCTTCGACATTGGTTGGCGCAAGGACGATGCGCCCGGCATCGCCATGTCCACCCCACACGGCAAGATTGAGATCCGACTGCTCAGTTTTGGTTGGCATGCCGGTGCTGGGCCCACCGCGCTGGGAGACGAAGACGACTGCCGGTACCTCTGCCATTACTCCGAGCCCCAGCATTTCTGCCATCAGGGCAAGGCCAGGGCCCGAGGTGGCGGTGGCCGCCCGGGCCCCCGCATAGCCGGCGCCGATGGTCGCAGAGATCGCTGCGATTTCATCCTCGGTTTGGACCAACCGCCCGCCACGGCGGGGCATTTCCACAGCCAGGCGTTCCATGATACCTGTGGCCGGAGTGATCGGATAACCGAAGAAGGTTTCA
>JASLLH010000140.1:0-4162 GCA_030747115.1 Arenicellales bacterium
AGGCGCTCGCGGCTACCCTCCTTTACCTTGACTTGCACGCGAACAGTGTCGCCAGGGGCGAATTCAGGCATCTCGGTCTTTAACTGTTCTTGCTCCAATTGCTCGATAATGTTACTCATCTCGAGTTCTCCATTTCTTTCTGTTCGTTCTTGAACGACTCGAGCAGTTCCTGTTCTTCGTCGTTCAGTTCTCTTCCCGCTAACAGGTCGGGCCGTCTCAGCCAGGTTCTCCCCAGGGCCTGTTTAAGCCGCCAGCGCCTGATCGCCCCGTGATTACCGCCCAACAGTACTGCTGGCACTTCGTGCCCTGCAAACTGTTCCGGCCGCGTGTACTGCGGCCAGTCCAACAGTCCGCCACTAAAGGAGTCGTCCTGTGCCGACTCCTCGTTGCCGAGCACGCCTGGTAAGCACCTGACCAGCGCCTCAACCAACACCATCGCGGGCAACTCGCCCCCCGACAGTACATAATCACCAATCGAGAGTTCTTCGTCTACCTCGGTCTCGATCAGCCTTTCATCTACTCCTTCATAGCGGCCAGCCAGCAATACCAGCGCCGGCTCCAGCGCCAGCCGGCCCACTACCGACTGGGTCAGCGGCCGGCCCTGCGGGGTGAGGTAAATTACCCTGCCACCCGCAGCCTGGCGGGCAGCGTCAAGTGCACCGGCCAGAGGCTCCGCCATCATCACCATACCAGGTCCGCCGCCGTAGGGCCGGTCATCAACCCGGCGATAATTGTCGCCACTGTACTGCCGCGGATTCCACACGCACAGTTCGAACTGGCCGCCTGCCAGGGCCCGCCGAGTCATTCCCGACTCCCTGATCGCTGCGAACATCTCCGGAAAAATAGTGACCACGTCGATACGCATCACTCTTCTCGCCCGGCCAGCCTGTCACCACTATCGCTCAGAAGTCCCGATCCCAGGCGACTTCGATCAATCCCTTTGCCAGGTCCACCTGCTTAATGGTGTCGGGAACGTAGGGGATAAGCCTCTCCTGCTCGCCCTCCAGCACCAGCACGTCGTTGGCGCCGGTTTCCAGCAAGCGCTGTACGCGCCCCAGGGATTCCCCCCGGGTATTCACTACCTCGAGACCCTTGAGCTGGTGCCAGTAGTATTCGCCCTGCGCCAGTTCCTCCAGTTGATCGCGCCGTATCGCGATGTCCCTACCCATCAGCGCCACTGCCTGATTGCGATCCACGCAATCTTCAAGCCTGGCGACAACCCCGTTGCCATGGCAACGGCCCTCGGCCAGCTGCCGTTGTTCCCAGCCGGCGCCACTGCCGATCAGCCAATGGCGGTAATTCAGTATGCCGCCACGCTCACGCGAGTGATCGAACACCCTAACCCAGCCCTTGACCCCGTAGGCCCCGCTTATGCGGCCCATGATCACCGGGTTGTCACCGGGATCAGTTGCCACGATGACTACAGATGGCTGGGCCGGCTGGGGACCGGCTGTACTCAGGCCGCCTGACGATTGATCTGCTGGATAAAAGACGATACCCGCTGCGAGGGTTGCGCCCCTTTACTCATCCAGTACTCGACGCGCTCGGTATCCAGCCGCAACCGCTCTTCGCCCTTCGCAGCCATGGGATTAAAAAAGCCAATGCGTTCTATAAAGCGCCCACGCGGCTGCCGGCGCCGGTCAGACACTACGATCGAGTAAAACGGCCGCTTCTTAGAGCCGCCCCGGGCGAGCCGTATGGTCACCATTAACTGAATCCTCTGAAAAATCCCTTCAAACCGCGCGATTTTAACAGTCTTGACTGCTGTTGGCCAACCGCTTGATTCGGCCGGGCTGTCCTTAGCGCCCGAACGGCGGCATCCCCGGCCCACCCATCCCCTGCATCTGTCCCAGCATGCGCGCCATCCCGCCCTTGCCCTTGGCCTTTCTCATCATTTTTTGCATTTGGGTGAACTGCTTGAGCAGCCGATTGACCTCCTGCACCTGGGTGCCCGAACCTGCAGCGATGCGGCGCTTGCGTGAGCCCTTGATCAGAGCAGGAAAAGCCCGCTCTTTCGAAGTCATCGAATTAATGATTGCAACCAGGCGACCTGTTCCGGCGCCACCCACCTGCGCTTTCACCGAAGCCGGCACCTCACCCATGCCAGGCAGTTTCTCGAGCAAACTGCCCAGACCGCCCATCTGCTCTACCTGCTGCAGTTGCTCGCGAAAATCTTCAAAATCAAAGCCCTTGCCTTTGCTGATTTTGCGCGCAACCTTTTCAGCCTGTGCCCGGTCGACTTTACGCTCGACTTCCTCGACCAGGGTCACGACGTCACCCATCCCTAGAATCCTTGAAGCGATCCGCTCGGGGTAGAACGGCTCCAATGCGTCTAGCGACTCGCCCGAGCCCAGAAACTTGATCGGCTTGCCGGTAACTTCACGAATGGACAAGGCCGCGCCGCCACGGGCATCACCGTCAGTTTTGGTAAGCACCACGCCGGTGAGCTTTAACGTTTCATCGAACGCTCGTGCACTGGTGACTGCATCTTGGCCGGTCATGCTGTCAACTACGAATAATGTCTCGATCGGCGTGACAGCGGCGTGGATCGCCGCCACCTCATCCATCATGTTCTGGTCAACGTGCAGCCGGCCGGCAGTATCGACGATTACCACGTCGACACTCGCTACCCGCGCCTGCTTGAGCGCATCCCGAGCAATCTCGACCGGCCCGCTACCCTGGGCGTGGTACCGCACACCGACCTGCCCAGCCAGTTGTTCGAGTTGCTCCATGGCTGCAGGGCGGTATACGTCCGTGCTAGTAACCAGCACCTCGCGGTTCTCGCGCTCGACCAGGTAGCGGGCCAGCTTGGCCACACTAGTGGTCTTGCCGGCACCTTGCAGCCCCGCAACCAGAATCACCGCCGGTGGCCTGGTCGTGAGATTTAGGCCGTCATTGTGAGAGCCCATCAGTGCAACCAGTTGGTCGTGCACTACCTTGACCACAGCCTGCCCGGGTGTAAGGCTTTTCAGAACGTCCTCGCCGACAGCGCGCTCACGCACCCGCTCGAGAAAACTCTTGACCGCCGGTAAGGCCACGTCGGCCTCGAGCAACGCAATCCGCACTTCCCGCAGCGAATCGCCAATATTTTCCTCGGTCAGGCGGCCACGCCCCCTGAGCTCACGAAACGTTGCCTGTAAACGGTCACCAAGTTGGGCAAACATAATTTTTTATGGTCGGGCACCGGCGCGCGGTGCAGGTTCTGGTGTCAGCCGCGACAACAGGCCGGGATGGGATAAAATCGGACCTGACAGCCCGACCTGGTGCGTAATTGTACATGCGCCTGCAACTCCCCGGACCGTTGCCTCGATTCGAGGTACTGGGATGATGACCATCTGCTGATGATTCACCTGCTCAACCTGCTTGCCGTACTGGCCTACCTGGGCGCTACCGGCGCCACCCTGCGCCAGGCGCAACAGCGGGAAACAGAGAACCGCCAAGCCGATACAGTCGCCATCGCTGCTGGCGTGGTAGCTGCCATCTGCCATGGTGCCAACCTGGCACCAGCAACTATTGCGCCCGGTGGGCCGGCATTGGCACTGGGCACGACGGTTTCTCTGATCGGTTTGCTCATTGTCGTGTTGTACCTCGCGGCACGGTTGCTGCGGCCACTGGGCACCTTGGGCATGCTGGTGTTTCCAGCCGCAGCGCTGGCCCTGGTGACCGGCTGGATTTTCCCTGGCGAGGCGTACGCACCCCGCCTGCAGGGAAGCACAGCGCTCACCCATATTCTCGGCGCCGGTCTCGCCTACGCGCTACTGAGTCTGGCGCTGGCCCAGGCACTGCTGCTCACTGCCCAGGATCACACCCTGAGACAAAAGAAAACCACCAGGTTTTTCGCCACTCTGCCACCGGTCGAAACTATGGAAGCGGTGTTGTTCCAGTTGATCTATGCCGGTTTTGCCCTGCTGACCGTCACCCTGATCAGCGGTGGACTATCCTCGGGGCAGATGTTTGGCAACACTCTGCTGTTCAACCACCATACGGTGCTGGCATTGCTTGCCTGGTTGAGCATCCTGGTTCTCATCATCGGGCGTTTGACTTTTGGCTGGCGTGGCCGGGCAGCGGTTATCTGGACTTCGGTTGGGTTTTCCCTGCTGGCACTTGGATACTTTGGCACCCGCTTCGTACTCGAGGTTCTGCTGGGCAACTGACATCGATA
>JASLLH010000141.1:0-4145 GCA_030747115.1 Arenicellales bacterium
CTGATCGTGATCGATCCTCGCTTTACCCGCACTGCCGCTCACGCAGACCTGCACCTGAAGATCCGGCCGGGTACGGATGTCGCCATCATCTGGGGCATCTTGTGGCACATCTTCGAGAACGGCTGGGAGGACAAGGAGTTTATCCACCAGCGGGTCTGGGGCATGGGCGATATCAAGAAAGAGGTTGCCAACTGGACGCCAGATGTCACCTACGACGTTACCGGGGTTCGCCCGGAACTGGTTTACCAGGCCGCCAAGTTGATGGCGGACAACCGCCCGGGCACTTTCATCTGGTGCATGGGTGGCACTCAGCACACCATCGGTAATAACAACACTCGCGCTTATTGCAACTTCCAGTTGGCGCTGGGCAACATGGGTAAATCTGGCGGCGGCTGCAACATCTTCCGTGGCCACGACAACGTCCAGGGCGCTACTGATTTTTGCATTCTCAGTCATTCCTTACCCGGTTACTACGGCCTGTCTGCGGGTTCCTGGAAGCACTGGTCGCGGGTCTGGGATCTGGACCACGAGTGGGTTAAGGGGCGTTTTGATCCTACCGAAGTAGAAGGCGACAAGGGTAAGCCGGTGCACCCGATGAATTACAAGGGCATCCCGGTATCGCGCTGGATCGACGGCGTGCTGGAAGACAAGGCCAATATCGGCCAGCGTGATAACGTCCGGGCAATGGTGTTCTGGGGTCACGCACCCAACAGCCAGAGCCGTGGCCTGGAAATGAAAAAGGCCATGGAAAAGCTGGACCTGCTGGTAGTTATTGATCCGTACCCGACGGTCAGCGCGGTAATGCATGATCGTACCGACGGGGTCTACCTGTTGCCGGCGGCAACCCAGTACGAGACTTACGGTTCAGTTACGGCTTCCAATCGTTCGCTGCAATGGCGGGATAAGGTAATCGAGCCGATGTTCGAGTCGTTGCCCGATCACACCATCATGCACAAGCTGGCCACTAAACTCGAGTTCGGCGCTGAGTTCACCAAGAACATCAAGGTCGAAAACGATGAGCCGTTGATCGAGGACATCACCCGCGAATTCAACCGCGGTATGTGGACCATCGGTTATACCGGCCAGAGTCCCGAGCGGATGAAAAAGCAGCAGGTCAATTGGGGCACCTTCAACGTCACGACGCTCAAGGCCGAGGGTGGCCCGTGTGACGGTGAGTACTACGGCCTGCCGTGGCCGTGCTGGGGTACACCAGAAATGGGCCATCCCGGTACGCCGAATCTGTATGACCCGAGCAAGCCGGTAGCAGATGGCGGTCTGTGTTTCCGGGCCCGCTTTGGTGTGGAACGCAATGGTGAGAGTTTGCTGGCCAACGGCTCCTACCCGGTGGGTTCGGAGATCAAGGACGGCTACCCGCAGTTCGATCACAAGTTGCTCAAACAACTCGGCTGGTGGGATGACCTCACTGCTGATGAGAAGGCAGCGGCTGAAGGCAAGAACTGGAAGACGGACCTCTCAGGCGGTATCCAGCGGGTGGCAATAAAGCATGGCTGCGCGCCCTTTGGTAATGCTAAGGCCCGTTCGGTGGTGTGGACTTTCCCGGACCCGGTGCCAGTGCATCGTGAGCCGCTTTATACCAACCGCCGTGATCTGGCAGAGAAGTATCCCACCTACGAAGATAAAAAGCGCCACTACCGCTTGCCGACTAGGTATGCATCAATTCAGCAGGTCGATCACTCCAAGGACTATCCACTGATCCTGACCAGTGGGCGGTTGGTGGAGTACGAGGGTGGCGGTGACGAGACCCGCTCCAACCCGTGGCTGGCAGAATTGCAGCAGGATATGTTCGCTGAGATTCACCCGACGGATGCCAATAACCACGGTATTCGTGATGGGCAGATGATCTGGGTTGAAGGTGCCGAAGGGGCCAAGCTCAAGGTCAAGGCACTTGTCACGCGGAGGGTCTCACCTGGCGTTGTCTTCCTGCCATTCCACTTTGGTGGACATCTGGAAGGTGAAGATCTGCGCAGTAAGTATCCGGCGGGAGCCGACCCGTTTGTACTCGGCGAAGCGGCCAATACGGCGCTGACTTACGGCTACGATTCCGTCACTCAGATGCAGGAAACCAAGTGTTCCCTGTGCCGCATCAGCGTTGCCTGAAGGAGGAAATAACTCATGGCTAGAATGAAGTTCCTGTGCGATGCGGAACGCTGCATCGAATGTAACGGCTGCGTCACGGCATGCAAAAGCGAGCATGAAATTCCATGGGGCGTGAACCGCCGGCGCGTGGTCACCATCAACGATGGTGACCATGGCGAGCGGTCCATCTCGGTGGCTTGCATGCACTGCTCCGACGCTCCCTGTGCTACCGTCTGTCCAGTCGACTGCTTCTATACCACCAACGATGGTGTGGTATTGCACGACAAGGATATCTGCATTGGTTGCGGTTACTGCTTTTACGCCTGTCCGTTTGGCGCACCGCAGTTTCCCGACAGTGGCGCCTTCGGTTCACGCGGGAAGATGGACAAATGTACTTTCTGTGCGGGCGGCCCGGAGGAGAACAACTCGGCCGAGGAGTCCCGCAAGTATGGCCGTAACCGCCTGGCGGAAGGGAAGTTGCCGCTGTGTGCTGAAATGTGCTCGACCAAGGCCTTACTGGCTGGTGATGGCGCCAAGGTTTCGGACATCTTCCGCGAGCGCATCATGTACCGTGGTGCCGGGGCGATGCAATGGGGTTGGGGTGTTGCCTACGACAAGCAGGGGATCAAGGGCTAGAGTTTCTGGTCCGATGCTCACAGGTGTGGGGAGGATGGTCAACCACCTTCCCCACTGCGGCGCAACGGCCGGCCGGGTGGATGCTCTAGAGGCATCGGCCGGGCTGGCCGTCCTTTTGCTCGATGCCGGCCCCGTGGTTCTACCGTATCGCCGATGACAGTGCGTTCAGTGTGGGTCGATTAACTTTTCGAGTTGATGCGCAGGCCAAGGAAATGACAATGAGAAAGAATCGGTTTCCCATCCTGGTGGCGGGCGTGCTGTGCCTGGCGTCCCTGGTATTGTCCTTTGGCGGCGAGGCGTTGGCGGAGGCGCCACCATCGGCGCACCCGATCAGCAACCCTAATCCCGGCGCCGACCTGTGGCGGGCGGTACGCGGAAGCATCGATGCCCCGGCAATCAGCCAGGTCAAGGGGCACGATGCCAGCGTGCTGGTTCACCGTGACGGTGAACGCTGGATGTCGTTCCGAGTCGATGAGTTGATCCCTAACGGGGGCAATTTCCTGATCGTAATACTGTTGCTGATCGGCGCGATCTACGCCATACGCGGACCGGTCAAACTGGCAGGTGGTGAATCGGGTGTTCTGTTAGAGCGCAACTCAGTCGGTGCGCGCGTCATTCACTGGCTCCTGGCGGGCATTTTTATCCTGCTTGCCATCAGCGGTCTGGTTCTGCTTTTTGGCCGACCGCTGCTGATACCGTTGTTTGGCAAATCGGGCTTCCATGTAATTGCCTCCGTCTGTAAAGAGGTGCATAACCTGGTCGGGCTGATCTTTCCCTTGGTCCTGCTGGCATCTTTTTTTAGTTTGGTCAGCCGTAACCTCTACGAGCAGGGTGACCTCAAGTGGTTTGCCAGAGGCGGGGGCATGATCGGCAAGGCGCACGTCAGTGCTGGCAAGTTCAACGGCGGTGAAAAGCTCTTGTTCTGGCTGACCATGTTCCTCGGCGTTGCGATCTCGGTGACCGGTTATGTGCTCGATTTTCCCGTTCTTGCCGTCTGGGTGCAGAACGTGTCGAGCGATTTCAACCAGTACCGCCAGGTCATGGAGTTTGCCCACGTGGTCCACGGCGTTGTCGCAGTGGTCTTCATTGGCCTGATTTTCGGCCACATTTTCATGGCCACGGCGTTCGTGCGCGGCTCCTTAAGCAGCATGACCAGCGGCAAGGTCGATGCCAACTGGGCCAAGGCCCACCACGACCGCTGGTATCAGGAGATGCAGGCTGACCCTGATCAGCCCGCCGACTGAATAGACCCTCATTACTGTACAGGGTCGGTTGTGGTACTCGGGCGAGCGCTACTGTATGCCGTGGTCGCAGTTGCTCTGCTGTCAGTCCTGGCAGCAGGCGCCGGGCCGATATCCCTGGACGGTGCCTGGCTGGAGGCGCTCGAATCCCGTGACCGGGGAGCGCTGGCG
>JASLLH010000142.1:0-4084 GCA_030747115.1 Arenicellales bacterium
CAGGGGGTCCAGGGTGCACCGGGCGCTTGAGCACAGACAGATATAATTTGGCAATCCCTGACACAGTAACACGCCCGTGAGTTCACACCCCCTCAAGGTACTGGTAACCGGCGGTGCTGGCTACATCGGCTCCCATACCGTGCGCCAACTGATTGATGCCGGCCACCAGGTCACCGTGGTGGATACACTTTACAGCGGCCATCGCTGGGCCATCCCTGGGCAGGCGGCATTCCACCAACTTGATGCCGGTGACAGCGATGCTATGGCGGCGCTGCTCGATGCGGCAGCGATCGATACGGTCATTCACTTTGCCGGCTATATCGTGGTACCCGAGTCGGTTGCCAACCCGGCCAAGTATTACCGCAATAACGTGGTTGCCTCGCTCAACCTGATCGATGCTTGTCGGCGCGCTGGCGTGTCACGGTTCATTTTCTCTTCCAGCGCCGCCGTTTACGGTAATCCCGAGATAGTGCCCGTGGCGGAAGATGCCCCGACCTGCCCGATCAACCCTTATGGCCGCAGTAAACTGGTCACTGAATGGATGCTCGCTGATGTGGCCGCAGCCAAGCAGGCCAAGGAGGTGAAGCCGCTGCGTTACGTTGCGCTGCGCTACTTCAATGTGGCGGGTGCGCGCACCGATGGTAGCCTGGGCCAGGCGACACCAGAGGCAACGCACCTGATCAAGGTGGCCTGTGAGGCAGCCTGTGGTCTGCGGCCGGCAGTGGCGATTTTCGGCACTGACTACGATACCCCGGACGGCACTTGTATTCGTGATTACATTCACGTCGAGGACCTGGCGGTCGCGCACCTCAAGGCCCTGGACTACCTGGTCGAGGGCGGCCGGTCGCAGGTGCTGAACTGCGGCTATGGCCACGGCTTCAGTGTCCGCGAGGTACTTAATACCGTGCGCGCCGTCAGCGCCGTCGACTTTGACATCCACGGGGATGATCGGCGGGCCGGTGATCCGGCCCGCCTGGTCGCCGACAACCGGGCTATCCGCACAACCCTCAACTGGACCCCCCAGTACGATGACCTCGAGCTAATTTGTACCAGTGCCTGGCAATGGGAACGCGGGGGCAACCGACCGCCGCGGCAGACGGGGTAAAATATCTCCTGCCTGTATGCGGAAGCCTCTGTCTACAAACATGGGGTCGCGGCTATGAAGTTAGCGTTTTGTCTTTTCAAATACTTTCCCTACGGTGGACTGCAGCGGGATTTCCTGCGCATCCTGCATGAGTGCCGCAGTCGTGGACACGACGTCCACGTTTTTGTCTCGGAATGGGAAGGGTCAAGACCCGAGGGCATCACCTTGAGCGTGCTGAGCCGGCGCGCTCTCGACAACCGTAACCACGTCCAGAATCGGCGCTTTTATACCAGGCTCAAAAAAGTGCTGGCCCAGGAGCATTTCGACGCCGTAGTAGGCTTTAACAAGATGCCGGACCTGGATGTCTACTATGGCGCGGATTTCTGTTACGTTGGCCGTACCAGGCAAGAATACGGCCTACTCTCACCCCTTTACCGCCTGACTCCGCGCTATCAAAACCTCGGCTCCTTCGAAAAAGCGGTCTTTGGTCGTAATAACAACACCTTGATTCTGTCACTGTCGGAGCGCGAGAAAAGCGTTTACCAACAGTGGCACGGCACCCCGGAAAAACGCTTTTATCTGCTGCCACCGACTCTGGACTTCGACCGTAAACCGGTGAACGATCGACAGCTGGTCCGGGCGCAAATGCGGCGGGAGCTAAACGTGGCCAATACCGATATTCTGCTGCTCTTCATCGGTTCCGGGTTTAAGACCAAGGGGCTGGACCGGGCGTTGCGCTCACTCGCCAGCCTGCCACAGCCGTGGTACCAGCGCAGCCACCTGGCTGTGATTGGCCAGGACCAGGACCGCGCTTATCTTCGCCTGGCCCATAAACTCGGTATTGCGCCCAAAGTGCACTTCCTCGGCGGCCGCTCAGACATTCCCGAGTTGCTCGCGGCCGGTGATCTGCTGGTCCACCCTGCTGACTTTGAGAACACCGGTACCATCCTGCTCGAGGCCATTGCTGCCGGTGTGCCGGTCATTGCCACCGACGTTTGTGGCTACGCCAGTCACATCACCCAGGCTGACGCCGGCGTGGTACTGCACTCACCTTTCATGCAGGCCGAACTCAACCATCAGCTGGCAGCAATGCTGGAAAAGATGCCACAGGCATCATGGTCGATCAATGGCCTGCGCTACGGGGCCGATCCCGCCCTTTACCAGATGCCACCGATTGCGGTCAACGCTATCGAACAACTGGTCGAGAACAAAAGCGCGGTCACGATACCCGCCTCATCTGCGCCCAAAGAGCCCTGGATGTTTCTGCGCCAGGACCTCACCAATATCGGTCGGTTTGATGACATCATGCCGATCAGCGGCGAGATATTTCGCCAAGCCCCTGGGCGCAAGACTGTACGCTTCGAATACGATGGCAAGCCTTATTTCCTCAAGACCCACACCGGCGTGGGCTGGCGCGAGATCATCAAGAATCTGGCGTATTTCCGTCTGCCGGTGGTGGGCGCAAAAAACGAATGGCACGGAGTGCATCACTTGCAGCGCCTGGGTATCAAAGCGAGAACCGGCATCGACACCCTGCATATCGCCGGCTATGGCACCACCAGCGGCAGCCCGGCCAGCCGTCACTCTTTCATTATTACCGACGAGATCACCAACGCCAAAAGCCTGGAAGAGTTCTGCGCGCCCTGGCAGCGCAACCCACCGCGCACAGCGAGCGACATTCGCTTCAAGCGCTGGTTGATCGAGCGGCTCGCACACACGGCCCAGTACTTACACAGCAACGGTGCCAACCACCGGGATTTTTACCTGTGCCACTTCTTGCTGCAACCAGGCTTTGCCGACGGCCAGCTGTCGACCAGTGACAGCCACTTGTTCGTCATCGACCTGCATCGCATGTTGGTACGGCGGCGCACACGAGACCGGTGGAAGGTAAAGGACGTCGCCGGCTTGTACTTCTCCAGTATGGATCTTGGCCTAACCCGGCGCGATCTCTTTCGCTTCATGAAGGCTTACATGAAAACCGACTTACGCCTGGCACTGTCGCAGGACCGTCGTTTCTGGCGTCGCGTCGAGAAACGCGCCTATAAGCTTTACCGCTCCGAACAACTGCGCACTACTGAGCCAATCGCACTCACAGACACAGAACCCCTTCCCGAGCCGCGCACCCAGCCGTGAGCGATGAGAGCGCTTACGCGCTGCTTTCAGCGGACGTCACAATTCACCACCAGGACAGGCTCGCGCTTTGTTTTTTCTCTCGCTACGATTCACCGATGCTGCGCCAGGTGCTGGCGCACCCCGATGACGCCCTTAAAGACCCGGACTGCGAAGTACTCAAATCGGACCGTACTACCACCGTTGGGGTAATTTCCTTCGACGGCCGCCGTTTCGTTCTCAAGCGCTACAACACCAAGAACACCTGGCACGCACTGCGCCGTGCGCTACGCCGGGCACGAGCCGAGAACTGCTGGAATTTCGCCCCACGGCTAACAGCACTCGGTATAGCGACGGCACCGGTGGTGGGCTGGGTGCAAGAGCGAATTGCGGGCTTAAAAAGCAGATCGTGGATCCTGTGCGAGCACGTTGCGGGGCCAACCTGTGCCAGTGTCCTGAGCGATGACTCCGAACCTGCCGTGTGTGATGAAATCCTCGAAGGAATCACCGGAATTTTGCTGCAACTGCGTCAAAACCGCCTGTCCCACGGCGACCTGAAAGCGACCAACATCCTGCTGGTACACAACCGCCCGGTAATCGTAGACCTCGATGCCGTACAAACACATATCAGCGCAGCCGCTTGTGAGCGAGCCTTTAAGCGCGACTGCAGCCGCTGGCTGAAGAACTGGCGGGAACAACCAGAGCTTAAAGCCCGCGCCATCAAACAGTTGCGCAAGGCGGGCCTTGTCAACGGTGACTGAACCAGATAGCACTTAATCGAAGGTCAGGCGCGCAGCAAAAAAGGGATGGTCGGAGGGGCCCGCCGATGCCGACCAAGCTGCTTTAACTTTAAGCCCACGCACCAGGATCCAGTCCACTCTCTGGCTATCT
>JASLLH010000143.1:0-4014 GCA_030747115.1 Arenicellales bacterium
GGAAACTGCCATCGGGCCAAGTAACTTCCAGCGCGTCTAGCGGACGTGACCGGCTATCAGCAAGTATTCGGCAAGCGGTATCGATGCCCAGTCGTGGGTGTAAAGCGCGGGCAAAATCGCTGCCGGTACCGGCGGATATTGGACAAAGTCGCACCTGTTTGCCCAATGAACATTTGAACAGCGCATTGACTGCCAGGTTCAGCGAGCCGTCACCGCCGATCACGACCAGCGTATCCGTTGTCGGCGATAGCGCGCGGATCAGCTCGCGCTTTGCCTGTAGGGCATCTGGCGCATCGATGATATGGGGGTCGGTTAACTGTGGCTGTCGCCTAAGCAGGTCCCGGCACAGGTCGGGTCCGGCACCGCGGCCGGCCCGGGGATTGACCAGGATGATGTTACGCATGGAACTTGACCCGGTTTTGCAACCGGGCCTACCGGTAGCTGCACTCAGGACACCACAGGCATTTCAGGGCTGGCCCGGTGAGTCAGGTACTCGGCACCATCTTGGGTGATGACGATATTTTCCTCGTGCACCAACTGGCGTCCCGGGGCAAAGGTCATGCCGGGCTCCAGCGTGACCACGGCGCCGGTTTCGAGCACGGTATAGTCGTCCGGCCGTATCGACGGCCACTCGGTCAACTGCATACCCAGGCCATGGCCCATGCGGCCCACGCTGTTACCGAGAGCCCCGCCGGCTTCCAGCACCTGCCACATGGCCGACCAAACCTCAGACATGGGTACGCCCGGTCGGGCCGTGGCGAAGCCGGCATCGGTTGCCCGGTATAGGGCTTCGTTGGCCCGCTGCGCGTCCTCGGCGAGTTGACCAAAGGCAAAGTTGCGGTCGAAGTCGCAGAAGTACCCGTCATAAACCGTGCCAGTATCGATGATGAGTACATCACCCGGCGCCAGGCGCTTTTCAGTCGGCCCCATGATGATGCTGTCGTAGCCGCCCGCTCCTGAACCAGCGACCAGAAACGGCGTGTTGTCGGCGCCTCGCTGCAGCAGGTCGATGCGCAGGCGCCGACTGATCTCAATTTCGGTGTCGCCAATAGCCATGTTTTGAGCCAAGGCTGCGAATGCCTCGGAGGTAATCTCACAGGCGCGGCGGACCTTCTCAATCTCTGCCGTCGACTTGATAAACCGCAGACTGAGCAGCATTTGTGCACAGTCGGCAACCTCAAATGAGATCGCATCGGTCAGTGTATTGACATCGGCTGCTGGCATACGCAGTACGCTTTCTGGCCCCAGTGGCAGGCCGAGCCGACCAAAGCGTGTGGCCAGGGCATTGAGCACACTCGCAAGCAGGGAGATGCCATCATCCCCGGGTTGTGGCGAGGGCCAAGTGTGAATGCTGTCTATCCAGGTGGCCTGCATGCCGGCGAGGCCAATTTCCGGGATTACGGCGATCGGTTTACCTTCCAGGGGCACCACCACGAACCAGGGGCGGGTGGGGCTTTCAAAGAACTGGGTGTGGAAGCCACTGAAGTAGCGTACTTCAGGCTCGGTAGTGACCAGTAATGCATCCAGGCGTGCTTGATGCATTGCCGCCTGGACGCGGCTGGCGCGCTGTTCGAATTCAGCCTGGGGGAACCCCCGTTGCAATGAGGCACTCACTGGTTATTTTCCATGGTTAACAAGTTATAGCCCTACTGCTTCACCAGTTGTCGGTACACCTCCAGGTCAGTTGCGCCCTCGGTACCAAAAAGTAGAACATGGCTGTCTTGTGACAGGTCGAGCTTATCCGACAACTGTGGGTCTGCTGTGGCGGCGATTAGACTCGCGAGACCAGCAATAGCCGATTCGCCGGCAATTATTGCCTGATCACCCCAGTTGTTTTCTGCCAGCAGGCGCATGAGCGAAGCAACTGGTTCATCGGTGATGGTAACAAAGTCCTGTGCTCCGAGTACCAGAATTTGCCAGCCCACCAGCGACACTTCGCCGCAGGATAGCCCGGCCATCAGACTTTCTGCCGTTATGGACGCTACCCTGGGCTCGCCCGCCAGGGCGCTAAGATAAAGGCAAGCCGCCGATTCGGGCTCGACCACTACCAGCCGTGGCCGGGCAAGGCCGTACCGGCGCCATAAGTCAGCGCAGACCGTGCCGGCAAGCCCGCCACAGCCCCCCTGGATAAACACATGTGTGGGGGTGAGATCGTCTGGCAGTTGATCCATGGTCTCACCGGTCATTACTGTGTAACCGGCCATGACTTGCCGCGGAATCTCCGTGTAGCCGGGCCAGGAAGTGTCCGAGACCATGAGCCAGTCATTGTCTCTAGCATCACGCTCGGCCTGGCGTACTGAATTATCGTAGTGGCCGGTGATTCGCACTACTTTCGCACCCAATGACTCGATCGCCCTTTGCCGACCTTCGCTAACCTCGGCGTGCAGATAGATCACGCATTGGCAACCAAAGCGTTGCGCTCCCCAAGCGACAGAGCGACCGTGATTGCCGTCAGTGGCGGTAACCACGGTAATCTCGCTGCATATCTCAGGGTAGCGTAAATCAGCGACGTCTTTAAGGGTAACTGCTGTTCCGGGTATTTTCTCGCCCAGAACTTTATGTAGTACGGTTTGTACCGCATAAGCACCGCCCAGTGCCTTGAAGCTGCCGAGGCCAAAACGAGACCCTTCATCCTTGTAATGCACCGAGGCAACGTTGCAGTAGGAAGCCAGAGCCTTGAGGTTGTACAGCGGAGTCGGTGCATAGTTGGCCCAGCTGGTGATTGCCTGGCGAGCATTTTCACAAGTCCTTCGCGGCAGTGTTTTTTCTATTGCCGGAGGATAGAGTTGCCCGGTCAATGCCAGTGGGTTATGGCAGTGCTTTGCGATGATGGAACCGGTTTCAAGGGCGAGGCTCTGGTCAGAATGCATTGCGGAATATCAGATGGTGCGGTTGATGGCGCAGAAAAGGCGGTCCAGCAGGCCGGTGAACCAGTCGTGCATAGTCGCCATGTGCACTTGGGCAAGACGATTCTGCTCATCACGGCTTTGGGCGCCGGGTTTATCCCAGGGCGCCTCCTCATACTCCTGCCATCGTCGCAATACCGATAGTGTGCACTCGGGATGGAACTGCAGACCGTAAGCGGTGTCGCCGTAGCGAAAGGCCTGGTTGGGAAAAACCTCACCGGTGGCGAGCACCTCGGCCCCAGCGGGCACCTCGAAGCCCCGGCCATGCCATTGCATGACGAAAAAATTGTCGGGAACAAAGTCGGCGCATTGCGCAGCACGGTGTATCGGGTAATAGCCAAACTCTACAATACCGTCCTCTCGCGGCCCTACCTGCGCGCCAAGCACGTGCGCCAGCAACTGCCCGCCGAGACACAGGCCCAACACGGGAATCTGCTGGGCCAGGCACGTCTCCAGCCAGCGGGCTTCGTCGGCAAGAAAAGGAGATTGGCTCATCTCATCGATGTTCTGGCTGCCACCCAGAACAACGACCCCGGCGACCTCGACCGTGGGACTCGGCAGGCGCTCGCCCGCGAACGGCTGGCACCAGTCGAGCTTGAAGCCCTGTTCTGCCAGCCAGATCGATGCCCCGTTATCCCGCGGCTCGGGGTTGTGTTCTACCAGGATAATTTTCTGTGGCAAGGGTGGGGTGGTTGCGCTCGATGTTCAATCGGGTAGTTGGTACAGCCGGCCGAATCCGCCGATAGGCTCGTCGATGCCGGCGAGCCTCAGGGTGTGCCAGATTAACGCGTGGTTCGACGAGGTCACCGGTTTATCCAGTTCCCGCTCGATGGATGTGACTGCCCCGGCCAGGCGCAGGCTGGTGCATGACAGGAAGACCGCATCGACCTCGTCCCGGCGGCCAATCTCGAGGATGGCCGTGCGCAGGCTCTGGGCCGAGATCCGCGCCACCGTGTTGTCATTTTCCTCGTTGAAAGAGCCAAACACCGGCACTTCGAAGCCCCGGGCTATGATGTATTCGCGCACCATGCGGTTGACGTCGTCCCGGTACGGAGTCAGTACGCCGATGCGGCGGCAGCCCAGCGCTTTGAAGGCGGCGAAGGCGGCA
>JASLLH010000144.1:0-4002 GCA_030747115.1 Arenicellales bacterium
GCAACTGACAGGTTCCACGGCCCGAACATGTAACCACGGGGCACATTATTACGCGCAGGCTTGACCAGACTGTTGGTGCCCGCCTGGACTCTGGCCTCGAGGGAGCCACGGCGGGTAACCACGCGCACCTTGTCGCCGTCCTTGATGCCCAGATCCTGGGCATCCAGCGGGTGCATCTCGACATACATCTCCGGCACCAACCGGCGAGTGGTCGGGCTGCGGTTGGACTTGGCGGTGTGGAAATGCTCGTAGACGACTCCCAGTCCGAACCAGTACGGGTACTTATCCTTGGGCACAGCATCCCACGGCCGACCGCGAAACTGCTCGTCCGGGAGATCCGGTGTAAGTCCGCGGTCACGTGCCTCAATGATGAGTTCCAGGTGATCGATAGTATACAAATCTTTCTTCACCCCGAATTCCATCAGTTTGCGGGTCCACTCCTCCCGATCGCTGTAATCCTGCTGGCAAAGTTTCATATGCACTTTACCATCCTTGGTGCGAAAGTAACCGTAGGGCTTAGTTTCCCACTGGCCCTCCTGCAACATGTAGCGACGTTTGGCGCCCCCCGCTTTGGCAATCTCGTAAGTTGGCGCAGGCCACTGAATGCCCCGCATTTGACGCAACTGATCGTACGGTGAAATGCCATCGACCTTCTCCCGCTCCAGAATACCGGTCAAATCAGTATCGGTTCCCGCTGAGGCTCGGATTATGTCGCGGAAAATCTCTTCGGTGTCGATAAAACCATTGTCAGCCTTTTTCCAGGGAAAAATTGCATCACCATCGAGCCCCAACAAGTGGGCAATTTCCTTACCTTTGTCGACCACCATGTCCAAGTCTGGCAAACATCCAGCGGGTGGCATAGCGGCCTGATCACAGATATTAATACGCCGCTCGGAACTGATGTAAACACCCGCCACCTCACCCCAGGTCGCCGCCGGAAAAATCACATCAGCATAAAGATTGTTCGGCGCGTGGCGATAAATCTCCTGCACAACGTTAAAGGTCTTGCTCAAAGCCGGGCGCACCAGATTCTCCTGGTCAGGCAGGTCGATATGGGTCGCATAGACCAGGAACATGGCCTTTACCTCGTCCTTCAGCGCTCGCTCCATCATGCCCACTGCGTAGCCCGGATTCTTGGAGTTCATGGCATTTGCCAGGTTCTGCTCAGGCACATTCCAGTGCTTTGCCATGTGGGCGCGATGAATCTCATCTTTCAATGGCAAATTGAATGGCAACCGCCCGGTCAAGCCACCAGTGAAGCGCTCACCCATAGCATTCGGTTGCCCAGTCATGGAAAACGGGCCACAACCAGGCTTGGCCAGATTGCCAGTCAAGGTCAAAAGATTAATGATAGAGATGACATTGTGCTGGCCGTGGATATGCTGGTTGTAACCAATGCCCCACATGATGATAACGCCGCCATAGCCGCTTTCCACCCCTGCACCTGCACTCGCTTGCTTGCCCTTACTGCGCGCTAAACGCTTGCGAGTCGCATCGGCGAACATGCCGGCTACCTTTCGAATAAGTTCTGGCGAAACGTCATGATTCGGTCCACCCATCCGGTCCTGCACCTGTTCCGGGCTGTAATCGGCGAGCACTCCCTGCGTGTACGCCTCCCAGCCGGTGGTGTGTTCCTTAAGGAATTCCCAATCGATAACATCCGGGTGATCATTCAGTAGCACGTGGGCAATCGCGTTCAGAAAACTGATATCCCCATTTAATATCGGCACGTGCACAGAGTTATTGGGGTTGACGTCCTCATACCCCATTTGTGTACCTGTCCGGCGCGGATCTACAACAATCGTTGGAATATCGGTCTTTTCCTTATGATCGGCGGCGCGCCAGAAGATGATGGGATGCGACTCGCGCGCATTGTGGCCGAAGTGCATGATCATGTCGCATAGCTCAATATCATCATAGGCAAGCGGCGGCGTATCGGATCCAAGCGTGGCGAAATAGCCGGTCACGGCTGAGGTCATGCACATGCGGGCATTGGCCTCAATGGTATTCGAGCCGAGCACCCCCTTCATGAACAGGTTTTCCAGATACTGACCTTCCACGGTGAGCTGGCCAGAACCGTAGAGCGCGATGGAATTACCGCCGTGGGTCTTGGCAAAATGGACAATCTTGTGCGCCACCATTTCCGAGGCCTGGTGGTAGGGAACGCGCACGAAATGCTCCTCGTCAAAGGAACCTTTACTGTTGGTGATATATCCCAGATCACCGTGCCCGGGCTTTTCCCATTCGGCCCATACATCTTTGCGCACGTAGGTGTCCCCCTCCATGCGATCGACGTACATCGGCTCGGCTGCCGTCAAACCCTTGATACACTGCAGACCGTAGTTGGTCGGGTGTTCCTTGTCAGGGCGCATCGAGACAATCTTGCCGTTCTCGGTCTGAATAATGGTGCCACAACCGACGCCGCAGTATGGGCACTGTCCCAACGCCGTGCCGCGCTCAGTACTGTCCGCCGTGGCCGCTTCGAGTTCGGGATTGTGTCCTACAAAGAGGCCGGCTCCAGTGGCAGATCCCGTGACAAATGCGCTGGTCTTGAGAAAGTCTCGCCGTGACAGCTTATTCTTGATGCGTTTCATGTTCGGTCTCCTAAATTTACTGGCTGTTCGGCAAGCTGCGCATGTAGACGATGATGTCGTCGATCTCTTGATCGGTCAGATCGGCTAGAGCATCCGGGCCATTGAATCCGCGCATGCGGGTATTGGAGCGCCCTTCCTTGATGGTCATGCGAATGAATCCATCTGACGACTTGTCCAGGAATCCGACTTTACCGATTGCAGTACCGGTGCCGCCGGCAAGATAGCCATCCCCCTTAACGCCGTGACAAGTCGCGCAAATTTGTTCGAACCAGAATCGGCCCAGGCGCGGATCGCCGCGGGCTTCAGGCTGGTCGTCTATTTCTTCAGAGCGGTTTGGCAGTTTCTCAAAGGAGCGAAAATATGCTACTAACGCTTTTATGCTCTTTCGTCCAAGATGCGCAAACGGAGGCATGCCAGTACCAAAACGCCCATCCCGAATTGTGCTCATAAAGAACTTATCCGAGGCCATACTGAGCAATTCCGAATTGGTCAGCGATGGTGCAAAGCCGGCCTTGCCGATCGCATCGGCCTGATGGCAGAAAACGCAATTTGCCTGATATAGTGCCTGGCCCTGCTGTATCAATGCTGGGTCGGCATCTGCCTGGCTGGCGCCAATTGGGACCAACAAGAGCAAGGCTACTAGAACGCCTGCCTGCG
The DNA here is from genome assembly GCA_030747115.1 of Arenicellales bacterium. Lineage (GTDB taxonomy): Bacteria > Pseudomonadota > Gammaproteobacteria > Arenicellales > UBA868 > UBA12578. The sequence goes on from JASLLH010000144.1 coordinate 3,252, forward strand.
GCCAGTTACTCCTTTTGGATTTCATGCTCTTTTCCTCGCTGTGCATTCCTAAGTTATCGACCAGCTATGACGATTGGTGTGATACAGATTCTCTTTCATCAATTGGCGGCTGCCACATGTCGGCGTGGCAGTCGCCACACGGCACTTTTTCTTTTTCGACACGCTCGTGCTCAGCATCCAAAAATGCTTCGGGCAAATCATGAGCTATGCCCTTGTGACAGTCGATGCAGGTTTTGTTTTCGCGCTCGGCCCGTGTGTGGCGTTCGTGTGCCACCCGCGATTGTTTGGCCAGGCTCATAAAACGATCAATATGACAGTTGCGACACTCGCGGGAGTCCGTTTCCACCATGGTGGTCCATACCTGCTTTGCCAAAAGCCAGCGCTTGGCCAGGAATTTCTCACGGGTATCTATAGATCCTGTGATGGTGTAAAAAAGCTCGTTGGTGGCTCGCACCTTCCTTACCGTCATAGGCCACCAGCTCCTTGGCACATGACAGTCCGGACAGGTGGCCCCCACTCCTGAACGGTTAGAGAAGTGGGTTGTTCCTCTGTATTCTTTATATACATTGTCGCGCATTTCGTGACAACTGATACAGAATTCCTCCGTATTGGCTAAAGCCATCGCCCAGTTGAAACTACCCCAAAAAGCGATGCCCAGAAGCATCGTGGCGATGAATGCCCACATTGGCCAACGGCGGATCAGATAGAAAAACATGTCCTGCTTCCGGGAAAAATCCAGTAAGGCTCGCTG
>JASLLH010000145.1:0-3942 GCA_030747115.1 Arenicellales bacterium
GGAGCCCTGGTCGGTACGACACAGTGCAGGCGCGGGCAGGCGGGAGTGCCCGGGCCCCAAGTGTGCCCGGAAATCGGTTGGAAATGCTTGCGGGTTGCTATTTTTTTGGTATATTGTATACCAGGGTTGGCCACAATACTGGCGAGTCGAAATTGAGCGCGCTGCAACAGGCGCTGTCCCCAATAGGTCAAGCCGCTGGAGCAGGAGCCGATGTCACTGAATGTGAAACCAATCGTCAGCGAACGGGCGCTCAAAGAAAAGGTTTACCGCCGACTGAAAGAAGCGGTCGCGACGATGGACATCTACTCGGCTGAGGGTCCGTCCAGGCTGGATGAGAGAAAACTCGCCGAGGACCTGGGCGTAAGCCGGACCCCGGTGCGCGAGGCGATATCGCGCCTGGAACAGGCCGGGCTGGTCAGCACCATACCTCGCAGAGGTGCCTTTGTGGTGCGCAAGACCAAGGTCGAAATTCTTGAGATCATATATGCGTGGGCGGCCATCGAAAGTATGGCGGCCCGGCTCGCGACCCTGCGGGCAAGTGACGAGGAGATAGCCGGCTTGCGTGCGGTGGTTAAACGTTATGCAGATCCAGGCGACGCTACCCAAATTGATGAGTATTCGGAAACTAATATCCATTTTCATCAAGCCATCGTCGCGTTGGCGAAGAGCAGCCTGCTGGCCGACATGGCCGACAGCCTGTTCGTGCACATGCGGGCGATACGAGTGCGCACTATCAAAGATGGGGACCGGATCAGCCGGTCGGTGATCGATCACGCCAGGATCATCGAGGCCATCGAAAAACGCCAGACAGAGCAGGCCGAAATGCTGGTCCGGGACCACGCGCTGCGTTTGGCAGAGCATGTTGAACAGAATGTGGATTATTTGGAGTAGGTCAACAAACAGCAGAACCTGTGCAGCGACAAACGAAAATCGGTGCGGATTCGATATTAGCAAAAACAAAACGGAGATAGTTTGATGAAAGCTCTTGAAGGTGTTCGCGTTCTGGACATGACCCACGTGCAGTCCGGGCCTACTTGTACTCAGTTGCTGGCGTGGTTTGGTGCCGACGTGATCAAGGTCGAGCGCCCGGGTGTTGGCGACGCAACCCGCGGCCAACTACGCGATATCCCGGACGTCGACAGTCTCTACTTCACCATGCTCAATCACAACAAGCGCAGCATCACACTCAACACCAAGGATGAGAAGGGTAAGGAAATTTTCACCCGCCTGATCGAGGAATGTGATGTGCTGGTGGAAAATTTTGCGCCCGGGGCGCTGGACCGGATGGGGTTTTCCTGGGAGCGTATCCAGGAGATCAACCCACGGATGATTTATGCGTCGGTCAAGGGTTTTGGCCCCGGCCCGTATGCACAGTGCAAGGTGTATGAGAACGTGGCCCAGTGTGCTGGCGGTGCCAGCTCCACTACAGGGTTCTTGGACAACCTGCCACTGGTCACCGGTGCGCAGATCGGTGACTCGGGTACCGGCTTGAATTTGGCCTTAGGTATTGTGACAGCGCTCTATCATCGGGAAAAATCCGGCAAAGGCCAACGGGTGCACGCGGCCATGCAGGATGGGGTACTCAACCTGTGCCGGGTCAAACTGCGCGACCAGCAGCGTTTGCAGCATGGCCCGCTCACAGAATATTCCCAGTTTGGCGAGGGTATCGAATTTGGTGACGCCACCCCCCGCGCCGGCAACGACTCGGGCGGCGGCCAGCCCGGGCGCATATTGAAGTGCAAGGGCTGGCAAACCGATCCCAATGCCTATACTTACTTCATCACGCAGGCTGCTGTGTGGAAGAACATCTGTGATGTTATCGGCCGGCCTGAGTGGAAAGAGGACCCGGATTTCTCCACCCCCCCGGCGCGTTTGCCCCGGCTTAACGAAGTGTTCGATGCGATAGAACAATGGACCATGAGCAAAACCAAGTACGAAGTAATGGATATCTGCAACCCGCTCGATATTCCGGTTGGCCCGATTCTCTCGATGCAGGAGTTGAGTGAGGAGGCATCTTTGCGCGACACCGGCACTATCGTCGAAGTGGACCACCCTACGCGAGGCAAGTATCTGACAGTGGGCAACCCGGTCAAACTCTCCAACTCACCGTCCGAGGTAAAGCGGTCTCCGCTGCTGGGCGAGCATACGACGGAGATCCTGCAACAGGTGCTGGGCTACAGTACCGGGGAGATATCCGGACTGCGCGAAGCAGGCACGGTCGGCTCGGAAGATGCCAACGCCTGATAGCCATCGGTGAGTAAGTAATATCAAGCAAGGGATCAGCTATGAAAATATGTGTTGTAGGAGCGGGCGCTATCGGTGGCTACATGGCCGTGCGGCTGGCGAATGCCGGCAACGAGGTGTCGGTAATTGCGCGTGGCCCACACCTTGCAGCGATTAAGGCCAATGGCTTGAGACTGGTAGAGCAACAAGGGGAGTTGGCCGCCACTAACCTGTTGGCCACCGACCGAATCCCGGACTGCGGGCCCCAGGACATGGTTCTGCTGGCACTTAAAGCCCACCAGATCACAGCGGTGGTCGAGGATCTTGCCAGTCTGTTTGGTCCCGATACAACGCTGGTGACGCTGCAAAACGGCATCCCCTGGTGGTATTTTCAGAAATTGCCAGGAGAATTTGCAAATCGGGTTGTCGAAACCGTTGACCCCGGCGGTGTGCTGTTCAACCGCATCGACCCGGATCGGCTGATCGGTTGTATCGCCTACCCGGCAGCCAGTATCGCAGAGCCCGGGGTCATTCGGCATGTGGAAGGCAACCGCTTCCCAGTGGGCGAAATAGACGGCAGCGTCAGCGACCGGCTCGAGAATATCTCGACGATTTTTACCGCGGCCGGTTTCAAATCCCGCGTCCTCGATGATATCCGCTCGGAGATCTGGCTCAAGTTGTGGGGTAACCTCACCTTCAACCCGATCAGCGCGCTGTCGCACTCCACCCTGGTGGATATCTGCCAGTTCCCGTTGACCAGAGAACTGGCGGTCACCATGATGACCGAGGCCCAGAACATAGCTCACCGGCTGGGCTCGAGTTTCCGGGTCACGATTGACCGGCGCATAGCCGGGGCCGAGGGGGTGGGCAAGCACAAGACCTCGATGCTGCAGGATGTGGAGGTCGGCAAGCCCCTGGAAATCGATGGGATGCTGGGTGCGGTGATCGAACTGGCGCAGATCACGGATGTGGAAGTGCCGGCCTTGCGCGCCCTGTATGCCTGTGTCAGCCTTCTGAACAAGACCGTGCAGGAAGAAAAAATCTGCGTTAAGGGACAGCCCCTGGCCGGTTGATCCGGGAGGGTCGGGGTGTACGATAGAGCGGTTCAGGGGCGTTCGCCGCGGCCCAATCGCACATTGACGTCCTCGATCACGTCGGGTAGCTGGTCGAAGGTGTCGATAACGTAGTGCGCACCGGCTTGGCGTAACTTCTCCCGGGTGTAAGTAAGGCGCCGGCTGATCTCCGCCTCCGACAGGCTCTCGCCTTGTGCCAGTGTGTCGACGTCCATGTAATTGCTGTAACGGGCAATGCCTACGCCCCAGCAGCCTGCCTCCAGTGCCTCGCCAACGCCCGAAACCGTGTCGTCGACCTTGACCACCGACTGGATCGGGTGCACGTTCATCAGGTCGAGGTTGCGGTAGACCATGAAGGGTTTCGGCCTGGCGCCGTTGATCACCTCGTCACCGGCGACCGAGGCATCGGGCACGTAGCCTTGTTTCTTAGCGTCGGCCTCGAGAATGTCGACCATGCTGCGCACGAAACCGGTCGAGCTGCCGATCTTGATACCCTGTTTTTGCAGGCTCTGCGTAACTTCGGCAACGTGCGGTAACAAAGTGGTGTAGTCGCGCAGGCAGTTCAGTTGCAAGGGCACAAAGTCGGCAAACATTCGATCGACGTCGGCCTGGTCCGGGTAACTGCCGTGCACGCCTTGCCAGCGGT
>JASLLH010000146.1:0-3940 GCA_030747115.1 Arenicellales bacterium
AACTCTAACGGTGTCAGCGCAGGAGTGTCATCGATGAAAACCGGCGCCTCGTCCAGCAACCCGACCGCTGAGGTCAGCCGCGGCCAATCTTCCTGGCTCAGCCGGCCGGTGCGAACTCGGTGGGCATTGATCCGCCCCAGGGAGGCAAGCATCCGCATCGCCAGTTGCTGCCCCGGCATCTCCATACTGAATACTGCGACCGGCAACTTGCTGCCAACTGCCGCGTTTTCGGCGATGTTCATCGCCAAGCTGGTCTTACCCATCGAAGGGCGACCTGCTATCACCACTAGATCTGCCCTTTGCAGGCCTGCAGTCAATTCGTCAAGGTCTTTAAACCCGGTAGGTACCCCGGTAATGGCCTCATCGGATTCATACAGTTCTTCGATCCGATCGACGGCCTGAGTTAACAGCCCCTGCAAAGGCTGGAAACCCAGTGTCTGGCGACGGTCAGACTCGGAAATATCGAAGACCAGCTTCTCGGCGTAATCGATGAGCGCGTCAATATCGAGACCATCTGGACTGTAAGCTTTTTCCGAGATCTGGGAGGCTGCATCGATTAGGCGCCGGAGAACCGAACGCTCCCGAACAATCCGCGCATAAGCCATAACGTTGGCCGTACCCGGGGTGTTATTGGCTAATTCGCCCAGATAAGACAGGCCCCCGGCTTTCTCAAGGATGCCATTGTTTGCCAGCCACTCCGAAGTCGTTACCACATCGACCGCTTCCCCTGCTTCGTGCAACGCATGGATCGCGCTAAATATCTCGCGGTGGGGGCGAGCGTAAAAGTCTTCGGCGTTTACGGTCTCAACGATCTCGTCCCAACGACGGGAATCAATCAAGAGGCCGCCCAGGACCGACTGTTCCGCCTCCTGCGCCTGCGGTGGCAATCGCAGTATCGACGATGCAGCGGTAGTAGCAGGTTGGGGGTTCTGCATTTGGCGCCCGATTTGACGGTTCAGCACTGGCAGGCTCGGAATCTGCAGAGTAGCGCAGACTTCCGGCTACGGCAACGGTGGCAATAGCCGGCCTTTACCGCTCGGCCACGGGCAACAATAGCCTGCCGCTTTAGCCCCCGGATTCGGTTACCGGTTGCGGCGCAATTGCCGATAAGCCTTCCGCTGCCTCGCTCGGCGCATTTTCCGGGACCTCTTCTGGCACCACGACAACCGTAAGCGGCCGCTGTATCTCCGGGTGAAGGATGATATTGATCTGGTGCTCGCCCAGCTCCTTTATTGGCCCCATCGGCATGTCGATTTCGGCCCGCTGTACGGCCAATTCCGCAGCCTGCAGCAGTTCCACGATATCAACAGCCGAGACTGAGCCGAACAACCTGCCCGCTTCCCCGGCCCGGCGGATTACGCTCACCTTGTCAGGTAATAGGGCCGCTTTTGCCTGCGCAGCATCGTAGCGCTGAGCATCGAGTTTCGCTAACTCCCGCCGCCGTTTGTCGACCTCATCTTTGGCAGCCGCGGTCGCCGGGACGGCCTTGCCCTGAGGGACCAGGTAATTGCGACCATACCCGGCCTTGACCTTGACCAAATCACCCAGGTCTCCAAGATTTTGAATTTTTTCCAACAGTATAAGTTCCATCGCCTGAACTCCTGTCAGTGCTGGTCACTGTACGGTAGTAATGCCAGGAACCGGGCCCGCTTGATCGCGCTGGCAAGTTGACGCTGGTAACGTGCCTTGGTACCGGTATTGCGACTCGGGATAATTTTGCCAGTTTCGCTAACATATCCCCGCAACGTATCCAAATCCTTGTAATCGATCTGATCTACACCAAGGGCGGTAAACCGACAATATTTCCGGCGACGACTGAATCTAGCCATTAGGTAACCTCCTTATTTTCTTCGGCGGCCTGAGTCGCGATCTCGGCTACTGTTTCGTCACCATTATTAGCCTGCACATCGTGAAGATCTTCTGCCGGCAGCTCTGTCGGCTCAGCAGCCGTTACTTCGGCCTCTACACCAGCTGCAGTTGCACTGCCTGAAACCACCGTATCAGCGGAACTCACCCCGACCTCAGACGGTAACGCTTCGCCCTCGCCAGACTCACCATCATCAGCAGTTTCATCAGCAGACTGCGCCAGCGGAGACGCCTCGACCACCGCACGGTCCATCTTGATGACCAGATTGCGAATCACTGCATCACTAAACTTGAACATGTTATTGATTTCATCGATGGTGGCCTGGTCACACTCAATATTCATGAGCACGTAGTGGGCCTTGTGTACCTTGCCAATCAGGTAAGCCAGCTGCCGCCGGCCCCAATCTTCCAGACGATGTATCTGTCCACCGTTGTTTTCGATCAGGGTACGGTACTTGTCGACCATCGCCGAAACCTGCTCGCTCTGGTCTGGATGCACGAGGAAAACGACTTCGTAATGTCGCATGGGGCCTCCTTTCGGCTAATAGCCTCCCGCACCGCGGTGAGGCAAGGAGTGAATTGGAATAGCGCTCGGGCGCGAATTTTATCCGCCGGACACTATCGAAGCAAGGCTGCTTGCTACGGCAGCCCTGCCAGGGGGTTACTTAGCCAATGCGCAGAAGATCAGGCGTTTTCCCGTCCCGCTACCAGGTCTTCCATTACCGAAGGGTCGGCTAGCGTCGAGGTATCGCCAAGGTCGCCCAATTCGTTGGCTGCGATCTTGCGCAGGATCCTTCGCATAATCTTGCCCGAGCGTGTTTTAGGCAATCCTGGGGCCCACTGGATAATATCCGGGCTAGCGATCGGGCCAATTTCCTTGCGCACCAGTTGGACCAATTCAGTGCGCAACCCGTCAGTCGCTTCGACCCCCGCCATCAACGTAACATAGGCGTAGATGCCCTGCCCCTTGATCTCATGAGGGTAGCCCACCACTGCTGCCTCGGCTACCCGGTCGTGCAGTACCAGCGCACTTTCGACCTCGGCTGTACCCATACGGTGGCCGGACACGTTGATGACATCATCGACTCGTCCAGTAATCCAGAAATAACCATCCTTATCCCGGCGAGCCCCGTCGCCGGTCATGTAGGAACCCGGATAAGTTGCCAGGTACGTCTGGATAAAGCGCTCATGGTCACCGAAGACCGTACGCATCTGCCCCGGCCAGGACTGCCGGATGACCAGGTTACCCGAAGCTGCTCCCTCGAGTTCTTTGCCATCACCATCGAGTAGCGCCGGCTGGATACCGAAAAATGGCCGAGTAGCGGAACCAGGCTTCAGGTCGATAGCCCCCGGCAGGGGCGTAATCAGAATGCCGCCAGTTTCGGTCTGCCACCAGGTATCCACGATCGGGCAACGGCTATCGCCCACCACTCGGTAGTACCACTCCCAAGCCTCTGGATTGATGGGCTCCCCCACAGTTCCAAGCAAGCGCACGCTGGAGCGGCTGGTGCGTGTTACTGGCTTATCTCCCTGGCCCATGAGCGCCCTTATCGCGGTTGGCGCTGTGTAAAAAATGTTTACTTGGTGCTTGTCAACCACCTGCCAGAAACGGCTCGCATCGGGGTAGGTAGGCACACCCTCGAACATCAGCGTAGTGGCACCATTTGCCAGTGGACCATAAAGGATGTAACTGTGGCCCGTGATCCAGCCAACATCAGCTGTACACCAATAGACGTCTCCTTCATGGTAATCAAAGACGTAGTGGTGGGTCATTGCTGTATATAACTGATACCCGCCAGTCGTGTGTAGCACACCCTTGGGTTTGCCAGTCGAGCCTGAGGTATAAAGGATGAATAGTGGGTCCTCAGCATCCATCGGCTCAGCCACGCACTCGGCATCGGCCGCCGCCATAGCCTCGTCGTACCACACGTCACGATCGCCGCCTGAGGGAACTTTTGCGCCAGTCCGACGGACCACAATTGTCGTGTGAACCTCCGGGCAGCCCGCAAGGGCTGATTCCACATTGGCCTTCAGTGGTACGGGTTTGCCGCCACGCGGCCCTTCGTCGGCTGTG
>JASLLH010000147.1:0-3891 GCA_030747115.1 Arenicellales bacterium
ATGGGGGTGGCACCCTTGGCCGGGTTGAGCGTGGTCCACGGCTGGTTGATGGCGCTGGGAATGGTGCCCTTGGCAACCCAGTTTGGAGTGCGCGAGTCGACCAACACGATCGAAGAATCCCCATCGCTCATTTGCTTGGCGTAAGCGATGACTTCTCGCTCACCGATAGTTTCAACCCCGGGTGCAAGCGTCGAGGGCTGGATGCAAAATGGCGGGCACTTACGTGAAGTTTTGGCAAATGCCGGGTTTACATTATTGGCGTTATCCTGATTACGGACGATGTCAGTGGCTGCGCCATTGTGTTTCACACTAACAGACATCAGGTCAGGGGTAATGCCGACTGGGTCACCGGCCTGCGCGCCAAGCGGCAAAGCCAGCGCTAACGCCACCATGCTGGTGGCAACTGTCTTGCGGTAAGTCATGATCTCTCCTTTCGCTTTGATCCTGATTAAACAGATTAGGTTGTTGTCTCGGCGAGACGCTAAAATGCCTCATCGTTCCGAGTTACCAGCAAGTCTACTCGGTTACGCGGAAAAGGGGTATATCAATCACATTCTGGTTCTTCACAGATCTCGGCTTCCGGGTTGTCAGCACACCATTCGCCACACGCTTCTTCATTTTCTTGACACCAGGTCGCAGGGTCGGCGCCTTCGGGCGGGCCGTCAGCAAGAGCTGGCTGTAGGCTCAGAAAGGACAAGACACTGGCAAGAAACAAAAATCTGCCCATGGTTTTCCCTCAATACATTCTAGTATTCAAACTTCATGGTCACATAGGGTACTCTCGGATTCCGATCTGTGCCACCACCACCTTACTATCTACCAAAAAGAACCCTTAATGAAATTGTCCCACATCAAGTTTTGGTGTTCGCTCCCGGGGCTGGTCCTGCTGGTCGGGTTACCGCTAATGGCCCCTGCTGGCGCACCGGTCGATTTCGAATTGCCCGACCTCGCGGGTACACCCCACCGGCTGGCCCAGTACCGCGGCCAGTGGGTGTTGGTCAACTTCTGGGCGACCTGGTGTGGTCCGTGCATTCGGGAGATTCCAGAGTTGGTCGCTTTCCAGGACCGCCACCGGGAACAGGCAGTGGTGATCGGCATCAATTTCGAGCAGACCCCACTAACAGAGGTTCGCGCTTTCATCGCCGAGTTCAATATCAACTACCCGGTACTGCGTATCGGCGGCCAGCCGTTGCTGCCGTTCGAGCCACTCAAGGGCCTGCCCTCTACTTTCCTGGTCTCACCGACTGGCGAGTACCTGCATGACCATGTCGGCCCGATCACTGGGGCTGAACTCGACCGTATGCTCGAAAGATTTGCCGCCAGTAACGGTTAGGCTTCGAACTGAAGGCTAAGGTCTACCGCGCACACGTTTTTGGTGATTTCACCGGTGGAGATGAAGTCCACCCCGGTAAGGGCAATGTGACGAATCGTTTCCAGGGTTACGTTGCCGGAAGCTTCGAGTTCTGCCCGGCCGGCGTTCAGGCGCACCGCCTCGCGCAACTGCTCCAGTGAGAAGTTGTCTAACAGCACACGGGTAGCGCCGGCGGCAAGCGCTTCGCTGAGTTCGGCAAGATTCTCGACTTCGATTTCAACCAGCATTACCTCCCCGGCCTGGGTCAAGGCACTGCCCAGCGCGGCGCTGACAGAGCCGGCAGCACGCAAGTGATTCTCTTTGAGCAGGATGCCGTCGTACAGGCCCAGGCGGTGGTTATAGCCGCCACCGCAGGTGACGGCATATTTCTGGGCGAGGCGCAGGCCGGGCAGGGTCTTGCGGGTATCCAGTAGCCGCACACCGGTACCCTGAAGTCGTGCCGTGTACGCCCGCGCGCGGGTGGCGGTGGCCGCGAGCAACTGCAGAAAGTTGAGCGCGGTGCGCTCGCCACTGAGCAGTGCCCGGGCCGGGCCCGTGACAGTACACCAGGTAATATCGGCGGGCGCGTCCTGCCCATCCCGGACCTGCCAGTCGACGGCCACGGCTGGGTCGAGTTGGTGAAATACCTCGTCCACCCAGGCGCTGCCACACACTACCGCGGCCTCGCGGCCGACCACGCTGGCCCGGGCCATTTCTTTTTCCGGTACCAAGGGGGCGGTCAGATCGCCGCTGCCGATGTCCTCGGCGAGGGCGGCCCGTACCTGTTGGGTAATGTTCGCTGCGGGGGGCAGGTTCACGGCTGTCTCCAGCAATGGGGGCAACAGAATCTTAACCCGAGCCCGGTTCTGCCATGAGTGTGCGCTTGTCATGGGCTGCCGATCAAGACAAGAATAAGGCAATCATCGCGGGGCGATACTCCCAGGAGAGAGCCCATGACCGACAACATATGGAACTTCCATCGCCCCCGCACTCAAGCAGCGGGGCGACAACCTGGTCTGAATATGTCGGCAAAGCGGCGCCCCCAACCGCGGTTCGCCTTGATTAGACACCTTCTGACCCCCACCTTTAAGTCAGTGAATAATTGCCACGTACCGGTCCGCGGGATCATTGGGGGACACTCGGATTCAGGGGTATAGCACGCCATGCGAATGGACAAACTAACCACTAAATTTCAGCTCGCACTGGCCGATGCGCAGAGCCTTGCACTGGGGCGTGATAACCAGTTCATCGAGCCGGTGCACCTGATGCTGGCCCTGCTCGACCAGGAGGGTGGCAGTGTGCGCCACTTGCTGACCCGTGCTGGCGTCAACGTTAATGCCTTGCGCTCCAAACTGGGTGAGGCGTTGGAGCGGTTGCCCCAGGTGGAGGGAGCGGGCGGCGACGTACAGGTGTCGAACGATCTTGGTCGGATGTTGAATCTCACCGACAAGCAGGCCCAGAAGCGCGGCGACCAGTTCATCTCCAGCGAACTATTCGTCCTGGCAGCACTCGAGGACAGGGGCGAGCTGGGTCGACGGCTCAAGGACAGCGGGGCAGTGAGCGGCGCTATCGAGCAGGCTATCGACAACTTGCGTGACGGCCAGGTAGTGGACGACCCTAACGCCGAAGAGCAGCGCCAGGCGCTCGAAAAATATTCGATCGATCTTACCGAACGCGCCGAGCAGGGCAAGTTGGACCCGGTGATTGGCCGCGACGAGGAGATTCGCCGCACCATCCAAGTGTTACAGCGCCGGACCAAAAACAATCCAGTGCTGATTGGTGAGCCGGGCGTGGGCAAAACTGCCATTGTCGAGGGTCTCGCTCAGCGCATCGTCGATGGCGAGATACCAGAGGGCGTCCGTGACAAACGACTGCTGGCGCTCGACCTGGGTGCGCTGATTGCCGGCGCCAAGTACAGGGGTGAGTTCGAGGAGCGCCTCAAGGCCGTGCTCAATGACTTGAGCAAACAAGAAGGCCAGGTAATTCTTTTTATCGATGAGCTGCATACCATGGTTGGCGCAGGCAAGGCAGAGGGTGCGATGGATGCCGGCAATATGCTCAAGCCCGCCCTCGCGCGCGGTGAGCTGCACTGTATCGGCGCGACCACACTGGACGAATACCGTAAATACCTGGAAAAGGACGCGGCACTCGAGCGACGCTTCCAGAAGGTGTTGGTCGGGGAGCCAGGGGTAAAGGACACAGTTGCCATCCTGCGTGGCCTCAAGGAGAAATACGAGGTGCACCATGGTGTAGACATTACCGATCCGGCTATCGTCGCTGCGGCGACGCTGTCGCACCGCTATATCAGCGACCGTAAGTTGCCGGACAAGGCCATCGACCTCATCGACGAGGCCGCCAGCCGCATCCGTATGGAAATCGACTCCAAGCCTGAATCCATGGACCGGCTGGATCGGCGCCTGATCCAACTCAAGATCGAGCGCGAGGCGGTGAAAAAAGATACTGACGAAGCCTCGCGCAAGCGCCTGCAGGCATTGGAGCAGGATATATCTGGCCTCGAGAAGGAGTACGCCGACCTGGAA
>JASLLH010000148.1:0-3820 GCA_030747115.1 Arenicellales bacterium
CCGGAAGGACAGGTGGCCGACGACGGTATGCTGGCCGGCATGAACTTCTATATCGAAGGTGTCGACGACAAACTGCCCGAATAAGGAATTTGCCGACTGAACCAAAACCCGCCCCGGTGACGGGGCGGGTTTTTTTTCGACCCCATTATTCACACCATGAGCCGACTCTGGCTTAAAGACCCTCTTGCAATTCTTGCCCAAGACGCGGGCGGCGGCATCGTCATCGAGGGAGACGAGATTCGTGAACTCGTCCCGTCGGGCAAAAAGCCTTCAGTGCCGTGCACCGTCTTCGACGCCTCTTCCCATGTCCTCCTGCCGGGCCTTGTCAACACACATCATCACTTCTACCAGACACTGACCCGGGCGCTAGCACCAGCACTCGGCAAGGAACTCTTTGACTGGCTGAAAGCGCTTTATCCGGTCTGGTCGGGGCTCGATCCCGAAGGACTTGCGGTCGCGACTGAACTTGCCCTGACTGAGTTAATGCTGTCGGGCTGCACCACGAGCTCGGACCACCATTATCTTTATCCTGCGGGACTTGAAGATGCCGTCGACATCCAGGTTGCGGTCGCAGCACAGGTCGGTATGCGGGTCACCCTCACCCGCGGATCCATGGACCTTTCACAAAAAGACGGCGGCTTGCCGCCTGATTCGGTGGTTCAGCAGACGGACACGATCCTTATCGACAGCGAGCGTGTTGTGAACCGCTACCACCAGTCTGGTTCGGGGGCGATGATCCAGATTGCGCTTGCGCCCTGCTCACCTTTTTCAGCCACGCAGGACCTGATGCGTGAAACCGCCGTGCTTGCATCCCGTTTGAACGTTCGCCTGCACACGCATCTTGGTGAAACACAGGACGAAAACGATTACTGCGTCGCAACGCTCGGAATGCGGCCGCTCGACTACCTGGAGGATTGCGGCTGGCTTGGCAACAGTACCTGGCTTGCGCACGGCATCCACTTCAGCGATGACGAGATTCACCGGCTCGGAAAAGCTGGCACCGCGGTCACTCACTGCCCCCACTCCAATATGACGCTGGCCTCGGGTCTTTGCCCCGCCTGTGCTTTACAAACTGCCGGCAGTGCGGTGGGTCTCGGTGTCGATGGATCCGCCTCCAATGATGCCTCGAATGCCATCGAGGAAGTCCGAGCAGCCATGATGCTGCAGCGCCTTCGCGAAGGGGCTGGCGGGTTCAGTCATCTGGATGCGCTCCATCTTGCTACCGAAGGCAGTGCAAAATGTCTCGGCCGAGGTGATATTGGCGTACTCGCGCCCGGTAAACAGGCGGATCTCGCGCTCTTTCGGCTCAATGAACTTCGTCATAGCGGCTATCATGATCCGATCGCAGCCCTGGTGCTGTGCGGGACCTCTCGTGCGGACCGCGTCATGATTGGCGGCGAATGGAAAGTCGTTGACGGGCGTGCGCCTCATATTGACGAGCAAGGCCTCATCCGCCGCCACAGCAAGGCTGCAGAAAAACTCAGGCAATGCTCAGGTCTATAGGTCTAGGGATCTCACTCTAATAGACTGTCTAGAATAGCGGCGGCCTTGGTGGGGCCGTGCTCGGAGCGCATGTGGGCGGAGGTCGCGGCGAGGCGTGCGTGCATCGCTTCGTTGCTGAGCATGCTTTCGATGGTTGCTCGCAGCTCTTTGGGCTTCCAGTGATTGCGGTGCAGGTGGCACCCGTGCCCGGTTTCAGCGACCCGCTTGGCGTTGTCATGGCCATCCCATACATACGGCATGATGAGCGCCGGCTTGCCGAAGTACAGACACTCATTAAACGAGTTGTTACCCCCATGGTGAATGACCGCATCGGCCTGCGAGATTACTGAAGGCTGGGGATACCAAGACGCGATCTGAACATTGTCGGACACGGTGTCGTATTCGCTTTCATAGTCCCCCACATTAAAGAGTGCGCGCACCGGCATAGTTGAGATGACATCCATCAGGCGCTTTAAAAGTCCGGTATCTCCCGAGCCTAGGCTGCCAAAACTGACGTACAGCAGTGGCCCATCGTTATGGACCTTGAATTCAGGCACCTCGAATGGTGCTTCGTCGCGCACACAACCCTCCAGATACTGAAACTGCCCTGGATCGAGCGGCTGTGAGCGATTGAACTTGACGGGTTCGGGATACAGCAGCAGGTTCATGTGCGGCGAAGCTTCAAAAAACTCCCCAACCGGATAGGCCGTCTCGCCGCACTGCGCCAGAAACTCGTTGAACCTGTCGTGGATGGACTGGACTACTTCGTTGAAGTGATTCTGGTACGCACTGAAGCACGCGGTGTCATTCTCACCACAGCCTGAAAGATGCGGGGGAATCTGCGGGTCAGGAATCTCGTTTTCGGAGCAGGAGATCACCCGCACCCAGGGCTTGTTGTGCTCACGGGCGTAACGCTTGATCGCGGGAAAAAGGATGACGTTATCAACACACACAATATCCGGTGAGACCGTTTCGAGAACGCCGGGCAGTTCTTTTTCTGCCCAGACGGCCGTTTCGACGATGGCGTCCCAGCATTCCTTTACATAGTTGTCGATCTGTTCGTAGGCTGTCAGATCGAAATTCGGAATGTGGCCATTGATAAAGTCCGTCCAGTACTTCGCCATCTCTTCTGGGGGCATCGGCTCGGACATGTTGACGGTGTATTCATCGAAACCATATCCCGAGTAGATGCCCTGCATACCGGGGTCTGTCAGGAACACGGCCTTGTGTCCCAGTTTTTCACAGGCCTGTGCGATTCCCACAGAATTAAGGGCCGGCCCGAAAGCGGCCTCCGGAAAAAATGCGATGACTTTGCCCGACATGCCTCCTCCTCATTTATTGTTTTTAATGAAACAGATTTACGTACAGACAATCAAACCATGAAGTTACGTCGCCCGCAACCGGCGAGGCCCAATGACCCCTCCCCCGCTCTTTGGAACGACCGGGGTAACCCGCCGAGGGTTCTACTAACGGGTTACCGCGGGCCCGAACCTCATCGCTCCCAGGGAGGCGGATCACCAAGGTGCGCCACCAGAAAATCCACAAACTGGCGCACCCGCGGCGGCAGATACTGGCTATGGGGGTACAGTGCGGTGATCGGGTAGGAAACCGGTGGGTAGTCCGGCAGCACCTCGACCAGTCTGCCTTCCTTTAAATGCGGCGCGACCTCCCAGACATCTTTCATCGCGATCCCCTGACCCGACAGACACCAGCCGGTGAGGATGTCCGAGTTGTCGGAATCCATCGTTCCCGAAAGGCTCAAGGTCTCATGACGCCCCGAGGGATGCACCAGCGTCCAGCGCCACTGCTGCGAACCCGGAAAACGCAGCAGCAGGCAGTTATGCGCTGCAAGATCTTCCGGGGTTTTCGGTATACCGGCCCGGGCGAGGTAGTCGGGCGAGGCACAGAAGACCCGCCGGCTGGTGGCAAGGCGCCTTGCCACCATGTTGGAATCCTTGAGTTCAGCGACCCGGATCAGAAGGTCAATCTGCTCATGAAAGAAATCATCAAAACGGTCGCTTGCGACCAGCTGCAATTGCACCTGCGGATGGTGTTTCGTGAACTCGGCGGCCATGGGCGCGAGGTGCAATCTCGCAAAACTGACTGGCGCGGAGACCTTGAGTGCCCCCGCGGGGCTGTCGCGGCCTAGCGCAATAGCACTTTGCGCCTGGTCCACTGCCTCGAGGATATTGAGGCTATGCTGCAGGAAGTGGTGCCCGTCGGGGGTGAGGTCCACCTGCCGGGTGGTGCGGTTCAAAAGCCGCATCCCGAGCTTCTTTTCCAGACGGATCAGCCGCGAACTCACCACCGCCGGGGTCAGACGAAGGTCGCGCCCGGC
>JASLLH010000149.1:0-3816 GCA_030747115.1 Arenicellales bacterium
CCAGCGGCCCAGGATTCAAGCATTTCGATCACATAAATGTCGCGACCTGGAAAATAAGTTTCCAGGCGAGCCTTCGCGGCAGCATCCGTTCTCGGATTACCAAAACCCACCGTTATGACGAATCCATTACCCACGAGCCAGTTGAGGTAGTTGGTATCGAAAGTACTACCTCGATACTCAACAAAGCCTTCAATGGGATCGCGGATCACGGTGAAACCGGCCGCTTTAATTGTTTTTGCGGCTGCATCAAAAACAGCCTGTGTTTGATTGCCCACAGTTTTACACTTAGACGAGCCAGTGCAGTCCGCCACGACGACGGTGGTTGAGTTGATAAACCGTGCAATGCCATCGATATGGCCGTTGGTCAGATCGTCTTCAGGTACGCCCTCGATCAACACGACTTTCGACACACCGAAGTGACGCTTGAGATCGGCCTCTGCCCTCGCCCTGGTGTAATCACGGTTGCGGCGGGGGTCGCCAATAACGCTCCAGTTCAGCAGCACGGTAGCGACGCCGTTGAATTCCAGATTGCCTCGCTCGTGGACTATGTCGATCGTATCGACTGGCAGACCTGTCATTTCCCCGACGATGACCGGGACCTGATTGTCCCGCTGGAAAGTAACCTCAGGTCCGAAAGCGCCGCCCCAGGCATCGAAGCCCCAGTTCTGAGCCCGCAGGGTTCCATCTTCAAGCACATAAACTGGCCCATTGTCACGCATCCAGGCGTTGTCACTGGGGACCGCGTGCCAGCGGATATTTAGATGATCAGGATCGCCCTCTTCGCGTTTGATTGCGGCACGTGCGCTTGAGCGAATCCGCGGGGATGTATAAAGGATGTGCAGCGGTTGGTATCGTGCGATCACATTCGACATGCGGGCAAACGCGGTCTCATAAGATCGCTCCCAAGGGCCGGGCCACTGCAGCCAGATGGCTTCCTGCGGCTCCCACTCGGCAGGCACCCGTTTCGTTAGCGCCTGTCCCTCCGATCCGACCACTACTGTATTCATAATGGATAGCCCAATAAACAGGCAAACCAGCATTTCATGCCGTAACATTGATGGTAGCTTTTTGAGCAATTCAGCGCTTACACCTACAATGCGGCTAATTACAAATCGAGGTGAATTCCACCGCCTCCGCCATTAATCCTGCCTTACACCATAACTGATAATCATTTCTGAGGGGACATGGAAAATACCGTCGATGTAGCACCGGGGGTGATTGATGCAGCCGCTCGTAATGCTGCCATTAAAAGGCAAAAGACATCCCTACCTGTAAAGGGCATGACTTGTGCATCCTGCGTAGCGCGGGTCGAAAAGGTATTGGCCAAGTTACCTGGAATAATCGAAGTGTCAGTTAACTTAGCGGCCGAGCGCGCTGACCTGGTCTTTGATGCAAACAGCATATCCATTTCCAATATCACCGGTGCTATCAATCAAGCCGGATTCCAGGTTCCGCCGGAAACTAAAGCGCTTGCTATCACAGGGATGACCTGCGCGTCGTGCGCGGCACGGGTCGAACAGGTTCTGAAACAGTCTCTTGGCGTCGCTAACGCCCATGTCAATCTAGCTACAGAGCGAGCGAGCGTTGATTTGCACATTGGGAAGACGAACATCCAAGTGTTAATCGACGACCTTGAAAAGGCCGGCTACGGCGCCCACGAGGTGGCAAAAGGCACCTTGGCAGAGGAACGTGAGCGGCAGGCACGGCAAACCGAGCTCAAGTCACTTAAGCGCAGCATGCTGACAGCTGTAGCCTTCACTATTCCCCTAGTGCTGGTGGCCATGCTGCGCATGGTGCCAACTATCCAAATGAGCATGTTAACTATGCTTTCGGAGCGTGGCTGGGTGACTGTTGAGCTTCTATTGGCGAGCCCGGTAATCTTTTTCGCAGGGTTACGCTTTTATCGTACTGGCTGGGGAGAGCTCCGCCAGCTTAGTCCGGGTATGAATACGCTGGTCATGTTGGGTGCCAATGCCGCCTATTTTTATTCGCTGCTCGCGCTGGTAGTACCTGGCGCCTTTCCCGCCGGCACTGCCAACGCTTATTTCGAAGCTACGGGCGTCATCATTACCCTTATATTACTTGGACGTTACCTGGAGACTTTAGCCAAAGGACGCACCTCACAAGCGATCAAGAGTTTAATTCAGATACAACCAAAGACAGCACGGGTAATGCGTGATGATGACGAGATCGATATCCCGGTCGAAACCGTAATTCCCGGAGATGTCGTCAGTGTGCGCCCAGGTGAACGCATTCCAGTCGATGGTTATGTTACCGAGGGCAGCAGTTACATCGACGAGTCCATGGTCACTGGAGAACCTGCTCCTGCCCGAAAAAATCCTGGGGACGAGGTAGTTGGTGGTACTGTTAACAAAACCGGGCACTTCCACTTTAGCGCCACCCACGTCGGGGCAGATACGGTACTTGCCCAGATAATTCATATGGTCGAGGAAGCGCAAGGCACTAAGCCGCCTATACAAAAACTAGCCGATAAAATTGCGTTGGTTTTCGTGCCTATCGTGATGGTAATTGCCGTCCTGACCTTCGCTATTTGGCTTACCTTTGGATCTTCTCAAGTCTTAAATTTTGCTTTCGTGGGGGCTGTCTCAGTTCTGTTGATAGCTTGCCCTTGTGCCATGGGCCTGGCAACGCCAACAGCTATCATGGTGGCATCCGGCCGGGGAGCCGAGTTAGGCATCCTGTTTCGCCAAGGAACAGCGTTAGAAATACTGGCCAAGATCAAAACCGTGATTCTCGACAAGACCGGCACACTGACCGAAGGCCGGCCCGAGATGACTGACTTTCATTTAGTCCAAGATAACAAAAACAATGACGATGTCGATACTGCGCTAAGCTTGATCGCCGCGGCCGAATCAAAAAGTGAGCACCCTGTCGCCGAGGCAATAGTCAGAGCTGCCCAAGCACGACGACTTACCCTGCCAGTAGCCTATGACTTCACAGCTGTGCCCGGTTACGGCATAGAGGCGCGGGTAGGAGAAAACCAGGTACACATTGGTAACCGCCGGTACATGAGCAAACTCGGAATCGATGTGCCGAAAACGCAGGAAGACCTGGCTGCCCGGTTGGCAGCAGATGCTCGAACACCTATATACGCTGCCGTGAACGGTAAGCTCGTCGCTTTGCTCAGTGTGGCCGACCAGATCAAGGAAGGAAGTGCCGAGATGTTACAGTCGTTGAAAGGCTTTGGCATAGAAGTAGTAATGCTCACCGGAGATAACCAGCATACCGCTAATACGATAGCTCACGAACTCGGTATCGGCCGGGTAGTCGCCGAGGTGCTGCCTGGCGACAAGGCCGAAGAGGTCAAAGCCATGCAGGCAGCGGGTAGACGGGTAGCTTTTGTCGGCGACGGCATAAACGACGCACCGGCACTTACCCAATCTGATGTCGGCGTGGCCATCGGTAATGGTACCGATATTGCAATAGAGGCCGCCGACGTGGTTCTCATGTCGGGTGATCTGCGCAAGTTTACCAGCGCTCTTGCCCTTTCTCGACGAACACTGCGCACTATCGTTCTCAACTTCGTATGGGCATATGCCTACAATATTGCTTTAATTCCACTAGCTGCAGGCGCGCTCTATCCGATGTATGGAATAATGTTGAATCCTATGATTGCAGCTGGCGCAATGAGCATTTCGAGCCTCTTTGTAGTCGGTAACTCTCTTCGATTACACCAGCACCGGTAGTGACAATACATAGTTCCCGACCTGTCAACTAACTATAGGGCTGGAGCAATTCAGAGGGAGGAGCACATTTCCAACCTCACCCCGCCGTCGATGAACCACCTCTAGCCGA
>JASLLH010000014.1:0-6538 GCA_030747115.1 Arenicellales bacterium
ACATTTTCAAGTGAACCTGGTTCAAGAATCTGTAAGTCTTCCAGCGCGTGGTATGGCACACCCTGGCGGGCTTTAACGCGTGCCTGTTCATCACCAGGTAAATCGTTCCACTCGGACTTCCAGGCGCAGATAACGGCCGGTCCATAGGTTTCGGTCAGCCCATAAACATGGGTCATGGCAAACCCCTGCGCCTCCATGGCACTGAGTACGCTGGGTGGCGGCGGTGCGGCCGCAGTCATGACATTCACCGTGTGTTCAAAGTCTCGTCGCTCACTGTCAGGCGCATTAATCAGCAGGTTAAGCACGACTGGTGCCCCACAAAAATGGCTGACATCGTAATCCGCGATGGCTGCAAAGATGTTGCCAGCGCTGACGTTGCGCAGGCACACACTGGTGCCGGCTACGGCGGCCAGAGTCCAGGGAAAACACCAGCCATTACAGTGAAACATGGGCAACGTCCACAGGTAGACTGGGTGGTGGGCCATATTCCAGCCAACGATATTACTCAATGCGTTGAGGTAGGCGCCGCGGTGGTGGTAGACGACCCCCTTGGGATTGCCCGTGGTGCCGGAGGTGTAGTTAAGTGAGATCGCTTCCCACTCATCAAGCGGTAGCGCCCCGTGGTAGGCAGGATCGCCCTCAGCCAGCAATTCCTCGTAACTCAGTTGACCCAGGCACTCACCACCCGGGCCTTGTGAGTCGTCGATATCCACCACCAGGATTTCCTGGTGGCATTGCCCGAGTGCGTTTTTAATTACGGGCGCAAACTCGGTGTCAGTCAGCAACACTTTCGCTTCACCATGGCTCAGGATGAATGCCAGCGTATCGGCGTCAAGGCGTACGTTAAGTGCATTCAAGACTGCACCGCTCATCGGCACACCGAAGTGGGCTTCAAAAATCTCGGGGGTATTCGGTGCCATGATTGCCACGGTATCGCCACGTTTGATGCCGCGTCGGGCCAGGGCGCTGGCCAGTTGCCGGCAGCGGCTGGCGGTTTCGGCCCAGGTGCGGCGGAGGGGT
Organism: Arenicellales bacterium; assembly: GCA_030747115.1. Classification (GTDB taxonomy): domain Bacteria; phylum Pseudomonadota; class Gammaproteobacteria; order Arenicellales; family UBA868; genus UBA12578. Next base: position 1,021 of record JASLLH010000014.1, read on the forward strand.
CCGTGAATAACGGCGACTTCCTCCGGATAGACCCGGACCGTGCGGGCGAGGAACGAAAGCGGACTCAGCGCCGTGAAATTCGCGGCCCGGCGGTCAAGGTCGGTGTCGTAGATCGTATCCATGTTGCTTGAGAAATTTGCCCGCTAGGGGCTTGTTTTTGCGCCACTATAGCGCAGATAGGTTTGGTCGATGGCGCTTTCCCGGGGGCGACCGCGCTTGTCTTTCGAGCAGTCGATCTTTACAATGTTGCGCTGCAACAATTTATGGAGTGCGTGCGTGAGCAAAGCAAAACCCCAACCAGCGGCAACTGATCCGGCAGAATTTTCCCGCACAATGGTCGATGTCATGGCCCACAGCCAGCAGGCTATGAGCGAGTTTATGCAAAATCAAACCGGCCACTTTGGCGGCGGTTTCGATCCAGTCAAACTCGGTGAGGTTTTCCTCCAGAACCTCAGTACGTTGCGCTTTGAACCGGAGCAACTGGCCCAGGCCCAGTGGCAATTCTGGCGGGACACCGTTGCCTTGTGGCAGCAGACCACGGCGGGTCTGCTCGGGCATGCGACTGAGCCGGTGATAGAGCCGGACAAGGGCGATAAACGTTTTCGCAGCGACAACTGGAGCGACGGCCACTTGTTCGATTTCATCAAGCAGTCTTACCTGTTGGCCTCGCGCTACGTACTTGGTGCGACTGCCTCAGCCGAAGGACTGGATGACAAAACCCGCGAGCAGATCAATTTCTTCACCCGCCAGTACATCGACGCGATGGCACCGACCAACTTCGCCTTGACCAACCCGGATGTACTCCAGAAAACACTGGAGTCCAAGGGTGACAACCTGGTCAAGGGTTTCCAGAACATCCTCGAGGACCTGGAGCGGGGCGAGGGTAGGCTACAGACCCGCATGGTAGATACCAAAGCGTTTGAACTGGGGAAGAATATTGCTGTAACCCCGGGTAAAGTTGTGTTCCAGAACGACCTCATCCAGTTGCTTCAGTACCAGCCGACCACCGCCACTGTTTACAGTACCCCATTGCTCATCATTCCGCCTTGGATCAACAAGTACTACGTCCTCGATCTTCAGCCTGAGAACTCGTTGATCCACTGGCTGGTCGAGCAGGGGCACACCGTGTTCGTCATCTCCTGGGTTAACCCGGGGTCAGAACTCGCCGACAAGGGCTTCGAGGATTACCTGTTGGAGGGCCCATTGGCCGCGCTGGACGCGATCGCGGCGATCTCCGGACAGGCTCAGGCCAACCTCATCGGCTATTGCCTGGGTGGCACCTTGCTGGCGGCGCTGCTTGCCTACCTGCAGGCCCAGGGTGATGCCAAACGGGTTGCTAGCAGCACCTTTTTTACCTCCATGATCAACTTCGCCGAGCCGGGTGACCTGGGGGTGTTCATCAACGAGGACCAGGTCGAAAGCCTGGAGCAGAAAATGGCCCGGGATGGCTACCTCGACGGCGCCGATATGTCTGCCACCTTCAACATGCTGCGGTCGAACGATCTCATCTGGTCATTTGTTATAAATAACTACCTGATGGGGCACGAGCCGCTGGCCTTCGATCTACTGTATTGGAACTCGGACTCGACTCGCCTGCCGGCGCGAATGCACAGCGAGTACCTGCGCACCATGTATCTGGAGAATCGCTTCAAGGAACCCGGTGGAATGGTGCTGGACGGTGTCTCGATCGACATCTCTAGTATCAAAACGCCGTGTTATTTTCTTTCTGCGAGCGACGACCACATTGCGCCATGGCAGGCGACCTTTGCTGGTGCGACGCTGTTCCAAGGACCGGTAAAGTTCGTGCTGTCGGGCTCGGGCCACATTGCCGGGGTGATCAACCCACCCGCAGCCGGTAAGTATTGCCACTGGACCAGTCGGAACCGTCCGCACGGTGACGCCGATGCGTGGCTGGAAGGTGCCAGCTGCAAGGCCGGCTCCTGGTGGCCCAACTGGCAGAAGTGGGCTGCCAAGTACGCCGGCGCTCGGGTCAAGGCGCGCCAGCCTGGCGCCAAGAAAGCCTTTCCCGTGATCGAAGATGCACCTGGCAGCTATGTCAGTTTGCGCCTCGACGACGGATAGTGCCCGCAGGCGTCGGCCAGTTGCCCGGCTAGCCGGGCGGCACCCCTCGCGGGAGTTGGTGGCGGGATTCAGCCACCGATATTGCTCGAAGTGACAGCCTTATTCATGCGCCAGCGGCGGTGCATGGCAGTGCTGTACCGAGACCCGATTGCAGCAGCAGGGCGCGGGCACGATCTGGGTAGTCGGTGCTGAAGCCGTCCAGACCCAGGTCGATAGCCCGGTTTATCTGTTCCGGTTCGTTGAGTGTCCAGCTGTGAACGCGCAGGCCGATGGCGCGTGCCTGTGCTACCCGTTTTGTGGTCAAGTCGTCGAAGCACGGCCCCCAGAATGTGCCGCCGGCGGCGCTTATCGCGGCCGGCAGGCTGCCGTCGAAAAGGTGCGGATCGAAGCCCGCCAGCCAGGGTGAGGTTCCGCTGACACTGATCGTAGCGTCCCCGTTACGTTCGCAACTGAGGTAGCCGGTCACCACGGTAGGATCGATATCCTGCACGGCCCGCAGCAGGCGCCAATCAAAAGCCTGCAGCCAGCAATGACGGTGCAAGTCCAGACGGTAGAGCTCCTCGAGGATGATCGCGGCGTAGCGTTCAGGCGCAGGCGTGTCAGCAGGTTGACGCGGATCCGACTTGAGTTCTATGTTGAGCAGCGGTCGTACCGGATGCAGGGTGTGCCAAAGTTCGGCAAGGTCTGTCAGCAGCGGTATGCTGGCACCGTCAGTTGGTACCTGCTGAAAAAACCGTTGGGCGATGGCAGAGCCGGGCCGAGCTCGGCCGACGTCGTAGCGGCCAAGTTCCTTGGCGGTCAGTTCACGAATGCGCGGGGTTGGTGTTTCGAGCCAACAGCCGGCTGAGTTACGGCAGAGCATGGGGTTGAGGCGGGCGTCATGATGAATCACGATACGGTCATCGGCGCTCACCATGACGTCGAACTCCAGTCCGTCCACGCCGATTGCGCAGGCCCGCTGGAACGAGACCAATGTATTCTCGGGAGCAAGACCGCGGGCACCGCGGTGACCATGAACAGTAATTCGATTCAAAGCACCCGCTTATCCGATAGTTGCTAAAACCGTGCACGGATGGGCGCAATCAACTATAACAGTGTCCGGCAGTTAGTGGTAACGGGGCCGTCAGATTGAACAGAACATGATATTGCAACAAGTGCCTGAAAAGTGACTCAGCAAGGACACCGGTGGCTAGAGGCACAGGGTTTTAACCTGCGGGCTGTGCTCGACCCGGCAGAGTTTCCACCGGCGCTGGCCAAGTTGTGGTCTGACGCTGGCTTGGAGGTGGTGGCCGGTCAACGTCTGGTTTTGCTCGGCATGGGCGGCAGCCGGCTATGGCAACGCGTGGAGCAGCAGTTGAATCTGTACGCCGATCCTTTCGACACGCTGTCTGTGGCAGCCGCCCAAACCGTGGTGCGTGACTATTGGGGCGACGGCGAGCTGCAACTGCTGTACCCGGGCGCGCTACCCATACCATTACAGCAACTGGGCCGTTGGGTGGGCTGGAGTACGCCGGCACCGCTGGGGCTGGACATCAGTCCGGTTTTTGGACCTTGGTTTGCTCACCGCGCTGCTTTTTTGGTGAGCGCACCAATGTCATGCACGCCGCGTGATACACCGGCTTCGCCCTGCGATACTTGTGTCGACCAGCCCTGTCTGGACGCTTGTTTGGCCGATGCGCTGGCTATTGATGCTACACCCGACCTCGAGCGCTGTCTCAGCCAACGTTTGGCCGAACCCGCATTGTGCGGCATCCGCTGTGTGGCTCGCCTGGCTTGTCCAGTGGGCCTTGGCTGGCGTTACCCGGATGCACAGATCAACTACCACGGGCAGCGTTCGTTGGCGAGCCTGCAGCAAAGGCAGGTGAGGGCCGATTGATCACGCGGTCGCGGCGGTTTGTCGCGGAGCCTTGGGTTGCCGGGCCTGGCTCCGTTAGAATCAAACGGTTGAGTTGAATCGACCGTATCCGGAGGCACGAGTCACCGGCGGCCAAAACCAGACCAGGCTAGCTATTCTCTTTGTTCAGCGGGCCAACTATTAGTAGTGTGCCGGGATCGTTCAGGCATTTCAGATAAGGAAAAGAATGTTTAGCAGCAAAGATTCCATCGCTGGTTTCGACCCGCAGTTGTACCAAGCGATCGAGGGCGAGCGTCAGCGCCAGGAAGAACACATTGAACTGATCGCCTCTGAGAATTACACCAGCCCCAGGGTGCTCGAGGCGCAGGGCTCGGTGCTGACTAACAAGTACGCGGAAGGCTATCCCGGAAAACGCTATTACGGCGGTTGTGAATTCGTCGATGTAGCCGAACAGTTGGCGATCGATCGGGCCAAGGAGTTATTTGGTGCGGCCTACGTCAACGTGCAGCCGCATTCGGGATCGAGCGCCAACGCTGCCGTTTACATGGCATTGTTAGAACCTGGCGATACCGTTCTCGGTATGAGTCTTGCTCACGGCGGTCACCTGACCCATGGTGCCGCGGTGAACTTTTCCGGCAAACTCTACAATGCGGTGCAGTATGGCCTTAATCTTGCAAGCGGCGAGATCGATTTTGACCAGGTTGAAGCGCTCGCCAGAGAGCAAAAGCCGCGACTGATTATGGCCGGCTTTTCGGCTTATAGCCGCATGATCGATTGGCAGCGTTTTCGTGATATTGCCGACATGGTGGGGGCCTACTTGGTGGTCGATATGGCGCACGTTGCCGGTTTGGTCGCTGTTGGACTTTACCCCAGCCCACTCGAGATTGCCGATGTCACCACGACTACCACGCACAAAACACTGCGTGGTGCCCGCGGCGGTATGATCATGGCACGGGCCAATGCTGAGATTGAGAAGAAACTTTCGTCACTGGTGTTTCCGGGTACCCAGGGCGGGCCGCTAATGCATGCGATTGCCGCTAAAGCAGTAGCTCTCAAAGAAGCACTCGAGCCCTCATTCAAGGTATACCAACAACAGGTATTGGATAATGCTCGATCCATGGCGGCTACCTTGATCGAGCGAGGTTATGACATCGTTTCGGGTGGCACCGACAACCATCTGCTCCTGTTGGACCTGGTGGCTAAGGAAATTACCGGTAAGGATGCTGATGCGGCCCTTGGCCGTGCCTTTATTACGGTTAACAAAAATGCCGTACCCAACGACCCGCGCTCGCCGTTTGTCACCAGCGGTGTGCGCCTCGGTACGCCGGCAAGTACCACCCGGGGCTTTGCCGAGGCCGAGATATGCCAGGTTGCCGACTGGATCTGCGACATACTCGATCATCTCGGCGACGAGACGATAGTCGATGGCGTGCGCAAGCAGGTCAAGGCGCTGTGCGCCCGTTTCCCGGTCTATCGTGACAGTTAGTTGCAGCCTGCGACTGGCACCGGTGGCTGTCAGGATGATTGCTCCGAGGGGGGCCGGTAATCGCACTGGAATTTGAGGGTGCTGTGAAAAAGAGT
>JASLLH010000014.1:6637-27370 GCA_030747115.1 Arenicellales bacterium
CGCTATTCGATCTTCAGCCTGGCCGCTAACGCGGTCAGCGCCCACCGGCATTGGGACGTGGCCTGGCGCAGTCCCCCACCTGCCCCTGAGTACGACGTAGTAGTGGTAGGCGGCGGCGGTCACGGTCTGGCAACGGCCTATTACTTGGCCCGTGAACACGACGTGGGCCGCATCGCAGTGCTGGAGAAGGGCTGGATCGGCGGCGGCAATACCGGCCGCAACACCACCATCGTGCGCTCGAACTACCTCTGGGATGAAGCTGCCCACCTCTACGAGAAATCATTGCAATTGTGGGAGGGCTTAAGCCAGGAACTCAACTACAACGTCATGTTCAGCCAGCGAGGGGTATTGAACCTGGGCCACACGCTACAGGATATGCGCGATATCGTGCGCCGCTCCAGCGCTAATCGATTGAACGGCATAGACAGCGAAGTACTGAGCCCTGCCGATATCAAGGCGCTGGTCCCTGCTATCAATATCTCAGCAGAGGCACGCTATCGTGTACTTGGTGCTTCCTTCCAGCCGCGCGGCGGCGTTGCCCGCCACGATGCGGTTGCCTGGGGTTTCGCCCGTGCTGCCGATCGCCACGGGGTGGATATCATCGAGAACTGCGAGGTGACCGGTATTCGGCGCGAAGGCGATAGGGTTACGGGTGCAGATACCAGCCGCGGGTTTATTCGCACAGCCAAAGTGGCTGTGGTGGCGGCCGGCCATTCCAGCGTCATCGCCGACATGGCTGGCCTGCGAATGCCGCTCGAGAGCCATCCGCTGCAGGCATTGGTTTCAGAACCCTTGAAACCGGTGCTCGATACCGTGGTCATGTCCAACGCCGTGCACGGTTATGTCAGCCAGTCGGACAAGGGCGAACTCGTGATTGGTGCAGGTATCGACGCCTATAACGGTTACGGCCAGCGTGGCAGTTTCTCTATCATCGAGGGCAATGTTGCCGCCATTGTCGAGCTGTTTCCGGTGTTTAGCCGGGTACGCATGCTGCGGCAGTGGGGCGGCATCGTCGATGTCTGCCCCGATGCCTGCCCAATCATCTCCAAGACTCCGGTCAAGGGACTCTACTTCAACTGTGGTTGGGGTACTGGTGGCTTCAAAGCGACACCTGGCTCGGGCTGGGTCTTTGCCCATACCGTGGCTAACGACGCGCCGCATCCATTGAACGCTCCATTCGCTCTCGAGCGCTTCACCAGTGGCGCGCTTATTGATGAGCATGGTGCTGCCGGCGTCGCTCACTGAGCCCACTAGTCGAGACCCCCCAAAGATGCTGACGATCGATTGCCCCTGGTGTGGTTCGCGCGACCAGAGCGAGTTCAGTTGCGGCGGTGAAGCGCACATCGTGCGCCCAGCTGAGCCCGAGACACTGTCAGACGCCGAGTGGAGCGACTACCTTTTCAACCGCAAAAACATAAAAGGCCCGCACGCGGAGCAGTGGTGCCATAGTGGTGGCTGCCGGCGTTGGTTCAACGTGATAAGGGATACTGTCAGTTACCGTGTTATTTCAGTTTATCGGGTTGGTGAGCGGCCACCAGAGGGCGGTCCATGAGCAGCGTCAACCGGCTCGCCAGCGGTGGGCGTATCGACCGGTCGCAGCCATTATCGTTTACCTTTAACGGCAGGCCTTACACCGGTTACCGCGGGGACACGCTGGCCTCGGCTCTGCTGGCGAGTGGCGTACGCCTATTCGGGCGTAGTATCAAGTATCACCGCCCGCGCGGACTCGTCGGCGCTGGTGCGGAGGAGCCCAATGCCATCGTCCAGCTTGGCGAGGGGGCATATACAGTACCCAACCAGCGGGCTACCCAGATCGAGCTCTACCAGGGGTTGGTTGCGAGAACGGTAAACGGCTGGCCCAGTTTGCATCTCGACCTCTATGCGCTTAACAGTCTGGTAGGGCGACTGCTGCCAGCGGGTTTTTATTACAAAACCTTCATGTGGCCGCGGCCGATGTGGCAGCGCTACGAACACTATATCCGCAAGGCAGCGGGGCTGGGGCATACGCCGGAGTTGCCGGACCCGGAACGCTACGACAAGATCAACCAGCATTGTGATGTACTGGTGGTGGGCGCCGGGCCAGCTGGTCTGATGGCTGCATTGGCGGCTGGGCGCAGCGGTGCCCGGGTGATCCTGGCAGATGAGCAGGCAGAATTCGGTGGCTCGTTGCTTACTGTGAATGCGCATGTCGGCGGCAGGCCTGCCGCCGACTGGGTGGCCGGAACCCTGCACGAGCTGGCCGACCTGCCCGAAGTGACACTGTTGCCACGGGCCACGGTGACAGGTTACTACGACCACAACTTTCTGGTGATCAACGAACGACGCAGCCACCACCAGGGCCCGGGACAGGTCGATCCGCGGATATCGCGCGAACGACTGTGGCGAGTACGGGCAGCCCAGGTGGTGTTGGCGACAGGCGCGATCGAACGGCCCCTGGTTTTTGCTGGCAACGACCGGCCGGGAGTGATGCTGGCCGCAGCTGTCTCGACTTACATCCGCCGCTATGCGGTGGTGCCGGGCCGGCGTGGTGCGGTGTTTACCAACAATGATTCAGCCTACCAGGCGGCGCTCGATATGCATGAGGCCGGCATGGAGGTCACCGGGGTGATTGATCTGCGCCAGCAGCCGGAAGGTGAACTCGTAGAGGCAGTACGTAGCCTGGGTATAACAGTTTATACCGGGCATGCTGTTACCGGTACCCACGGTAGCCACCACGGGTTGTGGCGGGTTGATCTCGCTCGGTTGAACGCCACTGCAAACGACATATTGGCGCACAAGGGTGCGTTGCCATGCCAGGTGCTGGCCGTATCGGGGGGCTGGAACCCGGTCGTGCACCTGCACGCGCAGTCCGGTGCCCGACCGCAATTCGATGAAGGCAGGAGTTGTTTCGTACCGGCCAGTTCGGTGCAGGCTGAACGCTCGGCGGGCGCTTGTGCCGGGGCCATCGATCTTGGCGAGTGTTTAGCTGCGGGTGCGCGAGCCGGCCAGGCAGCAGCGGCCGACAGTGGCTGGAACAGCCCCGGACCTGACCTGCCGCGGGCTCGATCACCGGCCATGTCGCAGATGTTGCCGTGCTGGAGCGTGCCTGACGGCCGGGCTGAGGGTCATGGCGGCAAGAAATTTATCGACCTCCAGAATGACACCACGGTCGCCGACATTTTTCTTGCAGCTCGGGAGGGCTACCGCTCGATCGAGCACGTTAAACGTTATACCGGACTGGGTTTCGGTACTGATCAGGGCAAACTGGGCAACGTCAACGGCATGGCTGTACTGGCACAGGCGCTGGGCCAGTCATTGGCCGACACCGGCACGACCACCTTCCGGCCCAATTACACACCGGTCACCTTCGGCGCCATCGCTGGTCGAAACCTGGGTGTTCAGCGTTTCGATCCGGTCCGCAAGACCGCACTGCACGGCTGGCACGTCGATCACGAGGCCGTTTTCGAGGATGTTGGTCAATGGAAACGGCCCCGGTACTATCCGTGCTCCGGTGAAAGTATGCAGCAAGCCGTCAACCGGGAGTGCCTGGCAACGCGCAACAGCGTCGGCGTGCTGGACGCGTCGACGCTGGGCAAAATCGATATCCGCGGGCCCGATGCTGCCGAGTTCCTGAACCGGATCTACACCAATAGCTGGTCGAAGCTCGCGCTCGGCCGTTGCCGCTACGGTTTCATGCTCGGCGAGGATGGCATGGTAATGGACGACGGTGTTACTGCGCGCCTGGCCAATGACCATTACCTGATGACCACTACCACCGGCGGCGCAGCTACGGTGCTGGCCTGGATGGAGCGCTGGCTGCAGACCGAGTGGCCGATGCTCCAGGTCTACCTCACCTCGGTCACCGATCACTGGTCGGTGATGAGCGTTGCCGGCCCCAACAGCCGCCAGGTGTTGGAACAGGTTTGTGCCGGCATAGACCTGTCGGCAGATGCTCTGCCGTTCATGAGTTTCGGCCTGGGCCAGGCCGCGGGCATACCGGCGCGGGTCAGCCGCATCAGTTTCAGCGGTGAACTGGGTTTTGAGATCGGCGTCAACGCCAACGCCGGCCGAACTCTGTGGGAGGCCGTGATGGCGGCCGGCCGAGCCTTCGGTATCACCCCCTACGGGACCGAGGCCATGCATGTGCTGCGAGCGGAAAAGGGATACGTGATCGTGGGGCAGGACACCGACGGTTCGGTCACTCCGGTGGATCTGGGGATGGACTGGATTGTCGCCAAAGATAAGGATTTCATCGGCAAACGGTCGTTATTTCGCCCGGATACGCTGCGCCAGAATCGCAAGCAACTGGTCGGGTTGTTCAGCGAGGATCCGGCCCGGGTGTTGCCCGAAGGCGCGCAACTGGTTAATGCGCCTGCTAGCGAACGGCCGGTGCCAATGGTGGGCCACGTTTCGTCCAGTTACTACAGCGCCAGCCTGGGCCGGTCCATTGCACTGGCACTTGTTAAGGGTGGGCATTCACGTATGGGTGGGACCGTCTACGCTCAGCTGATGGACGACACGGTACTGCCGGCAACCATCACCGGCGCGGCATTCTATGATCCCGACAATGAACGACAGCGCGCTTGATGCAACAGCCAGGGCAGCGGCAGTAGGCCATGACCGAAATAGCGAAAAAATACTGGCCTTGGGCGCCAGCACGCTGGCCGGGAACCTGGCTTGAGGCGGTGGTGGCGCAGGTGACAGGAAGCCGTCCGTTGTGAGCGGATTACGTTCCCCTCTGGAGCAGGTTCCTACCGGGCAGGTCTGGACCGGTGTCGGTGGCAGTGCTGGCGTTTGGTTCCAGGAACTCCCCTTCCGAGCGCACCTCAACCTGCGGAGCGCGGCCTCGACCGGTTGTACTGAGGCGCTAGCGCCGATCACCGGTGCGGTCCTGCCGCTCGAACCCAACACGGCCAGTTATGGCCGACGCTGTCTGGTTCACTGGCTGGGACCCGACGAGTGGCTGCTAATCGCCGCTCCCACCGACACTCGACTGCAAGCAGAGCTCGAGGCTGTGCTCGCCGGTAGCCATTATGCGTTGACCGACCTCAGCGGTGGCCAGACCCTGTTGCGTACTGGCGGCCCAAAGTTGCGCGAAGTGCTGGCCAGTGGCTGTACGCTCGACCTGCATCCACGGCGCTTTGGACCCGGGCAATGTGCGCAGACACTGGTGGCCCACGTCGGGGCACTGTTGCGGGTCGCGGCCGAGGTCGAGGACGCCGATGTGATCGATATCGTTGTGCGCCGCAGTTTTGCCGACCACCTGTTGCATTGGTTGCTGGACGCCAGTGCCGAGGTCGGTTGTGCGTTGCGCGATCCGGCCTGACTGGGAACCCTTTTATTGTGCTTGCCGGCGGCGTAGAGTAGGTTGCCGGAAATTTTGGGGGAGGTGATGGGCGAGTTCAACTACGACAGCGGGCGGCTGAATTTGCCATTCGTCGGTCACTGCACTTTTGCCAGGGCGCCAGCGTGTTCTGACTGGGCTGCCATCGACGCCGAGGTCGCGGTTCTGGGAGTACCTAACGACATGGGAACCCAGTACCGGCCAGGCGCGCGGTTTGGGCCGCGTGCCATACGCGAGGCATCGACGCTGTTTTCGTTTGGTCACGGCGGCGCTTACGATTTCGAGGACGATGTCACCTACTTGCCCGAAGCCAGCGTCCGCATGGTCGACCTCGGCGATGTTGACATTGTGCACACGGACATGGAGCGCAGCCACGCCAACGCTGAGTTGGCTGTGCGGCAGATACTGCAAGCGGGCGCTATGCCGGTGGTGCTGGGTGGTGATCACTCAATCCACGCGCCGGTGATGGCGGCTTTTACCGGGCGTGGCCCGCTGCATCTGCTCCACTTCGACGCGCACCTGGATTTCGTGGATCAGCGGCACGGGGTTCGCTACGGCCATGGCAATTCGCTACGACGTTCCTCAGAGATGGATCATGTGCATAGCATGACGCAGTTAGGCATACGCAATGTTTCTTCCTCGAACCGCACGGACTACGAGGCGGCCCGCGCGGCCGGCTCCGACATCCTTTCAGTGCGTGACGTGCGTCGACTGGGCACTGCTGGCGTGCTGGAGCGCATCCCGGCGGGGCTGCCCTGCTACATAACATTGGATATAGACGGCTTCGATCCGTCCATCGCACCGGGAACCGGCACACCCAGTCATGGCGGGTTTCTGTATTACGAAGTGATGGAGATCATCCAGGGGGTCGCCAGCCAAAACCCGGTAATCGGTATGGACCTGGTCGAGGTTGCGCCGCCGTACGATCCGGCGGATGTGACCGCCATCCTCGCGGCCCAGGTACTGCTAAATGCCCTGGGCTACGTTTTCCACGCCCGCAGCCACGGGTCTGGCTAGCACCGGCCGGGTCAGCAGCGGACCATCTGTCGGGTAAAGATGACTAGCAAACCTCAGGTACAGGCGCGAGAGCGGGTTGCTTACCTTAATGGCGACTATCTGCCCGAAAGCGAGACCATGGTTTCGTTCCGTGATCGTGGTTTCATCATGGGCGACGCGGTATTCGACGCGGCCCGCACTTTCAATGGCAGCCTTTTCCGACTTCAAGCTCACGTCGACCGCTTGTACCGCTCGCTGCAGCAAACTGGCATCGATCCTGGCTTGAGTCCAGAGCAGATGCTGGCCATCACTCGAGAGACGGTTCGGCGCAATCTGCCACTGCTGGGGCCTGGTGAAGACTACTGGGTCATGCAACGCGTTACCCGGGGCTGCAACATACCCGGCGGTGATTTGTGGCAGAGTAGTGATCCCACTGTCATCGTCGAGTGCACGCCGTTACCGCTTAAGGCACGCGCGCAACTAATTCGTGATGGTGCCGATGTGCTCACGCCCACCCTGCGCCGGGTGCCACCCGAGTGCCTGGATCCCAACATCAAGAGCCACAACTACCTCAACCTGGTGCTCGCCGATCGCGAAGTGCGATATCGGGCTGAAAACGCCTGGGCCGTGTTGCTGGATACGCGAGGCTATCTCAGCGAAGGCATCGGCAGCAATATTTTTCTGGTCAAAGATGCGGTGTTACGTACTCCCAGGGAACGTTACGTGCTGGCAGGGGTCAGCCGGCAGGTGGTGCTGGAACTTGCCGAAAGCATAGGTATTGCCGTGCAGGAGGCGGACCTCGGGCCGCATGAGGCAGTGACGGCGGATGAGGCCTTTATCACCTCCACCAGTTTCTGTATCTGCCCGGTGCGCTCATACGACGGACAGCCGTTGGGAGGTGGGGTGGTACCGGGGCCGGTTACGCGGGCCTTGAGTGACGCTTTCGGCGCTGCGACTGGCCTTGATTTCGTGCGCCAGTACTTGGACGCGCTGGAACACCGGCCAGCAGACGCGGCAGCATAGGCCGCGACGCCCCTGCATACGCCGGGGAGATTACTGGGTGTTTTGACAGGCCAGCAGTGCGACACGACAATACCCGCGGCGCTCGGCCCGGTGGGCCGTGCTCGACAGTACCAATGGTGAACCAGGAGGTAATCCTCATGCATAACACGCTCGCAGTCAGGTTTTGGCCCCGTTCGCGGGATTCGTTGCTGATTCAATTGATCCTTGCTGTGGCCGGCACCATGTTGCTGGCCCTGTCGGCGAAAGTACAGGTGGCGTTCTGGCCGGTGCCGATGACCATGCAGACTTTCGTGGTGCTGGTCCTGGGACTCGCGTATGGGCCGCGTCTGGGTGCTGCGACTGGCGCGCTATACCTGTTGGAGGGAGCGCTGGGGCTGCCGGTGTTTGCCAAAGGGGCAGGACTCGCTTACCTGGCCGGCCCGACCGGCGGCTATTTGTTCGGATTTCTGGCGGCAATGACAGTGATGGGTTGGTTGGCGCGCCGCGGCTGGGATCGCTCAGTGCTGACAATGCTCGGCGCCATGCTGATCGGCGAGTTGCTGATTTTCTTGCCCGGGGTGGCCTGGCTGGCAGTTGCGATCGGGGCCAGCAAGGCCGTGACCTTGGGGCTGATGCCTTTCCTCCCTGCCGAGATCTGCAAGATGGCCCTGGCCGCGACGACCCTGCCGCTTGCCTGGACCTACCTCAACCGCTGAACGCAACCAGGATCCACCGGGGCCCAGCCAACCTAAGGAAACAACGTGAGAGAACACCTGCATATTGATCTTAGTAGCCACACCGTGCGGCGCGAGACCTTGACCGGCGAGGCCATCGCCCATGCCGGCCGCTACCTCATTGCCCGCACCCTGGTGGACGCCGGCATCGCTTCGGTTGACCCGCGCTCGCCCGACAATCCGCTGATCTTCTCGGCGGGGCCTTTTGCAGGTACTAACTTTTCGAACGCCAACCGTATCAGTGTGGGTTGCCGCAGCCCGCTGACCGGTGGCATTAAAGAAGCCAATGCCGGCGGCAGCTTTGGTTTTGCTATGGGTCAACTGGGCCTGGCCGGCTTTACCCTGAACGGCGCCAGTGATGAGTGGACGGTGATCCACCTTGCACTCGACGGCACAGTCACGTTCGAGTCGGCCGACGACTATCTCGGCTTGTCGAACTTCGCCTGCGCGCGCATGTTGCACGAGGCTTATGGCAAGAAGACTAGCTTGGCCCTATGCGGGCCGGTCGGTGAGTACGGGGGACTGGTCGCTGGTATCAGCTTTAGTGACGCCGATCGGCGACCCTCGCGACTGGCTGCCCGTGGTGGTGTCGGTGCCGTGATGGGCGACAAAAAGGTCAAAGCCATCGTCGCCGACCATCATCGCATGCCACAACTGCACGACCGTAGGAAAGTGATTGAGGCCGTTAAGCGCTACAACGAGTTGCTGGCCGCGGACGAGATGACCTATAACTACCAAAACTATGGTACGGCCATGATGGCCGACGTACAGAACCACATGGGTGGCCTGCCAGTACGAAATTTTAGCCAGGGACGGATGGTTGATACCGAAAAAGAGCCCCTGAAGTTAGGTGGCCAATACCTGCACGAACTGATCACTGCGCGCGGCGGTCAAGTCGCCCACGCCTGTATGCCGGGGTGCACTATTGAGTGCAGCAACGTATACGTCGACAGCAACGGCAAAGAAGTGGTCTCGCCGGTCGAGTACGAGACTCTCGGCCTTATGGGCACCAATTGTGGCCTGAGCGATCCCGATGAGCTCGCCCAAGTCAACTTTATAGCCAATGACTTGGGCGTTGACAGCATCGAGGTTGGCGCCATGATTGCCGTGTTGATGGACGCCGGCGAGGGCGCGTTCGGTGACGTCGGCTTCATGTTGTCGGTACTGGAAGAGATGCGTACCGGCACAGATAAGGGCAAGTTATGGGCTCAGGGCACGGCCGATGTCGGCGCGCACTATGGTGTTAGCCGGGTACCGGTGATCAAACGGCAGGCGGTCAGCGCCTACGATCCGCGCGTGATCGAGGGCACCGGTGTAACCATGATGCTGACTGCCCAGGGTGCGGATCACACTGTCGGCAACTTACCCAAACTCGATTGCACCGACATGAGTGTAGAGGAGGTAGTCGAAGCGAGCCTCGAGGTGCAGCGCGAGTGGGCAGTCTCCGATTCGCTCGGCCTGTGTATTTTCGGTCGTTCGATTACCAACACCAATATCGATTTTGTCATCGACGCAATCAACAATGCACATGGCACCGAATTGACAGCAGAGTTTTTTGACGAGATCGGGCGCGAAACCCTGCGTCTTGAACACGAGTTCAACCGCGCAGCGGGCTTTACCGAGGCGGACGACGAGTTGCCGGAATTTTTCTACAATGAACCACTGCCGCCAAGTAACCGCGTGGCCCGTTTCCACGCCGATGAGGTCAACCGCTGCCGCAGTTAACCCCTTGAGCTAGGCATCGACGACCGGTTTTACCGGTGGGCTCAAGGGCAAGACCTTGCCCGGATTGAAAACGCCGGCAGGATCGAGCGCGTCTTTGATCGCGCGCATGAGGTCGAGGTCGACTGAATTCTTATAGTGAGACATCTGGGCCAGTTTCAACTGACCAATACCATGCTCGGCACTGAACGAGCCACCCAGGTCCTGGACGATGTCAAAGACGATCTGGTTGAACTCTCCCCATAGGGTCAGAAACTCGGCGCTATCGGCACCCTCAGGCTGGCTCAGGTTGAAGTGAATATTGCCATCACCGACGTGGCCAAACGGACACGGGCGTATGCCGGGCAAGCGGGCTGTGACACCGGCGGTGGCACGGCGGATCAACTCTGGTACCCGGGATACCGTGACTGAGATATCGTGTTTAATGCTGCCACCCTCGAACTCCTGGCCTTCAACCAGGCCTTCACGGATGCGCCACAGGCTCTTTGCCTGCGTTTCGCTGGCGGCCACGGTCGCGTCACGCGCTACCCCATCTTCCAGTGCCTGGCCTAGGGTGCGCTCCAGCATGGCCCGTAAGTCCAGTTCTGCGCCACTGCCGCTGAATACCAGCAGCACGTACCAGTCGTAGGCCGCCGCCAGCGGATCGGCACAACCAGCGACGTGGCGGCAGGCAAACTCGAGTCCGATGCGGGGGATCAGCTCAAAGCTCGAGAGCAGCCCGCTACTCATGCGCTGCGCACGGTCGAGTAACTCCAGGCTGGCGTCGAGATCGCGCAGCCCAACCAGGGCCGTTTCAGACTGGTCGGGTCGGGGCTGGAGCTTGAGCGCAGCGGCGGTGATGATGCCAAGGGTGCCCTCGGAACCGACCAACAGGTTGTTCAGGTCATAGCCGGTATTGTCTTTGCGCAGCCCGGTGAGACTACTGTAGATACGCCCATCTGCCAGCACGGCTTCCAGTCCTAGCACCTGGTCACGGGCGTTGCCATAGCGCAGCACGTTGACACCACCGGCGTTGGTCGCCAGGTTGCCGCCGATTTGGCAGCTGCCTTCGGCGCCGAGACTCAACGGAAAGTAGCGGTTGGCGGCCAGTGCAGCCTGCTGCAGGTCTGAAAGAATGCAGCCGGCCTCGACTGTCATGGTGTTGTTGGCGGGGTCGATTCCGCGGATACGCTGGAGCCGCCGGAGATTGACGATGACCTGGCCGGGGCTGGCGGTTGCACCGCCACAAAGGCCAGTATTGCCGCCCTGGGGCACGATCGTGGTGCCGGCTTCAGTGCAGGCACAGACTACGGCCTGCACTTGCTCAGTGGTGGCCGGCAGGGCCACGGCAGCGGCCGCGCCCGGATACAGTCCGCGCTGCTCATCCAGGTACGGCGCCATGTCCTCGGTGCGGCTGATCAGGCCGACATCGCCCAGCAGCGCGTGTAGGTGTTGCAGGAGGGCGGTCACAGTGGCGTTACTTTGGCGTGCATCGGGGTGGTCCGGATAGAACGCGACGGATTATATCGTCGCCGGGCCGCCTACCTGTTCGCAGCCAGCAGTTTCCGGTACAGTTGTTTTTTGTTCCATCAAACTATCAGAAAAAAAGGGGAAATCGATGCAGCGGTTGCTACACATGGAACCTGGCCTTTGTACCGGGTGCTTGCAGTGTGAAATGGCCTGCAGTTTCGAGCACGAGGGCGAATTTAATCCCGCCCGTTCCAGGATACGGGTCTTCGAGTTCGAGCACGGTAGGACTTCAGTACCTTATACCTGCAGCCAGTGCACCGAGGCCTGGTGCCTGCAGGCATGCCCTACCGGTGCGATTGTTTTCGACCAGGAGCTTGGCGCGAAACTGGTCCGGCCTGCGGCCTGCGTTGGTTGCAAGGCCTGCACCAGTGCCTGCCCGTTCGGCACCATCGAATTCAACCCAGCCACTGGCAAGGTATACAAGTGTGACCTGTGTAGCGGCAACCCCCAGTGCGTGGCAGCCTGTCCGACCGGGGCGATAACTTACCTGGACGCGGGCGCAACCGGGATCGGACGCATGCTCGAGTCGGCGGCACAAACCGTAAACGGAGTCGCAACATGAGTTGGCAAGGGAAAATCCTGAAAGTTGATCTTACCCACGGCACGATCGTACAAGAGCCCTTGAACCAGGATTGGGCCAATGACTACATCGGCGAACGTGGCCTTGGAAGCAAATACTTGTGGGAGCATATGGACCCAACCGTTAATCCGATGGGACCGGATAACGTTTTGATTTTCGCTACCGGGCCACTGACCGGTACCAGTGCCAGCACCAGTGGTCGCTACGCGGTCCTTACCAAGGGGCCGCTCACTGGCGCCATAGCTTGTTCCAATTCCGGCGGTAAGTTTGGGGCAGAGCTGAAATACGCGGGCTATGATCTGTTACTGGTACAAGGCAAGTCCGAAAAGCCCGTTTACCTGCTGATTGAAGGGGATGAAGCGAGTCTGCAGCCGGCTGAAAAAATCTGGGGCAGCAGTGTCTGGGAGACCGAGGAATGGATCAAGCAGAGCCGTAATAACCCGCTGCTTAAGATCGCGAGCATCGGCATCGCCGGGGAGCGCGGCGTTCGTTATGCCGCTATCGTAAATGACTTGCACCGGGCAGCCGGTCGCTCCGGCGTGGGTGCGGTGATGGGCTCGAAAAACCTTAAGGCAGTGGCAGTGCGCGGCAGCGTTGGGGTAAATGTGAAAGATGCCAAACGCTTCATGGAGGCCGCAGCAGGCATGAAGCAGAAACTTGCCAAGAGCTTTGGCGGCATGACCAAGTACGGGACCAACGAAATGATGGATACCATGCAGGAATTTGGCGGTTTGCCCACACGCAATTTCCAGGAAGTGCAGTTCGAGGGCTACGACAAAATCGATGCCAGGGCCATGCTCAAAACTGACCAGACGGGCCACCGTAACCTGGTGACGAATAAAGCCTGCTTTGGCTGCACCATTGCCTGTGGCCGTATTGCACATATTCGTAAAGATCACTTCACCGTTATTAACCGCAAGGAATACTGGCATGCTTCGGGTGGGCTGGAATACGAAACTGCTTATGCTTTTGGCCCGGTAGTGGGGGTAGACGACCTGGATGCTTGCACCTTTGCCGGTTATCTGATGAACGAGCATGGCATGGATCCTATTTCGTTCGGCGTGACCTTGGCCGCCGCAATGGAGCTCTACGAGATGGGGGCTATCACCAAGGACGACACGGATGGAGTGGAACTTAAGTTTGGCAACGCTGAGGCACTCACCATTATGGCTGAGAAAACCGGCAAGCAGGAGGGGTTCGGAGAAATACTAGGCCTTGGATCGAAGTTGATGTGCGAAAAATACGGGCACCCGGAATTGTCGATGACCGTTAAGGGCCAGGAGTTCGCCGGCTACGACTCCCGCGCTCTGCAGGGCATGGGACTGGGTTATGCAACCGGTAACCGAGGAGCCTGTCATCTCAAGCACGACACTTTTGATGTTGATATGGAAGACCAGAGCGGCGCAGGCAAGGCCGAGCCGTGCAAGACTTCGCAGGATTGGGCCGCGGCGGTGGATTCCAGTGGGCTGTGCGTGTTTACTTCGGGCTTGGGTGCGGAGATGTTTGCAGCGCTACTGGATGCCGATAGTGAGGGCGATTGGACGGCCGAGCGGTTGCTGATCTCTGGAGAGCGTATCTGGAACCTCGAGCGCTTGTTCAACCTGGCGGCTGGATTGACCAGCTCGGACGATACGTTACCTGAGCGTTTGCTTAAGGATCCAGCCCCTAGCGGCACGGCCAAGGGTCGGGTTAACGAACTCGATCGTATGCTGCCAGAATATTACCAGTTGCGCGGTTGGTCGGAAGATGGTCGCCCCACCACCCAGACCCTCGAACGCCTGGGCCTCGGCTGAGCACGGGGCTTTGCAGGTCGGAATCAAGGTCACCGGCCGGTTGGCCGACTACTTCGACGGCACCGAGGTTATCCTGCCGGATGGCGCCAGTGTGATCGAGGCACTGGCCGCGATAGGCATAACGGCCGACCAGGTCGGGCTAGTCGCGGTCAACGGTGAGTCGGTCGCGCGTGCTCAGTATGGTGAACGTTTACTCGGCGATGGCGACAGCATGACCGTGATGGCGCCTTTGACCGGCGGTTGAGGGCATGTTGCCGGATACCCCGCAACTGGTGTTGTTCCTCGCCGCTGGCTTGCTGCTAGCGGCGACGCCGGGTCCGGCGGTGTTCTACATCATCGCCCGCAGCGTCGAGCAGGGCCCGCGCACGGGCATTGTCTCGGCGGCTGGCGTTGTTGCAGGCGGTTTTGCCCACGTGGTTGCGGCGAGCCTGGGCCTGTCAATGCTGGTGTTGTCTTCGGCCGTCGCGTTTGCTGTCGTCAAGTATCTGGGCGCGTTGTATCTGGTGTATCTGGGTGTGCGCACATTGCTCGGGCGTGGGGGTGACGCCGGTTGGCAGGGTGAGCGGGGGCGACGGCATTACCGGCAGATATTCCGTGATGCCATGATTATTAATGTGTTCAATCCAAAGGTGGCGCTTTTTTTCGTTGCCTTTCTGCCGCAGTTTGTGGACCCTGTTCGGGGCAGTGCAACGCTCCAGTTCCTGTTGCTGGGGTCGCTGCTGGTGACGCTGGCGTTCGTCTCGGACGTCTGTTATGCGCTCGGCGCCGGTACGGTCAGCCGCCGACTGCGTGAGGGTGTTAGCCGCTGGCAGTGGCACCGCTGGCTGGCGGGCGCCGTGTACCTGGGTTTGGGCGCCGCTACCGCTTTGGCCGAACTGCCAGCGGGCTTGCGTATGGGCCGGTAAAGCGATATGCCCGTGCGCTCTTGGCAAACCCGGACCCTGTGCCAGCGCCGCCCAGCCGGAATCTTGTTAGTGACGGTTAGAGACAATCACCGCTACCGATAACGGCATCAGGCATGAATTGGCAATACCTTTTCAGTCCGCTACAGGTAGGATCGGTGGAGATTCCCAACCGCATCTTTTCCAGCGGTCACCAGACCCTGTTCGCCCGGGCTGGCCTGCCCGAAGAAAACATGGCGGCGTACCACGAGGCACGAGCAGCCGGTGGCACCGGTCTGATCGTGATGGAGGGCGCCAGACCGCACGCCAGTGCGGTCAGCGATGCGCCCATCATCAACGCCACCACGGACCAATGTATTCCCGGCTATCGGCGGGTGGCAGAACTCGTACACGCTCACGGCACCCGGCTGTTCGGGCAGTTGGCCCATCCCGGCCGAGTCAACTACCAGTTGCGCGCTGGCATGCGTGGGGTGACCTACTCGGCGTCGGCACTGCCGGATCATCGATTTCACAATATGCCGCGGGCCATGTCCGGCGCCCTGATCGAGGATGTCATCAGCGGCTTCGCGGCGGCGGCGCGGCGGCTGGCCGAGGCCGGGCTTGACGGGATCGAAATCGCGGCCAGCCACGGTAACCTGTTGGCACAGTTCATGAATCCAGCTTGCAACCGGCGCCAGGACAACTATGGTGGCCCGCTGCAAAACCGCTTGCGGTTACTGCTTGAGATTCTGGCGGCAGTGCGTGCCGCCATCGGCCGTGATCTTGCCCTGGGGGTGCGGTTGTCGGCAGCGGAGTTCGAGCCGGATGGGTTGGACGAAGAGGCCATGCTGGAGATCTGCTCCCACCTCGATGGGGTGAGGGAGCTGGATTATCTTAACGTTACCCTGGGTTCGATGTCGGGTCCGCGGGGTTCAGTACATGTGGCACCGCCAATGATGGTTGCCCCCGCCTACAGCGCACCGTACGCAGCGTCGGTGCGTGAACGATTTAGCCGCGCCGTGTTCGTTGCTGGCCGCATTAACCAGCCGCAGGTTGCGGAAAATATTCTCGCAGCCGGGCAGGCGGACCTGTGTGGCATGACTCGAGCGTTGATCGCGGATCCACAAATGCCGAACAAAGCACGGGCCGGCCAGTTGGACGATATCCGTGCCTGCATCGGCTGTAACCAGGCCTGTATCGGACACTTTCACCAGGGGCTGACTATCTCCTGTATCCAGCACCCGGTGAGTGGGCGGGAGCGGCAATTCCCCCGGCAACCCCCCGCCCGGGAACAGCGCCGAGTGGTCGTTGCCGGTGGCGGTCCAGCCGGGCTGAAGGCTGCGACGGTGGCGGCCCAGCGCGGTCACCAGGTGTTGTTGTACGAGGCGACCGCGCAACTGGGTGGCCAGGCGTTGTTGGCGCGCAAACTGCCCGGGCGAGAAGAATTCGGTGGTCTAGTGAGTAATCTTGAACGCGAGGCCCGTACGGCCGGGGTGCAGATCCAACTCAATACTGCGGTGACGGGCGCTTCGTTGCAGGCAGATAACGCCGACGCGGTCATCCTGGCGACTGGCGCGCGGCCGTTCTGGCCGGATTTGGAACTTGGTCAGCTGGACCAAGTAGTCGATGCCTGGCAAGTGATTGAGGGCGCGGTCCGGCCGGGCCAACGGGCGGTGGTCGCTGATTGGCGTTGTGACTGGGTGGGGCTGGGCGTGGCGGAGCAACTGGCCCGGAACGGGTGTCATGTGCGCTTGGCTGTGAACGGTATTTGTGCTGGTGAAAATCTACAGATATACCTGCGCGATCACTGGCTGGGTACGCTGCATCGGTTGGGGGTAGAGATCATTAGTCAAGTGCGCCTGGCCGGGTGTGACGAGGATACCGTTTACTTTCTGCACAGCGCCAGCAACGAACCGGTTGAATGCCGTGGGGTTGATACGCTGATCGTAGCTTATGGTCATGCGTCGGTCTGCGACTTGGAGCCAGTGGTCAAGGCGCTGGGCCTGGATCTGTACCTGGCCGGGGATTGCCAGAGCCCGCGTTCGGCGGAAGAAGCCGTATACGAAGGTATGCTGGCGGCCATGGCGCTATGAGCGCCCGGCGCAGTGGCGGTCGAGCGGCCCGCATAGCCAGGAATGTGCGATCGTTAACGGCCGGCATGCCGGGCGTAACTTCACATGGGGGCCGTAAATTTGAGCCGCTGACCGAGAGCGACGTCGCCCGCATCCATCGGGCAGCGCTGAGGGTATTGGAGACTGTGGGCATGGGTATGTTGGGGGAGCAGCCACCTGGCGTGAAGGCCATGCTGGAGCAGGGCGCTACGCTGGATGCTCACGGGCGGGTCCGTATCCCTGAGGCGCTGGTGGAAGACGCGCTTGCCGGAGCCTGTCGGCATTGGACCCTGCACGCGCTGGATTCAGACCGGGCACTGGAGATTGCCCCGGGCCAGACCCATTACGGTACGGCCGGCGGCGCTGTCAGCATTCTCGACTTTCACCAGCGCCACTACCGAGATACCACGCTGGTTGATCTGTACGACGCTGCCCGATTGATCGACACCCTGGCAAACATCGGCTGGTGTTACCGCCCACTGGTGGCCCGCGACCTGGATTCTCTGCGAGCGCTGGACATGAACACCGCCTATGCGCTGGCGGCGGGCACGACCAAGCCCTGGGGAATTACCTTCTCTTCGCCGCAAAATGTCGC
Source organism: Arenicellales bacterium (assembly GCA_030747115.1). GTDB lineage: Bacteria > Pseudomonadota > Gammaproteobacteria > Arenicellales > UBA868 > UBA12578. The sequence goes on from JASLLH010000014.1 coordinate 23,884, forward strand.
CCCGGTGATAGAGCTGTTTGAAATGGTGCGTGGTCGGCCCGGCAGCTTTTTTGCTGAGCCCTGTTGCCATTCGGTGCAGGGTGCCGGTGTGCCGCCGCTCCAATACGCCTACGACCGTTGCCTGATCAAGGAGGCGGTGATCCGCGCCGGGGTCCCATTGATGATTGCTTCAGCACCGCAGGCCGGTGCAACGGCGCCGGCAGCCCTTGCTGGCACCATGGTGCAGGTTGTGGCCGAAGCGCTGGCAGGCCTGGTGTATGTACAAGCAATCGCCCCGGGTCACCCAATCACTTTTGCGCCGTGGCCGTTGGTCTCGGATCTACGAACCGGAGCCATGAGTGGCGGTGGTGCAGAGCAGGCACTACTGATGGGAGCGGCTGCCCAGATGGGTCACTTTTATGACCTGCCTTGCAGCGTGGCGGCGGGCATGACGGACGCGAAAATTGCCGATGCTCAGGCCGGCTTCGAAAAAGCCTCGAGCAACCTGATCGCCGGCATTGCCGGCGCCGGCATGGTGCATGAATCGGCAGGCATGCACGCCAGCCTGCTCGGCTGTGCGCTGGAGAGTTTTGTCATCGATAACGAGATGCTCGGCGGTATCAAGCGAACTGTCCGGGGCATAGAGGTCAACGACGAAACCTTGTCGCTGCAGACCATAGCTGAAGTCAACGTCGAGGGGCCTGGTCACTACCTGGGGCACCAGCAGACCCTGACACTGATGCAAAGCGAATACCACTATCCAGTGCTCAGTGACCGGCAGGCCCCGGCCACCTGGCAGGACAGCGGTAGTAGCGACATACTCGAGCGGGCCCGGGCGGTGGTGCTCGAGACCCTGTGTAGCCACTATCCAGACCATCTGGCGGGGTCGCTGGATCGGAAAATCCGTGAGCGTTTCGACATTCACCTGGCGCCGGCACGCATGCGGCCGGGGTCGCACTGGGCCAAATCGTAGCCTACAGTCACGGGCAGCACTTAAAACGAGGAGGGCGCTTTGCTGACCAGTAGGCCGTAACCGGGAAGGTAGTGTTGGTCGCTTGTTTTCAAAAAATGAATGAAAATTATGACGAAATATGACAACTTGTTAGACCGGCTATCGAGTAGGGAAGTCATTATTCTGGACGGCGCGGTTGGGACTGAGTTGCAGTCGCTTGGGTTTCCAATTGGGGCTACAGCATGGGCGGGAATAGCGCAACATACCCACCCTGACACGGTGCGTTTTATGCATGAACAATATATTCGGGCGGGTGTTGACATCATCACGACGAATACCTATTCCTCTGCTCGACACTGTTTGGAGCCTCTTGGGCTAGGCGGACTCACACGTGAACTAAATTTACGGGCAGTGGTACTGGCACAGGAGGCACGTAGCCGAGTGGCAGATGGCCGCCCAATTCTCATTGCGGGTTCAGTATCGAATTATGGAATTCTCGCTGGTAGTGACGAAGAAAAGCTACCGTTAAGACTGCAGTATGGTTGGAGTGACTACACCGAAACACAATGTCGGGAAAACCTACATGAGCAGGCGCAGATTCTCGTTGATTCAGGTGTGGACATGTTATTGGCAGAAGCGACAGGCTCTACTTTGAACAGGCGGTGGGTGATAGAGGCCTGTAAGGCTACCGGGTTACCCACCTGGTTGGGATTTAAGGCGCATATTGATACGCAAAACGGCGGATTGATGACTGGATACAATTCAAAAGAACCATTTGAGACAGGGCTAGATACGCTCCTATCGTTCGCCAGTGACGTTGTGGCGGTTTTCCATACGACGGTTGAAGCTACTGACCTTGCAATACCCACTATCAAAGAAAAGTGGAAAGGGCCCGTTGCGGTTTATCCTGACGCTGATCGACATGACTATGTTGATCACCATGTGGATGCGTCAGAATGGAATAGCCATACTCCTGAAGAATTTGTTAACTGCGCGCGCAAGTGGGTAGAAAGTGGTGTGCAAATAATAGGCGGTTGTTGTGGATTTGGTGTGGAATATATCCGGCCGCTTCGGGAGGGGTTGCCTACACACGCGGGATAATGACTACAGCTTAGTCACAACGACTGGTTACCATAAACTTATAGAAACAGATATTGATCTCCAGGAAATAAAGTGATTAAACCAAGAGTCCAAACAGTGACACTTTTAAGGTGCACGAGGATAGCGTCATTGAGGAATTTCTACCTAAAGTCCTGGAGGGATGATCGGTGGCCGAGGTTGTCGATCGGGCTGGCCACACGCTGGGTTTCGTCACCGAGAAAGAGCTGGCACGGTCGCTGTCCAAGAGCTGATTCGCCGCGTCAGGTTGCTGTTGTGCTTTCCACCGCCTGCACCTGCCGCTTGACCCGCTGGACCATGGCATAAACTCCCACGTGGCGAGTGGGACTCAGGTGTTCGAACAGGCCCAGTTGCTCGAACGCGGCGTCGGCGTCGAAGGCCTCTATCTCGGCCGCGCTCCTACCGTCGAACATGGCCAGCAGAATGGCGACCACGCCCTTAATGGTGGAAGTATCCGAGTCACCGCGAAAAGTGTAGCGTCCGTCGGAGCCGCGTAGGGCACGGATATATACGGTGCTCATACACTCGGGCACGCGGTAGCGGTCGCTCCGATCGGTCGTGGGCAACGGGGGTAATTTCATGCCAAGTTCAGTAATGAAGTGATAACGAGCATCCCAATCCTGCAAAAAATCAAAGGTTTCTTTGATGCGCTCGAAAGAAAAAGGGAGTGGCTTCATCAGTTGAATTTACGGCACAATTGAATCGTTGCAACTCTACAGGATGTCGGCGGTACGGTTCTGGCCTGATTAGGGGCCATTAGCCGGCGCCTACTAAAAAAACACCCCTGGACTCTACAAATCTAGTGAAAGGCTTACAATATTTTCGACACTGGCAGGCGTATGAATAATACAAGATGGCGGTTACCGGCAGTAGTATTGCTGGGTGGGTGTCTTATCTCACTGATTGGTTTCGGGGTGCGTTCGCCATTCGGCTTGTACCTGGGGCCGATGACCAGTGCTCTGGGCTGGGATCGAGAGACCTATGCGTTGGCCATGGCGATACAGAACCTGTTGTGGGGCGTTGGTCTGCCGGTGGCTGGCGCGTTGGCCGATCGCTATGGGTCCGTAGCCGTAATCGCTGGCGGTGCATTTATCTATGCCCTGGGAATCATGGGCATGAGCATGGCGGAATCTGCCTGGATGCTGCACCTGACCGGTGGCCTTCTTGTCGGTATAGGTGTTGCGTTTACGTCCTTCCAGCTCGCTATTGCAGCCATGGTCCGGGTGGTCGGGCCCGCAAAACGCTCACTGGTGATGGGAGCTGGAACGGCAGCCGGTTCGGTGGGCCAGGTACTGTATTCGCCGTTGGCTCAAAGTATGATTGTTGACTACGGCTGGAGCGCCAGCCTGATGATGCTGGCAATGTCGGCGCTTGTGATTGTACCGCTGGCACTGCTTTTGCCGAACGACCCCCAGGTCCATAATGAACAACCACTGC
>JASLLH010000150.1:0-3681 GCA_030747115.1 Arenicellales bacterium
AGTGCGATCGCGGCAAGCGCGTTAGCCAGGTTGTGGTACCCAGTCAGCGACAGGCTGGCAGCGTCCAGCAACCGTCGCTCACCACAGACCAGCCAAACGCTGTTCTCATCATGCAATAGCCCATAGTCGGAATCTGTGGCCGGTGCCTTGTGGCCGAAGGTCATTGTCCGCGCTTCACCACGGGTACGCACCCCAGCCAAACCCGGGTCGTCACGGCACAGGACCAGCGCCTGTGCCCCACTGGCAATACGCAACTTGGCCGTGACGTAATCATCCAGGCTGGCATAGCGGTCGAGGTGATCGGGCGACACGTTGAGGATGGCCGCGGCGACCGACTCCAGTGAAGATGTGGTTTCAAGTTGGAAGCTCGACAGTTCCAGTACGAAAACATCGGGCGGTGGATCCCCCAGCAGATCGAGTACCGGCACACCGATGTTGCCACCTACCTTCACGACCAAGCCACGGGCCGCCAGCATTTCGCCGACCAGGGCTGTCACAGTGCTCTTGCCATTGGAGCCGGTGATGGCCACTACCGGCGCGGTACAGGCCCGGGCAAAGAGTTCCACATCGCCGACGATCTGGAAATTCTGCTGCTCTGCTGCTTTCAGCACTGGCTCAGACAGGGCCACCCCTGGACTCACCACCACCAGGTCGGCCGCACCCGGTGTCAGGTCCACGAAACTGCCGGTGTGAACGCCAACTTCCGGGCAGGCCCGCTTAAGAGACTCGAGGCAGGGGGGCTCAGTGCGGCTGTCCTGTACTGACACGATAACGCCCAGGTTTGACAAGTAGCGGGCGCACGAATAACCCGTTGCACCCAGGCCAAAAACCACTGCGCGGCGCCAAGGGGGTCCGTTCGAGTCGATTCTCAGCGCTGCCTCCACGGTCCGCCTACCTAACCTTCAGCGTGGCTAAACCGATCAGGACCAGAATCAGGCTGATAATCCAAAACCGCACGATGACCTTGGGCTCAGGCCACCCCTTCAACTCGAAGTGATGATGCAATGGCGCCATGCGGAAAATGCGTCGCCCGATCAGGCGGAACGACACCACTTGCAGCACCACGGAAACAGTCTCGATAACGAAGAGTCCACCCATGATCGCCAGCGCAATTTCCTGGCGCACGATCACGGCGACCGTGCCGAGCGCGGCTCCCAGAGCCAGCGCACCAATGTCGCCCATGAAGACCTGCGCCGGATAGGTGTTAAACCATAAAAAACCAAGACCGGCGCCAACCAGCGCTGCGCAGAAAACCAGCATTTCGCCGGCCCCGGACACATATGGAATGCCAAGATAACCTGAAAAAACAGTGTGGCCGGTGAGATAGGCAAAAACACCTAGCCCACCGGCCACTAACACGCTTGGCAGAATTGCCAAGCCATCCAGGCCATCGGTCAGGTTCACGGCATTGCTGCTGCCGGTAATCACAAACCAGGTCAGCAACACAAAACCAAATCCAAGTTCCAGTGCGACCTCCTTAAACAACGGTACGATCAACTGGGTTTCGGCCGGAGATTGCGCGGTGAGATAAAGTGCCAACGCGGCACCGAGCCCGGCCAGGGTCTGCCAGAGAAACTTGCTGCGCGCACCGATACCACGGGGGTTGCGGTGAGCCAGCTTCTCGTAATCGTCGAACCAGCCAATCGTTCCAAAGGCAGTACAGGTGAGCAGCGTGATCCAAACAAAGCGATTGGAAAGATCGGCCCACAGCAGCGTCGAAAGTACGATCGCCACGAGTATCAGTGCACCACCCATGGTAGGTGTGCCTACTTTCTCAAAGTGTGTTGGTGGGCCATCGGCACGGATCGGCTGACTGACCTGTAACCGTCCGAGGCGGCGAATCATCGCCGGGCCCGCAACAAAACTGACGACGAGCGCAGTCAGTACGCCGCAGATTGCCCGAAAAGTGAGATAACGGAAAACGTTGAACACGCTGTAATCCACTGCCAGGTGTTCGAACAAGTACTTCAGCACGCGATCGCCCCATGGTTCTGGGTCGCCGTCAACGCGTCCGCCACCGTTTCCATATGCGCGCTGCGCGAGCCCTTGACCAGTACCGTGAGTCCCGGCGTCAATAGGTTGCGGGCTTCATTGATAAGCGCCTCGTGGGCTTCAAAGTGCCAGGCACTGGCGCCGAATTCCTCGGCCGCGAGCCGGGCCAGGGGTCCGGTGGTCAGCAGGTGGTCTATCCCAGCCTCCCGCGCCTGGCGTCCTGCGGTGTAGTGAAAATGCTCTGCTCGCTCGCCCAATTCAGCCATGTCACCCAACACCAGAGCATGGCGCCCAGGGCGGCTCGCCAAAACCCGGATCGCGGCTCGCAGTGACGCCGGGTTAGCGTTGTAGGTGTCATCGATCAGGCAAGCGCCGCGGTCCCCAGCCTTGATCTGTAATCGCCGCTCAACTGGTGTGATGCACTCCAGCCCTTTGCTAATCTCCGCTGCGCCACAGCCGACCGCCCAACAGGCTGCGGCTGCAGCGAGTGCGTTCGCCGCATTGTGCCGACCGAGTAGGTTGAGAGTGAACTCGAAAGACTCGTCCGGAAGCGTTATCTCCATGGCCTGGCTATCGCCGCTAGCGGTGACCTGGGCCGAGACTTCAGCGCGGTTATCGATACCAAAGGTCACCGTGCGAAAAGCATGGGTTCGCGCTATCCAGTAGGCCGCAAAACGATCGTCGGCATTGATGACTGCTACCCCACCCGGCTGCAGGCCATGGAAAGCTTCAGCCTTGCCCCTGGCCACGCCGACTAGGTCGCCCAGCCCCTCCAGATGGGCCGAGGCCGCGTTGGTTATGGCTACTACCGTGGGCTGGGCGAGGCGCGCAAGGTAGTCAATCTCGCCAGGGTGATTCATGCCCATTTCGAGAACACCGTAGCGGTAATTCTGGCCCAAACCCAGCAAGGTCAGGGGTAACCCGATATGGTTGTTGAAGTTGCCAATGCTCGCGTGCACTGCCCCTTTTCGTTCTAGTATGGAAGCGATCATCTCTTTGACCGTGGTCTTGCCGTTACTGCCAGTAACGGCAATCAGCGGCATGCTGAACTGCGCTCTCCAAAAGGCCGCCAGCTTACCCAGTGCTAGCGTGGTGTCCTTGACCACGAGCACAGGCAGTCCACCGGGTGCCTCGCGTTCCGCCATGATGGCGACTGCGCCGCGGCCTGCTGCCTGGGCAATGAACTCATGGCCGTCATAGCGCTCGCCGCGCAACGGCACGAACAGCGCACCGGCTTCAAGTGTGCGGCTGTCGATGGAGACCGACTCGAAGACGACGTCATTACCAGTAAGGCGTCCGCCCACGGCGGCTGTGATAGCGCTCAGTTTCAGCATCGGTTGACCCCCAGAAGTTCCTCGGCGACCACCCGGTCGTCGAACGGTATGACTTTGTCAGCTATGACCTGGTGTGTTTCGTGACCCTTGCCCGCAATCAACACCAGATCATCAGCCCCGGCATGGTCGATGGCGAAAGCGATCGCAGCCCGGCGATCGGCCAGTACTGCCGCTGGGGTAGTACGCATACCGGCGGCGATATCGGCAAGAATCCGGTCGGGATCCTCGCTGCGGGGATTGTCGCTGGTCAGAACAACGTGGTCGGCACAGCGTCCCGCCACCTCCCCCATTTGCGGGCGCTTGCCCTGATCGCGATCACCACCGCAGCCGAATACGCACCACAACTCACCGGTAA
>JASLLH010000151.1:0-3617 GCA_030747115.1 Arenicellales bacterium
TGGCCTTGCCGGACTGCGTGCCATCTCCCTAATCGGAACACCACCACCTAGCCGGGTTTCAATCAAGACCTTCGTCCGTTCTTTCGGCATGGCTTTGGTGCGAGAGGCCTGCTTGCGTGAGATTCACCGGGGTGGACAGGTGTACTATCTGCATAACACTGTACGCACAATTGGCGAGGCTGCGAGCCGCCTTGCCGACGCAGTGCCCGAAGCCAGTATCCGTATTGCTCACGGTCAGATGCCAGAGGTTGAGCTTGAGCGAGTGATGCAGGATTTCTATCACCAGCGCTTCAATATTCTGGTCTGCAGCACCATTATAGAAAGTGGCATAGACGTGCCCACAGCCAATACCATTATTATCAATCGTGCCGATCGGCTTGGCCTTGCCCAGTTACACCAATTACGCGGCCGGGTTGGCCGCTCACGCCACCAAGCCTATGCCTTTCTTCTGACACCAGCAGAAGGTCCAGCAACGGTTAACGCGGCCAAGCGACTCGAAGCTATTGTTTCACTTTCGGAGCTTGGCGCTGGCTTTGCCCTTGCCAGCCATGACCTCGAGATAAGAGGAGCGGGCGAATTGCTTGGTGAAGGCCAAAGCGGCGCTATCGATGAAATCGGCTTCAGTTTGTACACCGAGTACTTGACCAGAGCGATACGTGATCTCGGGCAGAAAGAGCAATCGTCAGATTGCTGGGTGAATGCCCCGATCCAAAAACCAGAGATTAATCTTGAGATTACCGCGCTTTTCCCGGACAGTTATCTGCCGGATGTCCACTCCCGGTTGCTCCTCTACCAGAGAATTGCTGCCGCCCAGACAGAAGCTGATCTCTACGAGCTACAACTCGAAATCGTCGACCGCTTCGGTCTATTGCCGGTAGAAGTCAAAGCCCTGCTGCGAATCTCTGTGTTGCAGCTACGAGCGGCCGCTATTGGGATTCGAACCATGGAAATCGGCTCAGTTCGAGGGAAACTCAGTTTCCAGGAAACAGCTGTCGTCGAACCTGTCGTAATGACCGAGCTGCTCGCACGAAACCGGTCCAACATATCAATGTCATCGCCTATAGAGATGCGTTTACAACACGATCTACCTGAGCCTCTAGATCGATTGACTTTCGCCGAAAAACTAATTGGCAACCTAACGGGTGAGGATGCTGAACAGGTTAAACTTAGCGAAACGCTCACCCACAGCGAGTGCAAGCGATAATACCGCCTCTGATTTGAACGTATATGGATTCCTTGGGTAACCGATGCTAGTTACTACAGCGCATAGACTTGCTGGTTTTTTCCTGTGGGGACTGATAGTTGGTGCCCCGGATTTTGCCATGGCGCAAAACAGCTACCAGGTTGAAATATTACTATTCTCACAAAGCACCATAGCTGATAAGGAGATATTCAGCAGTCGGGCGCCGGATACCCTTTACCTGGAAGCCCGCCTGCGCTCTGTCATGCGATTGACCAGTTCTATCGAACCACAGCCATCGCGCACGGGTCACTTGGCGGCTATCCGGGACATCTTGGCGCGTAACCCCAACTATGATGTCCTCTCTCACACACACTGGATACAGGATGCGCCGACCCCCTCAGTTGCGACATGGATCACCATCGATACTTCAATGGAGGCCAGCGCCGAACTATCGGGCCACTTTCGCCTTTACACCGCTGGCCCGCTCTTCTTCGATACGTTGGTCCAGTACCGGCCGCAACTCGAAAGAGACTCGCCCAACCTCGAGATGCCTGCTGACGGCGATAATGTGCAACCGACTTATTTCCTCGCTCAGACCCGGCGCTTGAAACTCAAGGAGGTGCACTATTTCGATCATCCCCGGTTTGGACTGCTGGCCACCATCTGGCCCGTTGGTAAATGATCGAGATCTCCTGCGTTAGCCGGTATCGGCGATTGCCTCCGTTTGCTCGTCCATCAACCGGTACTCCGGTACCAGTTCTGAAACGATGGCATCAATAGCCTGATAGTTGTAGACGTTACAGGCTTCATCCAACCCTGCCATCAGTTCTGTGACCCGCTCATCATCTACCGGCCGATTTTCCGCCAACAGGATCTTTTCGTAGCCCGTGTCTGTGAGATTCTCTCCAGGGTGGAACAACTCTTCGGCCAATTTTTCACCGGGGCGAAGACCGGTGTAGGTGATTTCAATCTCTTCACCGGGTATGTGTCCGGACAGTCGAATCATCTGCCTTGCCAGATAATCGACCTTGACCGGCTCACCCATGTTGAGAACGAATATCTCACCACCCTTGCCAATCGTGCATGCCTGGAGGATCAATTGGCAGGCCTCAGTTATGGTCATGAAGTACCGAGTCATATCGGGATGGGTAACGGTAATTGGGCCGCCAGCGCGAATCTGACGCTCGAACAGGGGCACCACGCTGCCGGCTGAACCAAGAACGTTGCCGAACCGTACGGTGACAAACGCGGTGGTCGATTGCCGATTCAATGAGTGCACGGCGATCTCAGCCAGACGTTTACTCACTCCCATCATGCTGGTCGGATTGACTGCCTTATCAGTCGATATCAGGGCCATGGTCTTGGTGTGACTGGCCAATGCCGCACGGGCCACAATCAAGGTACCGATGACGTTGTTACGGACTGTTTCACGAGCCTGTTCCTGCAACATCGGCACGTGCTTGTACGCAGCAGCGTGGAAAACAATGTCTGGCGGGTAATCGGAGAAAATGCGCTCGACTGCTGCCTTGTCACAAACGTCGCCAAGCAACTGTGTTACCTCCACCTCGGGGAAATGATCTTTGATCTCTAGGCCCAGAGAATAAAGATTGAACTCGTTCTGCTCGACTAGAATAATCTGGCTTGGCTCAAGTCGGGCGACCTGCCGGCACAGTTCGCTGCCTATGGAGCCAGCGCCGCCAGTGATGAGAATCCGTCGACCACCCATTGCCCGAGTAATTGCCTGCCAATCGAGCGAGACCGGCTCGCGACCAAGCAAGTCGTCGAGTCCTACTGTGCGTAGGTCAGCGCTACGGGCAGTGCCATCGAGAATATTCTGAACCTTGGGCAGGGTGCGAAATGGCACTTCGGCTTTTTCACAAAATTCTACTACCTCGCGCATTTGCTCAGAGTTCGCGCTTGGAATTGCAATCAGAATGAGTTCTGCCCGTAGCAACTTTACCAGTTGCGGCAAGGCCGAACACCGATCCAGCACCCGAACCCCCATGATCTCTGTGCCCTTTTTTTTGCGGTCATCGTCTAGAAAGCCGATCGGTTCATAGATTGCCGGCTGGGTTCGGCGAATGTCGCGAACCAGCATGTCGCCGGCCGCGCCGGCCCCCACGATCAGCACTCGTTTACCCGGCGCCTTGCTCACCTGTCGGTCCCGGTATAGGCGGTAGAGAACGCGGCTACCTATCAGTAGACCGACCAGGAATACCGCGTGCAGCGGGAACACCGAACGGGGAATGGCAAGCAAGCGGGTGAGGAAAAAAATACTGATGGCGATGACCGCGGTGGCTACCGCCACTGACTTAAGGATAGCCCACAAGCTGGGGATCGCTGTGAACCGCCAGGCACCGCGATGCACACCAAAGGCTGCAAAAAAGACCAGGTGCCAAAATATTACTAATGGCAGCATCGCCAAGGCCTGACC
>JASLLH010000152.1:0-3498 GCA_030747115.1 Arenicellales bacterium
TTGATGCCGCGCTTGCCCAGGTAGCCAGAATCTACAGCTATCAGGGTGCGGGACATTCGGTTGGTATCCATACGCAGAATCCCGACCGGCCTATCAGGGTCGGGCTTGAACTGCCGACCTGTCGGGTCATCGTCAACCAGGTGCACTGTTTTGCCACCGGCGGGAGCTTTGATAATGCCCTGCCGTTTTCGCTGTCGATGGGGTGTGGCAGTTGGGGCGGCAATAGCATCAGCGAAAACCTCAATTACCGGCATTATCTGAATATCGTCCGGGTTGTCACGCCGATACCGGCCCGGGAGGTCTCGCCCGAAGACCTGTTGGCGGATTACTGGTCGCGCTATGGAAAGTAACGTGTCCGGGGAATTTGCTGCGCTGACAGACTGTCGCGAACTGACGGTGCGTCGGGTGATTGATGATGGAGCGGCAGCACATCCCGACAGAGTTTTTGCTGTTTTTCCCGAAACCGGAGTTGAGCTGACCTGGGCACAATTGCGAGAGGGTGCGCGTCGTCTGGCAGTGCATTTAGCGTCGATCGGGGTGGCGCCGGGCGCAACCGTGGGATTGCTGGCGGGCAACGGACGCTTGGCGCTGGAGGTTTTTCTTGGTTGCATGTATGGCGGGTTCACCACGGTGACTTTCAACCCGGTGGCGGGTCAGAATACTTTGCGGTACGTGCTTGGTCACTCGGAAGTCAGCATCCTTTTTACCGACGAGGCCAATCTTGAGGCCGCGCACAGTGCCCGTGACCAGGATCTGCCCGAAGTGGCGGTGTTGTGTGCGAGCACGGACCAGGGGCTTGATCTGCCATCGGCTGGGTCTGCGGAACTGGCTGCGCCGGCCCCGCAGGACGATGCGCTTTTAATTTACACCTCGGGGACAACCGGACGGCCAAAAGGCGTTATTCATTCTCATACCAGCCTGCTGGCGGGAGGTGCCAATACTGTTTCAGCCCATCACCTGTGTCCTCAGGATCGCGCGTTGTGCGTGTTGCCACTTTGTCATATCAATGGTCAGGTAGTGACGGTGATTGCACCGTTGTTGAGTGGCTCCTCGGTCGTGATGCCGCACCAGTTTCGGGTATCGCAGTTCTGGAACTGGGTGACCGCTAACCAGTGCACCTGGTTCAGTGCGGTGCCTACCATTATTTCTTACCTGCTGGGCTTAGACGCAACAGGTGGGCCTGCGCACGAGGAACTTGCCTCGGTTCGCTTCGGCCGTTCTGCATCGGCACCCCTGCCGCCAGCCGTGCACGAGGCATTTGTGGCGCGTTTCGGTATACCGTTGGTCGAGACTATGGGTATTACCGAAACTGCGGCACAGATTTTGTCCAATCCACTGGATCACGAGGCACATCGGATCGGCTCACCGGGCAAGAGCTGTGGAAATCAGGTTCGTATTGCCAATGGTGATATTGCAGTGGATGGGACGCACGTTGAAGCCGAGATACAGGTCCGAGGCCCCAACCTGATGTGCGGTTATTTGAAAGATCCTGAGGCAACCGCGACCGCATTTACGACCGATGGCTGGTATCGCACGGGGGATCTGGGCTACATGGATGATGAGGGTTTCATTTTTGTCACTGGCCGTATTAAGGAGTTGATCATCAAGGGTGGCGAGAATATCTCCCCGCGGGAGATTGATGACGTGATCTACCAGTTCCCCGGGGTTCTGGAAGCCGCAGCGATCGGGGTTCCGGATACCCGCTACGGGGAAGAGGTCGCGGCTTGTGTGGTGCCCAGTCCCGGCGCCTCGATCGTGCCGGAGGCGCTACGTCGCCACTGTGAAGAAAAACTGGGTGTTTTTAAGACACCGAAAGTGTTTCATGTGATGAATACCCTGCCCAAGGGGCCTTCGGGAAAGATTCAGCGTCTTAAGCTTGCTGACGCAATCGGTGAGCCGGACACAGGCGCTGTTTAGATCTCTGTTGACCCTGGGCCAGTGACCACGGGGAAAGCATGAATAGTCTCTTCAGTCAGTGTGAGGTGCAGTGCCGGCGCAGTGTGTTGACGCTGGCTGCCAGCGCCAAACCAGTGACGACGGCAATCGTCGGTGCGGGACACCCCATGGTGAGCGACTGTTAGTCAGAGCCCTTTGACATAAATATAAAGATATGTTTATATCCATATATGAAATTCGTAAATTTGACCGATTTCGTCGAGGCCGTGCGTGCTGTGGCGGAGCCGACACGGCTGCGAATCCTGGACGTGTTGGCCGATGGGGAACTCACCGTCAGCGAATTGTGCAGGGTCCTTGCGATGAGTCAGCCACGGATCAGCCGGCACCTCAGGATTATGACCGAGGCCGGCGTGCTGGCACGACAGGTGGAAGGCAGCTGGGTGTTTTATCGCTCGGCGCCACATGGCGAGGACCGGAACCTCGCGGCCGATATCCTGGCCCATTATCCGGCCACTGATCTACAGCGGTTGCGGGACCGGGCGCGTCTGCGCACCGTACGACAACAGAACAACCGTCGCGCCAAAGCCTATTTTCGCAAGGTAGCTCGGGACTGGGACCGGGTCCGGGGACTGTACGTGTCGGAGGACCAGATAGAGCAAGCGGCGCTCGAAGTTTCGGGAACGCGGGATGTACGCTGCCTGGTGGACCTGGGGACGGGTACCGGGCGCATGTTGGAATTGTTTGCGGCACAAACGGTAGATGCTGTCGGGGTCGACGCCAGCCGCGAGATGCTGAGCATAGCGCGGGCGCGGCTGCACCAGGCGGGCCTCGGCCATTACCGGCTGCTGCAGGAGGACCTGACGGGAACCAGCCTGGCGGACGGGTGTGCGGACGTTGTCACACTGCACCACGTGTTGCATTTTCTGGACGAACCGGAACTTGCGGTGCGCGAAGGCGCTCGCCTGCTGGCCGCGGGGGGTGCGTTGATCATCGTGGACTTTGCGCCCCACGAGTTGGAGACATTGCGCAGCGAACATTCCCACCGTCGCTTGGGCTACCACGACAGTGAAATCCAGCGTTGGATCGAGCAGGCGGGTCTTACCGGTTTTGCAGCGAAACATCTGGCTGCAGATGACGATGACGATGGCGGTGCTCAGGTGTTGACCGCCGTGGTCTGGCATGCCCGGCGTAAAGGCCGGCGGAATGTCCGGCGCGAGGCAGCATGAACAGCAAGCCGGCCATTGCCGGGGATGCACTGCGAGCCAGTGTCGAAGAAACAGCCGGGAGGCTGGCGGGGCGGCCGCGGCCGGCGGTCGCTGCACTGCATTCGGAGCCAGAGATTTCCTTTGAGTTCTTTCCGCCAGCGGCCACCGGGGCTGAACATTTTCACGCCACCTTGGAGGCGCTCGATCCGCTGGGCGCGGATTTCATGTCGGTGACCTATGGTGCCGGCGGCAGTTCACGGGAGCGGACCCTGGCGGCGCTGCAAGCCATCAACAGCCGTTGTCAAACTCCGGCCATGGGGCATCTGACCTGTATCGGCGCCAGTCGCGACAGCGTCCTTCAGGTGGTAGACAGTTACGCAGCCGCGGGTGTTAAGCG
>JASLLH010000153.1:0-3478 GCA_030747115.1 Arenicellales bacterium
AAAGTGGTACATGTCGAAGCCTGCTTCGCAGAAATACTCGATGCGATCAAGTGACCTGCCGCAGCAATGCAGGATCACGGGTGCAGGAATCTGTGGCACCAGATGCTGATGCCGCCAGAGCAGGAAGTCCCGATACATGGTATGGCGTATCAGGTCACCGGTGGCATGATCGGCCCAGACAATGGCATCAGCTCCAGCTTCTAACTGGGCCTTGGCGAACATGATCGGCACTTCAGACAGTACATCCAGTGATTTGCGTACCCGGCCCGGGTTGGCAATCGTATCCATCAGAAATTCCTGCACATTGTATGCATGATACGACAGTGTCCATGGGCCCATGACTTTTCCAAGAATCATGACTCTGTCACCGAAATTCGCTTTTAGCAGATGGATCGCGTCGAGCGCACACTTGACATACTTGTCTTCAAAAAAAGAATCCGGATAACCGTCCGGCAAACGGATCTCGGCATCGCCGCCCGACCACGGAGCATATTGCGGGGTGGGCAGATTACCCGGGTCGCTGAACTCGACAACGCAGCCTAACGCGGTCGCTTCTTGGGCGATACCGAAAATCGGCATCACGCTGTCGAAGCCCATCAGGTCATGGGTACTGGCGGCAAGTTCCGCCATCGGCTCCGGTTCGGTGTTGGCTTCAGGAAAGTGCGAGCCAACGAGATCCATCAGTTCGAAATTCACCACCGAGGTAATGCTCGCCGCGCACGGACGGTCCACTGCCTCACCGTTGAGCGCCGCTAGGAACCGTTGTTTGGGTGTCATCGGCTCAGCGGCCATAGCAGCCCTCCAGCTGTGTTATTTGTAGCCACGGGTGCACTGCCGGGTCAAGTGCCCACATTTTGATGTGATCGGTAAAACGACCTGCGACAACGCAAAGAGGGCATACCGCTGTCGGCAATAAAGCCACAGAGCAAGGCACGCTCAAGGTGCAATGCTGGATTGAGCGGCCGGGCAGCAGGCGCGCCAGGGGTTGTCGCGGGCCATTGCGTCCCGTAAAAGTAGCGCTTATCCTTCCTAATATCAAAATCGCTTTGCAGGGGGGGCGTAGTAATGGCAGATTCATCGCCGACGATACTGATCGTTCACCTCGATATCGTGGAAACCCGCCTGGTCGAATTTCTGCAGATAATACAGGCTCATGGCGAGAACAGCCTGCAGGTAGAGCCTGGGTGTCTCCGGTTCGAGGTGCTGGTTCCACAAGAACCACAAGCACATGTGATTTTGATTGAAGCCTATGCCGATGACGTAGCGCTTGAGTCACACTGGAATTCTGAGCACATGGCCGAGTATCGCAATCGTATCGATGGAATGATTGTTAAGCGCACATTGTACCGTTGTAATGGCAAACATTCCTAAACTTAGAGGGTGTCAATTGTAGGCCACGACACCTGCCCCGGGTCGAATTCCCTGTGCCATTACTCGGCCCCCGGTTTTGGCTGCAGGGTAACGCGAAGATCCCGGCCCAACTGCTGCAGGTCGTTGATTTCGAAGCAGATGCGGTTGCTGAGGCTGTCGATTCCCCGTAACACGAACATGCCCCGACCGCCTGAGCCCAGAAGGTCCGGCGCGAGGTAGACCACCAGTTCATCGACCAACCCGGCCGAGACAAATGCCCCAGCAACACCTGCGCCCGCTTCCAGCAGTACTTCATTGCAACAGCGCTGCCCGAGATGGTCCATCAGTGCTGCGAGGTCAACCCGGTTATCGCTTCCAATCAGTGAAATCAATTCCGTTCGTGCGTCGAAGCCGTAACCATCGTCATCTTCTTGGCTGGCAGTGACCACCAGTACGGAGCCTTCAACGCTAAATAACGCTGCATTGGGATCGAGTTGGGCTTTGCCGTCGATCACCACCCGCAGCGGCTGCACCACCGCCGCCGCCAGTCGCGCATTAAGCCTGGGGTTGTCGGCGGTAACGGTCCCGATTCCGGTTATCACTGCACAACTGGCTGCCCGCAGCCGGTGTACGTCTGCACGCGCTTCCGCGCAGGTAATCCACTGGCTGCTGCCGTCGCTGGCCGCCGTGCGCCCATCCATCGATGCAGCAAGTTTTACCCGCAGCCGCGGTTTGCCGTGCACCATGCGCCTGACGAATCCGGCATTGAGTTCGGCTGCAGTCATAGCGTCTACCCCGACAGTCACGTCGATGCCGGCGTCACGCAGGCGTGCCAGGCCGGTGCCCGCGACCTTCGGGTTGGGGTCTTCCATGGCTGCGACCACGCGCCCGACCCCAGCATTTATCAATGCCTCTGCGCACGGCCCGGTTCGACCGGTATGATTGCACGGTTCCAGCGTGACGAAGGCCTCGGCACCGCGGGCCGCGTCACCGGCAGCCTCAAGGGCCTTGATTTCGGCGTGGGCAGCGCCGGCCCGCTCGTGCCACCCCTCAGCGATGATCTCCTGGTCGCGGACGATCACGCAGCCGACCATCGGGTTGGGTTTGGTCGTAAACTGGCCCCTGCGGGCGAGTTCCAGTGCCCGCGCCATGAAGGCCCGGTCCCGGGCGGGATGATCCGTTTGCTGGGGCATTCGAAAAATTCGTTAGCGGATATGGGTTCAGTGCCCCGAACCGCCCAGGGCTTAAGCCGCACAGTTGCCGGCAGACGCTGATCCGTCTAAGCAAGCATAACCCAGACGTTCTGCCAGCAGCCACTCGGCCAGCGCCGCTGTCTGGCACATACGGGTACAATCTGCGGGAATACCTGACCGGTAAATACGATTCAGCCTGTCTCTTTTATCCTGTCACCCCACTTGCCTGATCAATCTGCCAGACGTTTTGTGTCAACAACAGCCTGGGTAAGCGCTCCATGATTCCCGTTATCCTTGCGGGCGGTTCGGGTACCCGGTTGTGGCCACTATCGCGGGCACTGCATCCTAAACAACTGCTCGCCCTCCACAGCACTGCTACCCTGATCCAGGAAACAGTGTTGCGGCTGCGTGATGCCGGTGCCACCCATGCACCGATCATACTGTGCAACGAAGAGCACCGGTTTATGGTGGCAGGACAGTTGGAGGAGATCGGCATGCCACCTCAGGCCATCATTCTCGAGCCGGTGGCACGGGGCACGGCCCCGGCTATCGCCGCCGCCGCTTTAGATGTTAAGGCGCGCCACGGGGACGAAATAATTGCGGTGTTTCCGGCTGATCACGTTATTGAAAACACCTCGGCGTTTGGTCAGGCCCTGGCCAAGGCAATAGCACTGGCCGAACAGGGCCGGTTAGTGGCTTTTGGCATCCCGCCCCAATCGGCCCATCCAGGCTATGGCTATATCCGACTAGGCGGCCCCCTTGATGAGGGAGTAGGTGAGATTGCTGAGTTTGTAGAAAAGCCCGATGCCGCTACTGCCGAGGCGTACCTTAAAGATGGCGGGTATTTCTGGAATGGCGGCATGTTCGTTTTTCGGGCATCAACTCTGCTGGCCGAACTGGGCAAACATTCAGCGGGCCTGCTCGGTGCCTGTACC
>JASLLH010000154.1:0-3397 GCA_030747115.1 Arenicellales bacterium
GCAAGCCACGGCCTGGCGAAGATCGATATTTTTCTATCGCTTGAGTTCATCGCTTTAGAAGCGGCCCATGGCGCTCAGGCTGACAAACTTGTTATCGTTAAGATAATTGGGCACATTGGAGTCGACCTCGGTGTAGCCGACAGAACCGACCAGCGCAAGGCTGGCTGACAATGCCACGGTGACACTGGCGCTGGCACGCAAGGTATCATCCGCTCTCTTAACTCCTGGGGCAATACCCGGATTTTCCGCAGCGTAATTCTTATCAAATAATCCCAACACCAATGATCCAGCCCAAGGCTGCGGGATAATTTCGAGCGGCGAGCCAAAGAGATATTGTACGCTTCCCTCGACTCCATACTCCCAGTAGGCGGCCCAGTCATCATCGGCACTTTCGTTGAACGCACTTGTGGTCAACGAACCCATGGTACTTGCCGAGAGTTCGAATGTCCTGCCCACACTCAGGCGGGTGCGGGGGCCTGTGAGCCCGACCTGGTCAGGATCGGGGTAGTCCCGCTGCACGTAACGAACACCCAACTCCCAGGCACCTGACGGCGAGTCGCGGTAACTGCAGTTGATGCCCCCGCCAAATCCGCTGAAGGTAGCCGCGCCGCCCTGCGTAAGGTCGTTCACCACCAGGTAGGGCCGAATATCGAGCGTTCGCCCAACCTGTGGGCTAACGGCTAAACGCGGCCCGACCTGCAGTTCATAGAGTCGGGTGTCGACCTGGGATTGCTCGCCCTGGCGGTTGCCGTAAAGTGACAGGCCGGCTTCTATTGTGACTTTCGGCTCAGTTTCAAAATCATAGACGTAGTCGAACTGCCCGGTCAGGTAGCCATCCCAGTCAGCCTGTTCAGTGTACTGGTCATCCAAGATCGCAACATTCCCGAACAGCAGAATCTCGTTGGTCGGCGGTCCACTGTTGGCATTGGTCTGGTAACGCAACCCGCCCACCACGACACTGGAAAGCCTGTGGGCTGAAGTAAGCGCGTCGATCTGGGCAATGAGGTCCTCGGCCTGCTGCCTGGCCTCGGCTGGCACGTCCTCGTGCTCCCGGACCGCGTTCAGGTAGGCGTAAGCCATGGTGTACGACTGCATCTGAAAGTACAGCATGCCAAGTTGCATCCTGACTTGCGGCAAGTCAGGGTCAATTATCAGCATGCGCTCCAGTGCCGACACGGCACCTTCGAAATCGCCGACCTGAGCTGCCAACTCGGCAAAACGAAAAGTCTTGTCGAGGTTGCCTATGTCTTCATACATCTCAAGGAAGGCCGCATCGTACTTCTGCTGCAACGAATCGGCTTCGCCCGCCAGCGCTGTGAGGGAACTGGCCAGTAACAAGCCCAGCAAAATACCCCGCAAACGTTGTCCTCGGGCAGCGTTTGCGATGTGATTAAGGCTAAAAAAAGAGATCTTCTGGCCTCCACCCCGGAACACACAACCAGGATTACCGAGTGGTAACCTCACATTGTGCCCGATCAGAGCACTGGGAACAACGAGACCCACCCAGCCCGGCACTATAGGCCGAAACAGCGCGCTAAACTAAGCGCGCCACGTCCAGCTTCCAAAAAGGCGCTTACACTTCCAACAGTTTCGACTTGATGTGGCGATCCACTGAGAACTCTTTCACCGCCTCTATGGTCAAAGTGGCACCGCTGGCCAATTGTGCTTCTGTTATCTCGGTGCCGTCACCGCCAGACAGCCGAAACGGTCCGCGGGCAGCATATGTGGCCACCTCACTCTTGTGGGCATCGAAATACGCGACGGCTTTCTCCCTTGCCTCTTGTTCGTCTTCGGCTTCGAAAAAGCAGTACCCGGCAAGTGCCAGGTCGGGTCCTACCTCGACCGCTACATTAAGCTCATACACTTTATTAAGTTCATACACGTTCTTTGCCATTGCTTCCTCCAGGTGCTGTCATCTGCCCGCCTGCACAAGGGGGCAATCATCGATAATCGGACTGTGAAACAACTGATCCCGGTCAATCGCGCAGTGGATAGTGGCCGAATTCTTCGACCGCATCAACCATAGCCAGAACATTCTCCGGCGGCACATCGTTCATGACGGTGTGCACTGCCCCGATCATGGTGCCGCCACCGGGGCCGAGGATGCCGATCACCCGGCGCACCTCCTGGCGAACCTCCTCGGCGCTACCATAGGGCAAGATTCGGTGGCTGTCGATGCCGCCGCAAAAAACGATATTTCTGCCAAAGCGTTTCTTGAGCGCAGCAAGATCCGACATCTTGCCGCTGGAGGTTTGGATAGGGTTCAGGATATCAACCCCGATATCAATGAAGTCCTCAATCAGCGGGAAAACGTCACCACAGGAGTGAAAGAAGATCTTGGCCGGGGTGCGCGCCTTGATGAAATCAATAAAATCTGCGTGAATGGGCTTTAACGTGTCACGATACATTTGCGGCGAAGTCATCAGACTCTCCTGGGTACCCAGGTCATCGCCGATCTTGATGATGTCGACGTTGTCGCCCAGCTCGTCGAGAAACCGCCCCATCAGCGCTTTGCAATAGCCGGCGATTTTCTCGAGCAACGCCCTGGCAAAGTCCGGATACATGGCCATGTTGAGTAGAAAAGCTTCCATACCCTGCATGGCGTAGGCCCGCTCAAACGGAAACAGTAGCCAGGGCGTGGCCATGATTGCATATTCATTCTGCGCCGCCAGGCG
The DNA here is from genome assembly GCA_030747115.1 of Arenicellales bacterium. GTDB lineage: Bacteria > Pseudomonadota > Gammaproteobacteria > Arenicellales > UBA868 > UBA12578. Next base: position 2,676 of record JASLLH010000154.1, read on the forward strand.
GCGGGCATCGCCAGCGACATGGGCCACACGGCTGGGATCACTCATATCGGGCCAGCCGGGGTAATTCTCCAGTTCCTCGACGGTGGTCGCGTCGCTAAGCGGGTGTACGCCCGGGCACCAGTAGCCCGGGGTCACCTCGACCTGGCCAGAGCCCCAGGAGTCGATACAATCATTGTGGGGTGCCCGCTTTCGATTACGTCGACGGGTAGCGGCAGGTTCGAGATCCAGTACCCCACGCACGTCGCTGCGCAGGCGCACCATGGTGGCCTCGTCGATCGCGGCGGTACCGAGTTCCGGCCACTGGTAGAGGTATTCATCCGGGGCTTCAATCCCGACGATGCGCTTAATACCCTGGTAGGGCTGCATCTTGATGCCGGTGGCATTGCTCACTCCGAGAACGATGGGTACCCGATCGGGCTCTTCGTGGTTGAGGGCCATCAGCACCCGCTCGCGCGGCGTCATAGGCATGGATTGGCCTCTAGCAGTTCAAAATTCATAAAGGGATCATTCTGCCGGAAAAGCCATGCCCATGGCCACCCGCATGTTCACCGCGGCCCCGAACATCCGGCGCCCTGCAGCTGATCTGGCCAAGCCGGATTCAGTGATCATTCCAGCCAATTCGCAGAACTGATCGCTTAGCGGTTTGTAGGCAGCGCAGTTTTTTCCTACACTTGGGCCGTCAACACACAACCCTGCGCCCGTAGCTCAGTTGGATAGAGTAC
>JASLLH010000155.1:0-3379 GCA_030747115.1 Arenicellales bacterium
CGCAGTGCTTCCGCTACGCCATGCTCAGCCATACGAGCGGCGATGAATCCACCGCTAAAGGCGTCCCCCGCGCCAACCGTGTTGACGGCGGTGGCTTTGAAAGCGGGCGCCTGAAACGACTCATCAGCTGTAACGGCAAATGCACCGCCTGCCCCGAGGCGCGCAACAATAGTACGCTTGCCATCAGCCAGGGCACGGGCAGCCTCCTCAACCGAAGGTGCCCCGGCAACGGGCATGATTTCTTCACGGCCGCTGCCAAATACCACATCGGCCAACGTTACAGCTTTTTCAACAGTAACGCGCAACGCGTCATTCCAACCCCAAACTTCAATCCGCAGGTTCAGATCAATTGAAACAGTTACCCCAGCGTCTCGCGCCAATTGCATGGCGTGCAGAACAGTTTCGCGAACAGGCGAGTCCCGCAGGCACATACCGGTAGTGTGCAGCCATGCCGCACCCGTTATCATTTCTGTATCCAGGTGTTCAACCCGAAGATGCTTATCCGCGCCGCCTTGATCCGGCCACACGACCAGCATCCGTTCACCGTCCGGCTCAACCATCGCCAGTACCATCGGTGTAAAAACATCGGGCAATTGCTGCAAGCCGCGAGCCGCAACTCCCTGGTGAGCGAAATCCCTGGCAAGCCAGCGCGCATAACCATCGTCGCCCACCGAACCAATAAAAGAAACAGGAACACCCAACCGTGCTAGCGCAACCGCGGTATTGGCGGCGCTTCCTCCACCGTGTAGCTGCGGCACGGAACGACTTAAATCCAGCGGCCTGATCGAACGATCCGGCAACTGGATAACCATATCGACCACAGCATCGCCCAGAACGACTATCTGCTGCTTGCTCATGCCGCTGCTGCTCGCGCCTTTGCAACAAACTGGCGTACGCGCTCAAGGTCCTTGCAGAAGCGGCCAGCCGGCAGCTGCAGGTTGGTATGACTCAATGAATCCACACCCCAGGGAGCAACGGCACCAATAGCCTCTGCTACATTCTCTGGCGAGAGGCCGCCCGCCAGGATAACCGGAATGCTGAGTTGCTGGACAATGGCACGGCTGATGCTCCAGTCATGCGTTGTGCCGGACGCGCCAATACCGGGAACATCGGGCGCTTGCGTATCGAGAATAATGTAATCGGCAACCGACTGGTAAGCCACCGCCTCTTGAATTGCTTCCGTTCCGGCCACGGCGATCGCTTGCATAACAGCAACACCGGGAATGCGCTTCTTGAGCGACGCAACCGCTTGCGGTGATAGCGAGCCGGCCACCCCGCACAGGTGCAACACGTCCGGTCGAACAGCCTGGACCATCGCCGTGATCGCTGCCAGATCGTCAGTGACAGTCAAGGCGATCCGGGTAGCACTACCGCCAATCGCCTCGATAATGGCGCGGGCAGTAACAATATCCACTTCGCCGGGCAGACCCTGGCCGCTAAAGGGCGTGATACCAAGGTGATCGACGCCTGCATCGACCAGCGCCAACGCTTCTGCCGGCGTCTGCACAGTATAAATTTGCACCTTAATCGACACGATTCTTTGCCCCCTTACGAATCCCATTTTGGAATGGGATTGGAGTAACACGCCGGTACGCGCTCACCTTTCTTCCCGAGCAACTGCTGGGGTGTTTGCCGTATAACTTGATGCCGATCAATTTCGTGACCAACGCCACAGTATATGGCCCGGGCGCTACCTCTTGATCCAGTTTGGCATCTGGTGCGCACCTTCTGTGGGTACGCACTGTTCTTCGAGCATTCCTTCGTGCACTATGAAGTCCAAGAAAAGGCCCGGTATCGCGCGTCCTGCTGGCATCGTGCGTAATAATTATCTAAATTGATAACCTTGCGCTAACTTTTTCCGATCTGGGCGTTTTCTAGCTCTTGTAGGGCTTCACCAGCTTCTTCGTAATCTAACCAGGGAGACCGAACCCATCTTAGCGACGACAGACGAAGCTCTTTCTTTTTATCAACTTCATTTGGAACAGGCTGTTTACCGTTTCTACCTAAATATTTTAGGTGTTCCTTAATCTGCTCTAGATTGGGATATTCCCCATACACTTCCAACAAATACCTGTCCTCTTCCCTCTTATGCCTCTTTATTGAAATCAACGGAAATCCGTCTTTTTCAAATCCATCTTCTAGGAGTTTAGCCGTTAGTTGCCTACCTTTTAGTAGATTGACTATCTTATTAAGTTCCAACTTTCTTGCCTCATAATATTTTTGACTGACCCAAACTGGGTCATTCGTATCTAAAAAGCCGGCAATACACACCCACAGATGTCGTTGCCGACAACTCATATTGGTTTTCTAAAAGGATTGTGGAACTAAAAGTCAGTTCCAAATAAGGTCTAACTTGCTTCTAATCAAACACTCATACACAAACTTCTTACAACCAATAACATAATGTTAACAGATACTTACGAAAAAACCAAGGGTTTTCTAAAATAAAACAAACACTTATGGCCCGCCTAGACCATTCAGCGATCCACGTGGGCCGTGAGGAACCGATCGATCCCGTTGCTGTAGCGGGCACCACTCACTAGGAAGCCGTCGTTGTGTCCTCCGCTCAGTTCCAGAAATTCGCTCTTTCCTTTCAGTGAATCATAGACGATTCTCCCCTGCTCGAAGGGAATGATCTCGTCTTCCAGGCTGTGGATTACCAGCACTGGCGAGCTGGTCTTGGCTGCGTACCCAGCCGTGTCGTAGCGAAATCGCGTGAGCCAGCGCACTGGCAGCCAGGGGTAAAGTTTGGCCGCTATCTGAGGTGCTGAAGCGAACGCGGACTCGACAATCAGGGCGGCAACCGGCTCCCGACTGGCAAGCCACGCCGCTATTGGGGCGCCCAAAGAACGGCCAAAAACCACCACCTGATCGGGCGGCACACCTCTTTGTCCGAGGTAACGCAGGGCTGCGGCAGCATCCTGGTAGGTGCCTTCTTCGCTGGGGCGTCCGCTGCTTTGGCCATAACCTCGGTAATCGATGATCAGTACTGCCAGTTCGAGGCGGTGAAAAATGTCGAGCGATTCCAGACGGTGGGAAATGTTGCCGGCGTTGCCGTGCAGGAACAGCAGCGTTGCCCGCGGCTGCTGGTGCGGCAAGAACCAACCGGACAGTGCCACATCGTCCTGTGTGGTGATGCGAATCTCCTGGTACTCCAGGCCGATCTGCTTCGGTGTCGCCACCAACTCTCGGGTCGGCAATCCGGGCAGGTAGAGCAACCGTGGCTGATAAAAATAGAGAAATATCGCGAGGGCGCCATAACCGAACGCCAGTAGCAGCAGGAAATAGACAGTCGCGGCCATCGGTCGTCCTCTAGTGGTCATCGCAGGCAGGATAACCCAGGCGCTATTGCGGCCTTAGGTTTTTCGGAACACAACTT
>JASLLH010000156.1:0-3360 GCA_030747115.1 Arenicellales bacterium
GCGCCCTGTTGGTCCAGTGGGAACTTGACCGGCACTTCGATGTCTTCTTCGATCTCCTCTTCCAGTCCTTCCAGGGTGTTGGCCAACGCCGGTTTGGGCAAACCGAGATTGTTGCCGATGGTGTGGACCTTGCCGATGATCTCGTTGGAGTATTTCTGACCCAGGCCGATCGAAGCCAGGATCTCGCGGCCCGCCATGGTGATCTCGGCCGTATCGATGCCGTAGGGGCAATACACCGAGCAGCGCCGGCACTCGGAGCATTGGTGGTAGTAACTGTACCAGTCTTCGATGACCTCCTCGCTCAGCTCCACCGCTCCGACCAGCCATGGAAAATACTTGCCAGCCAGCGTGAAGTAGCGCCGGTAAATCTTGCGCAACAGGTCTTGGCGCGCAACTGGCATGTTTTTCGGGTCGCCAGTACCGAGGTAGTAATGGCACTTGTCAGTACAGGCACCGCACTTGACGCACACATCCAGGAACACCTGCAGTGAGCGATACTTATCCAACAGTTCACCCATCTTCTCGCGGGCGACTTCCTGCCAGTTATCGACCAACTCTCCCGGAAAACCAAGTGGTTGTTGGTGTTCGGGCTTAGCCACGAACGGCTTGCTGTGGGCCATCGCCCCCGGGCGTAACGGCGGCGTTACCAGGACTTCTTCAATCGGCGGTGTCTCGAACTCGGCCTTGGTCATGGTGCTATGCCCTACGACTGGTCCGAGTCAGTGGCCGGGCTGTGCTGCGCCCAGGGCGTCAGGTGGCGATGCTCGCGCGGGGTGTCACGCATATTGCGTGTTGGGCTGAAAAAAACCCCGGGTGCATGCAGTAACTTGCTGAACGGAAAAACTAGCATCAGTACGATCACCAGCGACAAGTGGATCAACAGCGGGGCATCGACCGGCAAGGGTTGCCAGCTGAAGGTCACAAGACCCAGAGTGAATGCCTTGAGCGAGACGATGTCCGTATGCTGACCATACTTCATCATCAAGCCAGAGCCTGCAATAGCCAAAAATAGTAACAGCATCAGGTGGTCTGACGGGGCACTGATGTAACGGATACGATCAACCAATACCCGTCGCGCCCATAGCCCGATGAGGCCCACAAGCATCACCATACCCCCGTAGATACCGAGCCACTGAATCATCACCACCCACCACCAGACCGGCTCCGTGAAATAGCGCAGGTGTCGCAAAAGTGCGATCAGCATGCCAAAGTGAAAAAGCCAGCCGAACAGCCAACTCCACTTGCTGCCCTTAAACAGGCTTTCGAAAAACACCACTTCCCGAGCCATACGCGCCGCTACCCCTGCACGAGTCACGGGTGCCGGCGTGGTTGGGATAACCAGCGGTGCTGGGGTGCGGGCATAGCGCAGGACTGCACTGACAACCCCCGCCACCAGTATCACACTGGCGAGATAGAAAAGGATCGCGTAGGTGATGCCTAAAGCCAACTGGAATCCTCTGCCAATGGATCAGACTTGCCGCTAGCGAGGTCGATCATGCCGCCTACTGCGGGCCAATCGACCGGTGGCCAGAAAGGCCGGTTTCCTACGACCAGCGGTACGATTGTTCGGCCAGCCACTGGTCGAGCAACGGATCAGACACAGCCGGTGGGCTTGGGCAAACCAGCGTACTTGCAGGCCTGCTTGGCCGGGCCATAGGGGAACAGTTCGTAGAGGTATTTGCTGTTACCTTTGTCCTTGCCCAGTTTCCTGCCAATAGCCTTGGTCAGAACCCGTACCGCCGGCGCGATCTGGTACTCCTCGTAATACTCACGCAGGAAATTGATCACCTCCCAGTGGTACTCACTCAGGTCGCAGTCGTCCTCTTTGGCCATGTAACCGGCCACCTCTTGATTCCACTCGCTCAGGTTGGCGAGATAACCTTCCTCGTCCGTCTCGTAGGTCTTGCCGTTAAGTTCAAATGCCATTATTACTCTCCGTGAAAAAATTCAGAGCCAGTTCTGTACCTTGTCGTTAGCCACAGCCAACTCGACAAAGCCATCGTAGCCGACCACTTCGATACCCTCGATCAACTTTTCTTTCTCTATGCCGCGTGATTTAAGGTCGGGGCCGAGGGCATAAACGCGCATCTCCTGCAGCGCCTGTACCACTGCCTCAGCAGCGGCAGTACCAACCAGCGCCCCATACACGCCATCTTCGATCAGAAGGATGGTGCTACCCGACCGAGCCAGACCCAAACAAGTCTGCAAGCTGTTGGTCGCGAACGGCGATTTGTTAACCGTATGCAGCATGATTGAGAACCCTGGCGGCTAGAAATGGAGTATCACGTCCTGCTCTTCGAGCAGGTCAGCGAGTCGGGCGCGGCTGATGATGTGGATCGAGGGTTTCTCGGTCCAGTCATCATCCTCGTCTTCCCAGGTCAATTCCATCAGGTCATTTTCGCCCAGACCTCTTTCGTCCAATGACTCGTGCTCGACGTACAGTTTGTTGACCTCGTAGTCGCCCAACGCTTTGTAGGTGGGGGAAAAATTCTTCATGTCAGAGTCCGAAGTGTCTTGGCCTTTTTTTAGTTGGAACACCCCGTCACCTATGAAAGCCATACTGACGTCCTGCTCGAAGGCCGCGCCGACCAGCACCACCTCCAGGCCCTCCAGTGCGTAGACCGTGCCGTAGGGGGGGTGACGGTTGACGTACATAAATTTCTTGGTTGTAGCCATAAGTTGCTGCTAATCGCCGAACACCAGCAACCGGTCAGCCTCGATGCCTGCTTCGATCAACTGGCCAAGCCCCGAGATGCGAAATCCCGAGGCGATGTTATCGCCGTCCTTATCGTGGCGCCTGGCTTCGTCGGCATCGACGATGCCGCGCCGCTGGGCTGCAGCCACGCATACCACCAGATCCAGGTCGTGCTCCTCGGCCAGTTCGCTCCAGCGATTGACGATGTGGCGGTCATCCTGCGGCGGGGTGGTCATACGGGTGCCGTTGTTGACCCCGTCGTGGTAGAAAAACACCCGAAAGATCTCGTGGCCTGCAGCCAGTGCTGCCCGGATGAAGTTGTAGGCGCTGTCCGAGGCCTGATGGGTGTACGGCCCCTCGTTCACCATCACGGAAAACTTCATGAACCCTGCCTAGAAGCGGATGTGGCTGGAGGCGTTCAGGCTGTTGCGCGAACCCCGCCAGTTGTCGATGTGGAACTTGGTGAACGGCAAACCAGTGGCCTCGAAAAAACGCGGCCAGCCGATGCGGTCGATCCAGTCGTTGATTCGCTCCCAGTCGCGGGCATCGTCCTGGTAGGCCTTGAGGATACGCTTGACGATAGCGGTAGCCTCGGGCCAGCGTGGTGGGTTATTGGGCACGCCCGAGGCCACCAGTTTCTGGAAACTGGGCTTGCTGCGGGCGTT
>JASLLH010000157.1:0-3328 GCA_030747115.1 Arenicellales bacterium
AAAATCATTGACGAGTAACGATAGCCCCCCTCCGAACAGTCTCAAATAATCTTTCTGCCAACTCAACATTAAACGGAATGCCTTGGCGCATAAAGACCATGCTTAGATTGGCCTCAGGGATAACCTTGAACAAGGTGCCGGCATAACCAGCCCATCCGTACTGTTCAACGGGGACTTTCTTATCCCCTCACGACATCTTTTCTTCGGAATGCTGGAGAAACCTTCAGGTCCATGATGTCACCGTTTCGCACGCTGCCTTCAACGGTTGTCTTGCGCGGGGCATGGAGCTTGAAGTCAACGTCCCAGTGCTTCGGCCAGGCCGGGAGCAGACGGATCCTGTCGCCCTCGTACTGCAGCAGCATGCGCTGCAGGGCGGTCATGGCCACGGAACCGTGACACTGGTCCGGGATCCAGTCGTAGTTGGGCCCCCACATGGCGCCGAAGCGATGCTGGCTGCTCTTACTGCTGAAGTTCTGCCCCACCATCTTGACCGCTTCATCGGCCAGGCCAAGATACGCAGCCTTGATGGCGTTCTGCTGCCAGCCGCCGGTCCGTTTGATCAAGCGTTTAGCAAAGGTTCGGCGTGCCAATTCGAGATCCGGTTTGCCGAGTCCGTAGCGCCGGTACGGAAAGATGGCGTATAGCTCGGGGTTTTCGATATTTTGCTTGCCGCTGTACGAGTCTGCGCAGGCCAGGACGGTCTCGCCATCGACCTCGCGCATGGGCACGGGCGGCAGCTCCGAGATCAGCCGCTTCCACTGGGTCCGCTGTGCGGCAGTGGTCAGCCTGTCGGGCAGAGCCAGCATCTCATCGCACACCTTCTGTATGCCCACAATCTCGACCAGGGGATTCACCGCCTCGCGGTAGGTTTCAAGGGCCATGGCCGGATCAAAGCGGATCTTGCCGTTTGCATCTCGCTGCCAGTGCTGATCGAAGAAGGTCAAGATGGCCGACGCCAGGGGAACCAGCGTCTGCCCGGCGAACGCGTCGTCGCCGGTGAATGCATAGTGATCCAACATCATCAGCGACAGCTCCAGGCCACCCTGCCAGTAGTAGCGGATGAACCGGTTCACGGTCATGCCATCGGGCAACTCTGTGCGATCGCGCCCGTAATTGCCATCCGCATAGGTACCCCAGAAATACTGCGTCTCAGGAAAGAACGCGCCATCGTGATCGTAGTATTTTCGCGTCGCCACCTTGCGGCTCTCCAGGTTGTTTCGAAACATCTCAAAGAGCGGTGACATCAGATCGAAGTCACCGGACAAAAGCATGGACCAGTACGGCAGGCGCGTGTTCTGCCACCAATAGGGACCGCCCCACTGACGATAGTCGGCATCATGCCCCTTGAATCGATCGGTGTGATTCATCGTGTCCACGGTAAAGATCGAACCGTTAAACTTGATGGGGAAGTTACCGCGGCCGCCGCAGGCGTTCACAAATCGCTGGAGCCGATAGCCGCGGTTGATGTTCTCGACCAAGGCCTTGTCCTTGTCGTTCTCTGTGGAGATTCGGATATGACTCCTCTCCCAAAACCCCTTCCACCAGGCGCGGTGGGCGGTGAGCCGTTGATCACGTGACAGGGCGCAAATACGCATGGCCTCGGCATCGAGCTGTGTCAACCAGGCGGCGGCTGTCGTTGTTTGAGCGGTCAGCGTATAAATGGCCACGTGAATCCTGTTGGCCGGGGCAGCAGATTTCAGAACGCTGTCCGACTGGTTGACCAGACCCTCGCCCTGGATCAGTGCGCCAAAGGTACGATTCAGCAAGGGGTCGACCTGATTCTCGGCCACATGGTCAAGGGCCTGCAGTTGCAGGTTGGCCTTCCATATGGAGCGCTCATTGCGGTGATACCAGATGACACTATTCTTTTGCCCGGCCATGATCCTGTCCGGCTCCACAATGATCGGCGTCACCTCAACCGATTCGTCGCCTGCAGGCAACAGGCCATAGGCCGAGTGAGCCTCTGCACCTTTCAACTCTCTGCGCTGCGTGCGCCACGGTTCCAGGGACACGCAAGCCTCAACGGGCTGCTTACTGTCGATGTCCACAGTCACCACCGGATGAAGAGCATCCACGGCAAAGCGGATCGCTGCGTCCTGTTCGGCCGTCTTGAAACGGATCAAAATCTCACCGCGCTCCACATCCAATGTCTGGCTGAACCTGCCCCCCTTCTGAAAGGGATTGGGCATCAGTGTCACCCTCACCTTGCCCAGCTTGAGCAACCTGCAGTTCTCGCTCCAGGCATCGGTCCTTGAGAGATAGAACAGCAGGTCGCCATTCTCTTCCACCCACACATTCGCGCCGAGTTCCCCATTGCCAATGGGCATCGAACCCCTTGAATCCTGGCTGGGCGATGTCCAGACCAGACTGCCGCCGCCCATGGTATATTGTTGGCCCGTGGGTACCTTTTCCAACTCGATCATCTCCTTGGCAAACTGCCGTCCCAGGTCGATGTACCCTCCGCTATCGTAATGCCAGGGGTCGGAATAACCGTAATCGTCGGTGCTCGTCACCAGGCTGGCGTTCCCATCGGCCGCCACATAGTCCGCCTGGGCCTGCCGAACGATCTCCCCATGCTTCCAGCTGGGAGGCTCCCGTTTTGAATACGAAATGCGTCCAATCACGACCGGCAAATCATCTGAGCGAAACGAAGCGCGGACCAGGTCCATCAAGCGCCGCAAATTCGCCTGGTACTTGTGAGCAATTTCCGGCGTGTAGTGCGCGTCACTCTCACCCTGCATCCAGAGGATCCCGGCGGGGATCAGGCGGTCGGGCGTGCCGTCACCGTCGATATCGGTGTCGGCCCAGGCATGACGGACCGTGGCCAGGAAGTGATCGTACTGGTTCACCCCGTTCCCCTTTGCAAAATCCGGTTCCCAACATCCAAACCCACCCGCGGCTTTTTCATCGATCGACGTCCCGCCCCGCGAATACTTGATGATCGCAATCCGTCGATCGGGGTACTGCTGCTGCATCGCCCGGGCAAACGAAAGTTCAACACCAAATCGGTCCGAGTAACGATTGCCTTTGCCATCTGACTGAAAGCCGACGCCATGGCCCGGGCGGAGCGGTGTCCAAAGACCCCGACCGTCAACCGCTTTCCCGTCGGCCGACGGGTTCCCATGAAAGATCAGCACCTCTTCCTGTGGCCCCGCCAACGGGTCGGGCAAATCCTTGACCACCCCGTAACCATCCATATTGGACTGACCGCCAAGGTAATAGACGTAAAAATCGGTGGCCCACGCCGGGCCAGTACCGAACAGGAGGGCGAGTAAAGCGGGGAACAGGAAACGAAACAGCACGGCTGCGATTGTTGTGAGTAGGGGGT
>JASLLH010000158.1:0-3292 GCA_030747115.1 Arenicellales bacterium
AACAACTCACTCAGGAGGTCACTGAGTCTGAAATCGCCCTTGGATTTCCCGTACCCGCGCGGCCGCCGGGATTTTGCGTCGGCTGCCCGGAACGACCACTGTTCAGCGCATTGAAATTAGTCCAGGAGGAGCTTGGCGAATTTCATATCAGCGGTGACATCGGCTGTCATCTGTTTTCCACTTTGCCCCCGTTTAATATCGGCCAGCATACTGTCGGCTATGGCCTGGGCCTCGCCAGCTCTTCCGGCCTGGCTCCTAATTTTGCCAAACCGCTAATCAGCATCATGGGTGACGGCGGCTTCTGGCACAACGGCCTGACCAGCGGCGTTGCCAATGCGGTATTCAACGGCGACAACGGTGTACTGCTCATCGTCGACAATGGCTATGCTGCTGCAACCGGCCACCAGGCTATTCCCTCCACCGACCAGGCCACATCCGGTAATCCTGCCCATATGACGATTGAAAAAGCGGTGCGCGGCGTCGGTGCCAAATGGGTGCGAACGGTACCCAGTTACGACGTCGACCAGATGACCAAGACGCTGCGAGAAGCTGTTACCACGGCGCCACCTGGCCTTAAGATCATCATCTCCCAGGGTGAATGCCAACTGGCCCGCCAACGCCGGGTGAAGCCGGCATACCGTAAAGCCCTGGCCGGCGGTGAACGAGCAACGCGGACCCGGCTCGGTATCGACCCGGATATCTGCACCGGTGACCGTGCCTGCATCCGGCTGTCCGGGTGCCCTTCACTTACTATCAAGGACAATCCCGACCCACTTGCCGATGGCCTGGTCGCAACCATAGACGACCAATGCGTTGGCTGTGGGAACTGTGGCGTCATGATCCACCAGGCCGGACTTTGTCCGTCTTTTTTTGAAGCCACTATCATCAACAATCCCAGTTGGCTGGAGCGCGCTATCAGCAGTGTTCGTCGCCGGGCGATCGGCGCCCTGCAAGAGCATGAGCCGATCCAGTAATGATGGGCCATCAAAGCGAACGCCCGATAAGAATCGTCATTGGTGCCATGGGGGGTGAAGGCGGCGGTCTGCTGACCCGGTGGATGGCGGACCTTTGTGAAAGCCAGAATTTCGAAGTACGGTATACCTATGTTCCAGGGGTTGCCCAGCGCACCGGTGCAACCACCTACTACCTGGAAACGTGGCCCCGTTTTGCCGGCCACGACATCAACCAATCTATGGTCTGCGCCCTGATGCCCTGCCCCGGCGACGTTGACCTGTTGTTAGCAACCGAGGCAGTGGAGGCAGGGCGCGCCTTACAGGCCGGATTCATTACCCGATCACGGACCACTGTGATCTCCTCCAGCCATCGAGCTTACGCGGTGGCTGAAAAAGCGGCAGCAACCGATGTTCGCACCGATCAGCAAGCCCTCCTCAGTGCTGTTGAGAGTCATTGTCAGCGATTGGTATGCTTTGACCTGGCCGCCTGCGCAGCCGCAACAGGCAGTATTATTAATGCTGTGTTGTTTGGGGCTGTAGCGGGTGCCGGCGTATTGCCCTTCCCGCGGGAAGCATTCACCGCGGCAATCAAGCACAACACCGTAGCAGCAGCCGCTAACCTGTCCGGTTTCGACCTCGGCTTCGCCATTGCCGCAGGCGCAACCACAGATATCCCGGTCATCGTCACATCCCCAACCCCGGCCCGGGCGCAACCGACCGCCAAAATCCTGGCAACGATGGAGAATGCTTTTCCGCCGGATGTGCACGAAGTACTGCGCAGGGGCGTGGAGCGGCTGATCGACTTCCAGGACGACACTTACGCCCAGGCCTACCTGGATCGGTTGCAATCGGTGCTCGAAACCGATCGGGGTAACGGTGGCGAAAACCGGGGCTACGCTCTGACTCGCGACACGGCGCGCTGGCTGGTGCGACTCATGGCCTACGATGACATCATCCGGGTCGCCGACCTGAAGACCCGTCACTCGCGGTTCGCCCGGGTGCGTAATGACGTTCGTGCATCTGATAGCCAGGCCGTGCGCATCTCCGACTACCTCAAGCCTGGACTGGGCGAACTCGTCTCCATTTTGCCGCCGAAACTCGCCAGCCAAATACTCTCGTTCAGCGCCCGCAGCGGTTTTGGCACCAGCGGCTTCCCGATGAAAATCAAAACTTCTACAGTTACCGGTTTCCTGACGTTGCGTGCCATTGCCTGCCTGCGCTCACGCCGGCCCCGCTCCTACCGCTATGTTATAGAACAATCCAAGATTGAAAATTGGCTGGATCAACTGCTCGCGGCAGCGCGACGCGATTATGATCTTGCTCTGGAGGTTGCCGCCTGCGCCGGCCTGATCAAAGGCTACGGACCCACGCACCGCCGCAGCACCGGTCAGTTCGAGGCAGTTCTTGAGCAAGCCCCACAGGTCGACGCCAGTACCCTGCGGGAACTGCGCGCAGCCGCCGGCGCAGAGAACACCTGAAATACCCTGCAATCCACCCCTCGGAATCGATGGCCCACAACAACAGCAACCAAAAGGGCCCCTACTAGATGCCCAGGTAACGACGCTTGACTTCGTCGTTGGCAAGCAACTCCGCAGAATCTCCAGCCCAGACAGTGCGGCCTTTCTCGATGATGAAATGTCGATCGGCAATACGGGCGAGGTCAGCCACGTTCTTATCGATCACCAGGATCGACAGACCCGCCTCCTTGAGCCGGACCAGGCAGGACCAGATCTCCCGCCGTACCAGTGGCGCCAGCCCTTCGGTGGCCTCATCCAGGATCAGCAGAGCCGGATTGATCATCAGTGCCCGGCCGATCGCGAGCATCTGTTGCTCCCCGCCCGAGAGCGCATTGCCCAGGCCGTAGCGACGCGCAGCCAACGCTGGAAACATCTGGAATACCTGATCGATCTCCCAGGGCTGTGCTGCGCCGCGGCGATTAGCCGCGGTCGCCAGCAGGTTTTCCGTGACCGAAAGATTCGGAAACACCTGGCGCCCTTCAGGCACCAGCCCGACTCCGGCCTGGGCCACCCGGTAGCTGGGTTGACCACCCAGGTCCTCACCATTGACGCGGATGCTGCCGGCACTTGGCGACATCAACCCCATGATGCAATTGACGGTAGTGGTCTTGCCCATGCCGTTGCGTCCCATCAGGGCCACCACCTGGCCGGCGCCCACTTCCAGATCGACCCCGAACAGCGCCTGGCTGGCCCCGTAAAAGGCCTGAATACTCTGAACTTCAAGCATCTGTACTTACCTCGTCGCCCAGGTAGGCTTTGCGAACATTACCGTCCGCCCGTATCACCTGCGGGCTGCCCGTGGCAATAGTCCGTCCGCTGACC
>JASLLH010000159.1:0-3217 GCA_030747115.1 Arenicellales bacterium
CCTGCTGGCAAGCCGCAGGTTAGCGGTTCATGGATTTAAAGAACTCGGCATTGTTTTTGGTTGCCCGCAACTTATCAAGCAGAAATTCAACCGCTTCAAGATCGTCCATCGGGTGTAGTAACTTGCGCAGCAGCCAGATTTTCTGCAGTTCGGCGGGGTCGGTCAGCAATTCTTCACGGCGGGTGCCGGAACGGTTTATGATCATGGCCGGGTAGACTCGTTTTTCGGCGATGCGCCGGTCCAAGTGTATCTCCATATTGCCGGTACCCTTGAACTCCTCGTAGATAATGTCGTCCATTTTGGAGCCGGTATCTATGAGCGCGGTGGCAATGATGGTCAGGCTACCACCTTCTTCAATATTGCGGGCCGCGCCGAAAAACCGCTTGGGCTTCTGTAGAGCATTGGCATCGACACCGCCTGTCAGCACCTTACCCGAGGCCGGTTGTACGGTATTGTAGGCGCGCGCCAGGCGAGTAATGGAGTCGAGCAGAATAACGACGTTCTTCTTGTGCTCGACCAACCGCTTGGCTTTTTCGATGACCATCTCAGATACCTGTACGTGCCGCGAGGCCGGCTCGTCAAAAGTAGATGACACCACTTCGCCGCGTACCGTGCGCTTCATCTCCGTGACCTCTTCCGGCCGCTCGTCGATGAGCAACACAATCAAAATGCAGTCCGGCTCGGAAGCAATGATAGCGTGGGCAATCTGCTGCAGCATGACCGTCTTGCCGGTCTTGGGGGCCGACACCAATAGGCCGCGCTGACCCTTACCGATCGGCGAAACCATGTCGATTACCCGCCCGGTGAGGTCCTCGGTAGAGCCGTTTTCCTGCTCCAAGCGCATGCGCTCATCGGGATGCAGTGGGGTCAAGTTTTCAAATAAAATTTTGCGCTTGGCCTCTTCGGGCAGCTGGAAATTGATGGACTCGACCTTAAGCAGGGCAAAGTAGCGCTCCGAATCTTTGGGCGGGCGAATCAAGCCGGATATGGTGTCACCCGTACGCAACCCGAAACGGCGAATCTGACTGGGCGAGACATAGACGTCGTCGGGGCCAGCGAGGTAAGAACTGCTGGCCGAGCGCAGAAAGCCAAAACCGTCCTGCAGAATCTCCACCACACCCCCACCTTTGATCTTCTCGCCGCGCTTGGCCTGGGACTTGAGGATGGCGAATATCTGGTCCTGCCGGCGTAACCGGGAAAGGTGATCCAGGTTCAACGAGCGGGCGACTTCGGCCAGCTCGGTGGGAGACTTGTCTTTCAGTTCAGTCAGGCTCAGCGACATAACGTGGGAGTCTCAGTATTAGTGGAAGTGGCCGGGGGTTTGACTACCAGGGCGCCCGGTCGTCGCCCGGGATTGTGACAAGTAAGTGGTTGCGAGAAACGGCTAACAAGGGGAATTGCGCGCGTAGCGCTAGCATCAATCTATCACTATCTGGCCCTACCAGTCTACTCCAAGTTGTTGGGGTCAGGGTTTATTAGGGTTTAGAGTGCAAGTTGTCTACTCTGTATACGGGCATATGTGTTCGGGTGTTATCAGAATCAAGTGCTGCCAACTAACCAGCACAACCATGTTACAAATGCTCGTCGAGGAAAGCAGCCAACTGAGTTTTCGATACGGCTCCGACCTTGGTCGCCTCGACCTCGCCATTTTTAAACAGCATCAGCGTAGGTATGCCACGAATGCCGTACTTGGGCGGCGTGGCCGGGTTGTCGTCAATGTTCAGCTTGGCAACCTGAACTTTGTCAGCATATTCATCGGCCAGTTCATCGAGTACCGGCGCAATCATTTTGCAAGGCCCGCACCACTCGGCCCAGTAGTCGATCAGTACCGGCTTCTCTGACTCCAGTACTTCCTGCTCAAATGAATCGTCGCTGACGTGAATAATTTTGTTTGGCATCTGAATCCAAATCCTCTTTGCTCTAGAGAGAAAGCGAAACACAAGGGTATCAGGAAATGGTATCGGGGCATGTGGTATACTTGGTGCTTGCCGATACCCGCCAGGGGGAGCCGCGCCATTTATCGGCGACTCGCTCACAACTGAGGGAAGATTGTTACAGAATTCCACTTCGAGAATCAAGAACCAATTATCCGTACGGGGTGAATCCGCCTTTCACCCACCTCCAGGCCCCGGGTCCATTTACCCACGCCATCGACACGGCAACACAATCCGGGCTGTAGGCAGCAGCCTACGAGATCCGCGACCCCCTATTTGAATGTAACCGCCTGGCAGAGCCTGCCGAAACGGCTTGACCACACGAAATACCCCATGGAAGACCTCTCATACCTGACCGACAAGAAATTCACAGAATTTGACCTCGTCCCTGAATTGCTACAGGGGCTCGCAGCAGCCGGATTCAATTGCTGTACGAAGATACAGGCCGAGTCACTACCACTCGCACTCGCCGGCAACGACCTGGCCGGGCAGGCGCAAACTGGTACCGGTAAGACGGCAGCTTTTCTACTTGCGATCTTCAATCATCTACTGACGCGCCCGCGTCATGAACAGCACCAGCCGACCAGCGTCCGTGCGGTAGTACTGGCACCGACGCGCGAACTTGCGATCCAAATTCACCGCGATGCCCGGTTGCTGGGCAAATATACAGATCTCAGGCTGGGGCTGGTCTACGGCGGTACCGGCTATCAGCAGCAGCGTGACTCGCTGAGCGAGGGCGTCGACGTACTCATCGGCACCCCCGGTCGCCTGATCGATTACTTCAGGCAAGGCGTGTTTGACCTTAAAAGTGTGCAGGTGGTCGTGCTGGATGAAGCTGACCGTATGTTCGACCTGGGTTTTATAAAAGATATCCGCTTCATCCTGCGGCGCATGCCGCCGCCTGCTGAGCGCCTTAACCTGTTGTTTTCCGCCACGCTCTCACATCGGGTGCATGAGTTGGGCTACGAGCACATGAACGACCCCAACGAGATAAAGATAGACGCCGACACCGTAGTGGTCGAACAACTGGTGGAAGAAGTCTACTACCCGGCCAACCCGGAAAAGTTGCCACTGTTGCTGGGCCTTTTAAAGCAGACCGGCGGTGAACGGGTGCTGATCTTCGCCAACATGCGCAGCGCCTGTGACCGGCTCGGGCGGGCGCTGGACAGACAGGGCTTCTCGGCCGGTGTGTTGTCGGGTGACGTGCCGCAGAAAAAGCGCGAGCAACTGCTCAAAGCCTTCAAGGAAGGGCGCCGGCAGATACTGGTCGCGACCGACGTCGC
>JASLLH010000015.1:0-27200 GCA_030747115.1 Arenicellales bacterium
AGCGAGGCACCCATGGTCGGCGTGATTCCTGCCGATACCCAGGTTGGGTCCCGGCCTGTGGGCCGGGGCTACATGCAGTTCAAGGCTTTGCCAGGGCATCCTTGGTCACGGCTATTGCGACAGCCGGAAATGCTGTACCACGCACATGAGTTTCACTATTCACGCCTGGAAAATGTAGATAGCGCCGTGCAGACGGTGCTCGAGGTCCGGCGTGGCTACGGCATTGATGGCCGCAGGGACGGCATCCACGTGGCCAACTTGCTGGCGACATACGCTCACCAGCGGCATGTGCGCTCAAACCCCTGGGTGAATGATTTCGTTGACTTCGTGCGTTCGTGTCGCTGACGCAACCACCAGTTACGGCTAAATTCATGCAAGTAATCGGAGATCGGCAATGTCTTTCAAAATCACGCAACAGGCTGCGCGCCAGATCATCCAGTCGGCACCGGAGGAGGGTATGCAGAACTTGGCATTGCGGGTGGCGGCCAAGCGAAAAGTTGACGGAGCGATCGAGTATGCACTGGGCTTCGATGCGCCGGCAGGGATCGACAACATCAGTTACCAGTTTGAAGTACAGATCTTGATCGCACCGACCAGTATCGATTTACTGGCGGGCAGCGTGCTCGACTTCGCCGTACCCGAGAACGAGACCGATCCGCAGTTTATTTTCCTGAACCCCAACGATCCTGCGTTCGTGCCCCCAGGTACCGACTAGCTGCCCTCACCCGGTGAGCTGCCCTCACCCGGTGAGCTGTCCTCGGCCTGCTCCCAGCCTCGTTGTGGCGTGGCGAGGGTGATCCTATACTCGTTGCCTTGTGTTTGGCCTTTGGTCTTACCGCTGCCGGCGCTGGCCGGGGGGGAACTGACACAGTGGACCTGACTAAGCAGACGCTAGCGAACGTGCATGAGTGGGCATCGCGAATTCGCCAGGGTGATTTCTCCGCCCGCCTGCCGGCAACAGAATGTGCTACCCCCGCCGGATTGGCCGATGATATCAATCGCCTGGCCGAATGGCTGGAGTCACTGGCCCTTGAGCGTGAGTTGGAGCTGAAGCGCCAGCAGGAGCGACTGGAAGAGCGCGTGCAATTGGCTAACGAACTGCACGATTCTCTGGCCCAGACGTTGGCGGGTCTCAAATTCCAGGTGCGTGTCCTGGACGATACCCTGCGCCAGGATAATGAGTTGGCGGTATGGCATGAGATGGAGCGCATCGAACACAGCCTGGACGAGGCCAATATCGAACTGCGCGAACTAATTGCTGATTTTCGCGCCCCGGTCACCGCCCATGGTCTGGTGCCGGCGCTGCGTAAGTTGCTCTCGCGCTTTCGCAAGGAGAGCGGCACCGAAACAGTATTGCAGAACCAGTCCGGCGAGTTGGTACTTGATGGCGAAGCAGAAGTGCAGATCCTGCGCATAGTCAGGGAAGCACTCAACAATGCGCGCAAGCACAGTCAGGCGAACATGGTTCGAGTGCTGCTGAGCCAGGGCCCACACGGCCTACTGCGAGTGATGATCGAGGATGATGGCGCTGGTATCAGCCCGCAGATGGATGACGGTGCTGGTGAGCAGCACTTTGGGTTGGCAATCATGCGCGAGCGTGCAGCCAGTATTGGCGGTAACCTGCATATAGAAAGCGAGCCGGGTGAAGGTACTCGGGTTGTGCTGGAGTGGGTGCCACAGGTGGAGGAGCAAGTTGCAGCGATAGCAGAGGTCGAGCACCGGTGAAAGTACTGATTGTGGATGACCATGCCCTGTTCAGGGTGGGCCTGCAGGGTCTGTTGGAGCGCCGCGGCATCGAGATCGCGGCGGTTGCGGGTGAGGGTGAAGAGGGGGTTCGTCTTGCCAGCGAGTTGCGTCCGGAGGTGATCCTGCTGGACCTGAGAATGCCCGAGACCGGCGGACTTGAGGTACTGCGCCGTATCAACGAACAGGGGCTGGAGATTCCCGTGGTCATGCTAACGACCAGTTCCGACGAGGACGATCTGGCCGAATCACTGCGCAACGGTGCCCGCGGCTACCTGCTCAAAGACATGGAGCCGGATGAGTTGGTCGTTGCGCTGCAAGAAATCGTGGCCGGGAAAATGGTGGTGGCGCCGGGCTTGACGGGCGCGCTGGCTAATCTTGTCCGCCACGGCAACCGCCGTGAAAGAAAGGACGAGCTAGAGCCTTTCCGCAGCCTGACCCCGCGCGAACGAGAGATTCTCTGTCATTTGGCAGAAGGTCAGAGCAACAAAGTGATCGCCCGTCACCTCGACATATCAGACGGCACGGTCAAGTTACACGTCAAGGCCATACTGCGCAAACTCGGCGTACACTCCCGCGTCGAGGCGGCGGTGATGGCAGTAGAGAAAGGTGTGTGCGGCCGTCAGGGTAGCGATTGAGCCAGTTCACCCAGGGATAGGATTTGCGCTCCGACCGGCGGTACTCGGCACGCTGGCTGACCACGCTAGGGATGGCTGCGATCACGCGATGCGGCAAACAACCCACCGGCCGGTGCCTAGTCATAGAGGCTGGGCAACTGTCGTTGCGGGTACTCGCCCCGGGCTATCCGATGATGTTGATTGCGGGTGCCCCGGTTGGCCGCCGTCAACCCGCTTGTGCCTGGTTGAGGTGGTCGACCAGGCTGTGCAGCGCACCCGGCTCGACGCAGTCGAGAATGTCGCGTACCAGACCCTGCAGCGGCTCCAACTCGGTTTGCCGGATGCGCTGTTTGATCTTGAGCAGGCTGGAGGGTTCCATGCTGAACTGGCGCAACCCCAGCCCCAGCAGCAGACGGGTGAACTCCGGGTCACTGGCCATTTCTCCGCACATGGACACCGGGATGCCGGCATCGTGGCCCGCTTCGATAACCCGGTGGACCAGCCGCAACACCGACGGGTGCAGCGGGTCGTACAGGTAGTTGACGGTATCGTCTATTCGGTCGATGGCTAGGGTGTACTGAATGAGATCGTTGGTGCCGATGGACAGGAAGTCCAGTTTGCGTGCAAACAGGTCTGCTGCCACTGCGGCGGCGGGTACCTCGATCATGCCGCCGACCGGGATGTTCGGCTTAAAGTCCGCCCCTTCCAGCTCGAGCTCGCGGCAGACTTCGCGCACCAGTTCCAGCGTCTGCTCAAGTTCGTGCAGGTTGGAGAGCATCGGAATCATGATGCGGGCATCACCGTGGACTGCCGCCCGCAGGATGGCTCGCAGCTGGGGTTTGAACAGGGCTGGTTCATGTAGGCACAGGCGGATGGCGCGTAGCCCCAACGCTGGCGTCATGTTGGCCTGGCTGTCTGTGCGGCCGCCATCGACCTGTTTGTCAGCGCCCAGGTCCAAAGTGCGGATGGTGACCGGCCCATCGACAGTGCGTAACACGTGACAGTAAGCGTCGTACTGTTCTGTCTCAGTGGGTGTTTGCTTGCGGTTCATGAATAAAAACTCGGTGCGGTACAGGCCCACGCCCTGGGCTCCGGCTGGGCCGAGAGCATCGAGATCCTCCGGTAACTCGATATTGGCCAGCAGCGTTGCCTCATGGCCGTCCCGGGTAACGGCCGTCTCGCTCCTGAGTAACGCCAATTGCTGTTGCTGTTCGCGTTGCTGCTGGCGCTGCTCGCGGAACTCACACAGCAAAGCATCGTCTGGCGCCACCAGCACGGTGCCGGTGGTTGTATCTATGATTAGGACGTCGTCGTTGCGAATGTAGTTGATGGCGTTGTGTAGGCCGACTACTGCCGGTACGCCCAGACTTCGGGCGAGGATCGCGGTATGTGATATCGGACCGCCGAGTCTGGTAACGAAGCCCGCCATGCCGCGGTGCCGAAGCATAACCATGTCGGCCGGAGTCAGATCATGGCCCACGATCACTTGACCGTCGAGGTTCTCCTCCAGCGCGCGTAGGCCGTGGGGATGGGTGGTGTCATCAACCATGAGTGCATCGAGGATTCTTTCCACTACCTGGCCGACATCGTTTTTTTTGCTACGCAGGTAGGGTTCTTCGATGCTGTCGAAGAAGGCAATCAGGGTGTCGGCGTGAGTTTTCAGGCACCACTCTGCGTTCTGGTGCTGCTGGCGGATGGACTCAATGGGCTGCAGTGCGATCACCGGGTCATCCAGCATCAGCAAGTGTACGTCGATAAACGCGCCGGTCTCGGGTGGCGCGTCTTCGGGTATCTCTTGTTGTACCCGCTTGAGTTCGGCGCGAGCGCTGGCGACGGCCTGCTGGAAGCGTGACACTTCGTCATCGATGGCGTCTTCGGCCAGGGGGTAGCGCGGAATGTCACCGTGCCAGTGCTTGAGCACAATAGCTCGTCCAATGGCAATGTCGCGGCCGATACCGGTGCCGTTTAAGGACAGCACTACTCATCCTCCTCGAAGCGCTCTTCGATTAACTGCTGTAGCAGCGTCATAGCGGCTTTCGCATCAACACCGTCAGTAACCAGGGTCAGGTGGGTACCCTGGGCAGCCGCCAGCATCATTAATCCCATGATGCTTTTCGCATCTACACTTTGGCCATCCAATTGTAGCCGTACGTCGCATTCGAACTGCGCTGCGGCCTTGACTAGTTTGGCCGAGGCTCGCGCATGCAGGCCTAGCCGATTCTTGATCTCGATCGGCCGCTCGAGTTTCATGAGTTCTGGGCGACCGGGCGAAGATCACGATGGCGTATCTGTACCGGCAGATCGTGATCTTCGAACTTTGCAGCCATTTGCTGCACCAGATACACCGAGCGGTGTTGGCCCCCGGTGCAACCGAAAGCGATCGTGAGGTAACTCCGGTTCTCGGTTTCGAAATGAGGTAGCCAGTGCGCCAGGAAGGTGCCAACCTGCCGTACCATCTCCTGTGCTGTTCCTGAGCGCTCGAGAAAGTCCACCACCGGTTGGTCCAGCCCACTAAGATCACGCAAGTGGTTTTCCCAGTAGGGATTGGGCAGGCAGCGAAGATCGAACACGAAATCTGCGTCGACTGGTGCACCATGTTTGAAGCCGAAAGATTGCAAGGTCAGCATAGGTCCGCGCTGTAGGTGGCCACTGGCGAAGTTGCGTATGATCGCGCGCAACTCGTGCGGTGTGGTTACGCTGGTATTAATGGTGCGATCGGCCTGCCGCGCGAGCGGGGCCAGCAGTTGCCGTTCCTCGGCAATACCCTCGGGCAATGACGTGCTGCTGTCAGTCAGTGGGTGGCGCCGGCGGGTCTCTTTGTAGCGCTGGACCAGGCTTTGGTCGCTCGATTCCAGGAACACGATCCGCACCGCCAATCCCGTGTTGCGCAGCCACTTGAGGCTCTGGTCAAGAGCCTGCAGAAACTCCCGGTTACGCGAATCGATACTAAGCGCTGTCTGGGAAAAACTCCCGCCAGATTGCTGCTTGAGTTCCTCTGCCAGTTGCGGCAGCAGCGCTGCCGGCAGGTTGTCAACGCAGTAATAGCCGAGATCCTCGAGCGCATGCAGGGCGATACTTTTGCCCGATCCCGACAGACCGCTAACAATGATGAGGTCCATGACAGGTACTGCTCAGCTGGAAAGGTATCGGCCGAAGGCTACTGGGATAGATCGAGATGCGGTGATAGCGCATGGCCGGTGGCAGGTGAGTGCTCAGTATTGGTTCGGCCAGCGGTCGTTAGCGGCACTTATCCGGTCAACAGGTGATAAAGAGCATCGGCATCGCTGGTACCGAGAATCCCTTGGCGTACCGACGTATTAGAGAAGGTCGTGGCGAGGGCGCTCAATATCTTCAACTGCTGTTCGGTCGCTTCAGCCGGAACCAGTAGACCGATAACTAGGGTGACCGGCTTATCGTCGATGGCGTCGAAGTCCAACCCCTGGCGTAACTGCAATGCCGCGGCGATGGGTTCGGTGATGCCGTGCAATCGCCCGTGGGGCAGGGCGATGCCGTAGCCGATGCCAGTACTGCCGAGTCGTTCACGTTCGTTCAGCACCTGAAATACGGTGTGCCGGTCCAGGCTAGGTTGGTTGCGACATAGCAGGGCCGCCAGATCCTCGAGCATTCGCTTTTTGCTCGAGGCTGTCGCACCGGTGGTTACCCGGTCGCGGGCCAGCAAGGCGGACAGCAGGCCTATGGCAGCAGCCTGCTGGGACTGGGTGGCCTGGTACATTACGATTCCAATTTCATCGTCTTGATACCGCCGTCCACCTGGTGATGGTCGGCGGCTTTTTCCTTACGCCGGGTGACCTGGCGATCAAGCTTGTCAGCCATTGCGTCAATGGCAGCGTACATACTCCGTGCTGTTCCGGTGGCGTGCAACTGTGCTCCCTTGGTGTTGATCGTGACCTCGGCCAGATGTCTGGTCTTCTCCACATGCAGGACTATATGCACCTTGATGACTTCATCAAAATGGCGTTCCACGCGATCCATTTTCTCACCAACGTAGTCTTTGAGAGCCTGAGTAATTTCGAGGTGCTGGCCGGTGATTGACAGTTGCATGAAAAACCTCTGCTGGGGAAAACTACAGTACACTCCGCCGACGGTTGGCCGGGGGGATATTCATTTGCTCGCGGTATTTGGCCACGGTGCGGCGGGCGATCAGGATACCTTCGTCGTTGAGTATCGCAGTGATTCTGCTGTCGCTGACGGGCTTCGCGGGCGGTTCTGATTGTATCACTTTCTGGATCCTGGCCTGTACCGCCCGGGCCGAGGTGGTAGTCCCGGCAGCTTCGCCAATCTGCCCGGAAAAGAAGTGTTTGAGTTGGAATATTCCGTGTGGTGTCAACAGGTACTTCTGGTCTACTGCACGCGAGATAGTGGACTCGTGTAACTCCAGCCGGGCAGCCACCTCGCGCATAGTCAAAGCAGTGAGGGCGCTGTCACCTGCCGCCATGAATGCCTGCTGGTGATCGACGATCTCCCGGGCCACCCGCAGGATCGTGTTGTCACGCTGTTTGAGGCTGCGGATAAACCAACGCGCTTCCTGCAGGCGTTCTTTCAAGTACTTGCGGGTGGCTGGGTCGTTCACGCCAAGGTATTGCCGATAGTAATCATTCAACCGCACGTTACGGGCGCTCTCCTGGGTTAGGCGCACTCCCCAGCGATGGCCCTGGCGGTAAACGCAAGCATCTGGCACGATGTATTGGGCGACGCTGCTGCCCAGATGCTCACCCGGTGCCGGGTCTAGGCTATGAATCAGCGAAACGGCCTCGGATAATTGCTTTCGGTCGATGTGCAGGTGCCGCAGCAGCTCGTCGTAGCGGCGCTCCGACAGTAGCGTCAAGTATTGCTCGGCCAGCCGCTGGGCATTGGTAAGGCCCGGCGTATCCTCGCCCAGTACCGACAACTGGAGCAACAGGCACTCACGTGGGTCGCGCGCAGCGATGCCGGGCTGGGAGAGGTTCTGGACCAGGTGCAATACCGCTTCGATCTCGTCATCTGTTGGCGCGATGTCTGGGGAGATGATGCCACGCAACTCGTCAAAATTGGCCGCCAGGTAACCGCGGTCATCGAGGTTGCCAATGATGGCCTGAGCTATGGCTCGGTCGGTGACGCTCAGTCGATGCAACGACAGCTCACCCAGCAAGACCTCGGCCAGGCCGGCGGGTTCCCCGGCCCAGTCCGAGGCCTGTTCTGTGTTTGCCTGCCCACCGGCTCCCCGGCCGCCGCTCTCGCGCCAATAGTTGTTGCCAACTTCGTCATCGGCGAAATAGTCTGGAGCGCAAGCATCGCGGTCGGCGTGAATCTGTGCTTCCAGACTCCCTTCGTCAGCTTCAGCCTCCAAAGCAGCAGAAGCGTCGATCGGCAACTCATTGACATCGGTCTCGGCCTCTTCCAGGAAAGGGTTGGATTCCATAGCTGCAGTGATTTCCTGGACAAGATCAACCAGTGACAAGTGCAGCAGCCGGATGGACTGTTGCAGGCGTGGCGTCAACTGCAGGCGCTGCCCGTGACGGACTTCAAGTGATTGTTTCACTGCAACTATCCAGCGAGCGGCGCATATTGTGAGAGCTATTTTCCACGGCAGCGGCTAGCCGGGCCCTAGAGCCGGAACTCCCTGCCCAGGTAGATGGAGCGGACCTCGTCATGGCTCAGAATATGCTCCGCGGTACCCGCTGTCAGGACTCGTCCTTGCGCGAGTATGTAGGCGTGATCACAGATTCCCAGGGTCTCGCGCACGTTGTGATCAGTGATCAGCACACCGATGCCCAGATCACTCAAGAACGCGATAATGCGCTGGATGTCGCCGACCGATATGGGGTCGATGCCGGCAAACGGCTCATCCAGCAGGATGAACGAGGGCCGCAACACCACAGCTCGAGCGATCTCCACCCGCCGCCGTTCCCCGCCCGACAAGCCATAGCCGCGAGAGTCGGATTTGTGGGCGATACCGAATTGCTCCAGCATCTCGTCGGCCCGCTGTGTCCGGGTAACGGCGTCCATATCTGGCAGGGCCTCAAGTACCGCCAGCAGGTTTTCCCGCACCGTCAGGCGCCGAAAGATCGACGGCTCTTGCGGCAGGTAGCCGATGCCAAGGCGCGCGCGCGAGTGCATCGGCAGATCGCTGATGTCGTGTCCATCGAGCAAGATGCTGCCTTCATCGCGACGCACCAGCCCGCAAATCATATAAAAGCAGGTGGTCTTGCCGGCACCGTTGGGGCCGAGTAGACCCACGACTTCACCATTGCTGACCTTGAGATCCACTTGATCGACCACGGCGACACCGCGGAAACGTTTAATCAGGTTGTGGGTTTCAAGAGTGGTCACGGCGGGGATTCTGCCCGGGGGGATTGATCGAAACGCGGGCCAGGCTCAGCCCGCACTCGGTGACACCAGCAAGGCATTGCGCCAGTCATTCAGCCACCCGGAATCGGTATTTTGCACCTTGCGCAGGCGGCGGCTGGGCACCCAGGCGCTGAACCCGGCTGGTGGCTGGATTCTCTTCCAGTCACCCTGTACCGCAAGTACCCGTACCTTTTGGCCCCGATTGACGTGACCCACCATGGCAGAGTCGCTGGCCGTTGAAGGTTTGGGCCGCAACCGCACTTTCTCGCCGGTGATAGTGCCGACGCCGGCATCGGCAGACACATACTTGCCGTAAATCCATACGCTGATGCCTCGCGGCGCAGTGACACTGGACCAGGCCCCGTCCGTAGCCAGAATCTGCACCGGTGTGCCAGGGGCCAAAGAACCAATATGCGTTGCACTCAGGCTGCGAGTGGCGTAGGCGGGGGTAGCCGTTTGGCCGACGTAACCGGCCTGAAAAGCGGCGTTGCGATTGCTGTCGGCAGCGCGCGATCCACTGGCCGCGAGCGTGGCCGTCCCGGTCTCAGTTGTGGTTTCTTTGATGGTGCGTGGCTGGATTACGATGCGTGAGCGACCGGATGTGCCGGTGCTAGCAGCGGCCTCGGGGGTAACGGTAGTGCGGGTCGTGCCCCTGACTTTCATGGTGTCGCGGGCCATGTCGTAGACGATTGAATCGCCTTTGATCGAGTCTTGGCCCTGGCGGACATTAGCCTCGTCGGTAAAAGTGACAATGTTCTTCACTTCGTCGAGTTCGATGATCCGGCCAGTGCCCACTACGTCGGTGGTCTTGCCTTCAGGCCGCTGGCGAAACACGGCCGGCTTGCCAGTGGCGATCGCCCTTTCGAGCCGCTGCTCGTCGTAGAACAGCTGGATTTCGTCAGCGAGGATACGGATGGTGCCCTGCTCGACCGAGACGTTGCCGCGGTATATGCGCTCGCCGGTGTTGAAGTCCATCACCACCTCGTTGGCCTCGATCACCACCTGCTGATCTCGATCTGACTCCAGTGCCCAAACGCCAACAGATGCGAAATTGAGCGCGGCGGCAACAAAAACAGGGCTGCATCGATAGAGCATGGGGAAATTTTACCAAACCGGCCGCGCCGCTGGTGGTGGATGAGTATGGCCGGAACGCTCTCGCGGCTCGTGCGCGGGCGTTACCTGCCGGTTAATTGCCAGCCTCGCGCTTGAGCCGCACTGTCATCTGCTCAGTCCGGGTGATGCTACCAGGATCGCTGGTGCTGGCGCGCTGTTTCACCTCAACCGCGCCGGTCAGGAGCACTTCGGAGCCGTCGCTCGAAAGCCGCCCCGACTGACTGCGAATATCTCGGAAGGGTTGGCGGTTCTGGTATTGCTCCTGATTCTGGTACTGCTGCAGGTGTGGCCGCTCCAGTAGCGAGGTATTGTCCTTAGGAAGGTGCTCCAGCCGTTCAGCCGTCAGTACGTAGGCCACGCCGGCTTCATCCCGGCCAGTGGCGGCGAAATCCTGGATGATGTAGTCCGCCTCGTGCGTTGCCGGCAGTTGCAGCTGCTCGACCTGATCCACCGAATCATACTCGTGCAGCCAAACGATCAGGCCCGCCATCACGCAGAGTACACCGAGGAGAACGATTCGCTCGAGATGCTTGAACATGGGATCAGAAAATGCCGGCGCGGATCAGGTCCAGAGCGTTGAGTGCCCCCAGCGGCCGGCCCGCGGGGTCGATGACGAAAACACCGTTGATCGAACGGTGACGCATCGTCTCGACCACCTCGGCAGCCAGCGTCAGCGGTGTAGTAGTGTACGGATCCTTGATCATGACCTCAGCGATAGTGAGCCCGCCTACATCGATGTCCTGATTGAGCGAGCGGCGCAGGTCGCCGTCGGTGTAGATCCCACACAAAATGCCTTGGTGGTCGACGATGCCGGTCATACCCAGTTGCTTGGCCGACATCTCGGCCAGGGCGTCAACCAGTGTGGTATCACATTCGACCAGCGGTATGGCCTCGCCGATATGCATGATGTCCTCGACGTAGACCAGCAGCCGGCGCCCCAGCGTGCCACCAGGATGGGAGCGGGCGAAATCATCGCGGCTGAAGCCGCGGGCCTTGAGCACGGCTACTGCCAGAGCATCACCCATGGCTAGCGTTGTCGTGGTGCTCACCGTCGGGGCCAGGTTGTGGGGACAGGCCTCGCGCTCGACGTTAACATCCAGGCACACATCAGCCGCCTGACCGAGCGAGGAGCCGCAGTGGCCGGTCATAGCGAGAAGCGTCACACCCATGCGTTTGATAATGGGCAAGATGGTCAGGATCTCGGGGGTCTCCCCAGAATAGGAAATGGCGATGACCAGATCAGTTGGGGTGATCATCCCCAAATCACCGTGGCTGGCTTCACCGGGGTGGACGAAAAAGGCCGGGGTGCCGGTGCTGGCCAAAGTAGCCGCTATCTTGCCGCCAATATGGCCGGATTTGCCCATGCCTACCACCACCACGCGGCCGCTACAGGCAAGCAGCGCTCTACAGGCCCGGTCAAAAGAGGCATGCAACTGCCCGGCCAGCCGGCTCAGCGCTGCGGCTTCCAGTTCGATAACGGCACGGCCTTGCCGGAGAAATTCTGTATCAGTCATGGTGAGGGTGGCGGTAGCGGGGTTCGCTGATGATTCGGGTTATTCTACGGGAATCTCGGTATGCCACGCACCAGACCCCGGTGACCCTGAAACTTGGAGACCCCACTGCTGATCGGTACCCACGGTTGGGCCCACCCAGCGTGGAACAGCGTGTTCTATGACCCGGACCTACCGCCCGAATGGCGCCTTTCCTGGTACGCCAATCACCTGCGCGCAGTCATGGTGCCGGCGCAGTCATGGTCCACGCTCGATGTCGCTGCGGTCAGCACCCTGCTCGACGATACCGACCAGACATTCCGGTTCGTCATTGAGTTGCCTCCTGCTGACAGGCAAAATGCTAAGCCGCCCTGGGAAGACAGCGACTGCATCGCCACCCGGGTGCGGGCTTTTGCCGGGCAAGCCGATGCGGTGCTATTGTCGCTGGCCGACAGTGTTGTGCCGGAATGGCCGGCGCTTGAGCGTCTCCGCGCAGCACTCCACCCGGCGGCGCTGTGCCTGGACGGATTGCCGGCCGGCCAGTTGCCGGCCGGCTTTGGATCCTGTTGGCGTCCGGCAAAGGATCAGCCATTGGTGCCGAGCGACTACACCATCACCTGTTGTGATAGGGGTGAGCCGCGATTGTTGCGCAAAATCATAGAGGTCCTGCAACGTGAACTGTCAGGCAGAGGTGCATTGATCCTTACCGATACTGTGCGGGGCTATGAGCACGCCCGCGAAGCCCGTATCATCGCCGAGTTGCTGGAGGCGATATGAGGCACCTGGCCCGCTGGTATGAGCAGGCGATCCTGGGTCGGCCGGTGTCGGTCCTGGTCCTGCTGGCCTGTGTACTTGGGTTTTTCTCCTACCACACCCAAGATTTCAAACTCGATGCCTCGGCCGACTCGTTATTGCTTGAAGATGACGAGGATCTGCGCGCCTTCAGGATGTTGTCTGAACGTTACCAGGCGCGCAACTTCCTGGTGGTGGCTTTTGTCCCCTCCCAGCCGATCTTTGCCCCGGAGACGCTGGCGCAGATTGGCGCACTGGCGGCGGAACTGGCGGCCCTGGATGAGGTCGAATCGGTGGTCTCGCTGCTCGATGCACCGCTGGTTCGTCAGGTGGAGGGCTCACTGGCCGAGGCAGTGAGCAACTACAAAAATCTAACCAACTCCGATGTTGATCTGGTGCGGGCTAAAGAGGAGTTGACGAACAGCCCCTTGTTTGCCGAACTCGTCATCAGCAGGGACGCCACCACCACGGCCCTGCAGCTCAACCTCAAAGAGCAGCCGCAGTTGCGTGAGTTGCAGAAGCGCAAGCGTCTGCTCGCGGGCCGGGTTCGTGCCGGGGTAGCGAGCACTGCTGAGCGTGCCCAATTGACACAGGCCCGCGCAGCTTATGCGATGCTTAAGGCTGAACTGGATGTGCGCAGCCACCAGACCATTGGCGAGGTGCGCAGCGTCATTGCCCGCTACCAGCAACACGGACAGTTGTACCTGGGCGGTGTGTCGATGATTGCGGACGACATGATCACCTTTATCAAAAAGGACCTGCTGGTATTCGGGATCGGGGTGTTCGTGTTTCTGGTCGGAATGCTCAGCATCATATTTCGTGCAGCGCGCTGGGTATTGTTGCCTCTCGCCAGTTGCGTCTACGCCGGGCTGCTGATGATCGGGTTGCTGGGGCTGGCCGGCTGGCAGGTGACGGTGATCTCGTCTAATTTCATCTCGCTGATGCTGATCCTCACCATGTCGATGAACATCCACCTGGTGGTACGTTACCGGCAACTGTGCCGTGATCAGCCAGAAAGCATGCACCATGAGCTGGTGGCGCGGACGGTGCGCAAAATGGTCTGGCCGTGTTTGTATACCGCGCTTACTACAATCATCGCTTTTAGCTCGCTGGTGGTAAGCGACATCAAGCCGGTGATCGATTTCGGTTGGATGATGTCGGTCGGGCTCGCGGTCACCTTTTTGACTTCGTTTCTGCTGTTTCCAACGCTGTTGCTGGTGCTGGGCAGGTCGCCGGGAGAAGCCACCACCGGCTCCACCTTGTGGGTTACTGCGGCGCTCTCACGCCTCACGGCGCGCCACGGCACTGCAGTACTGGTGGTGTCGGGCCTGCTTGCTGCCACCGGGGTGGTCGGCATAACGCGCCTTGAGGTCGAAAACAGCTTCGTTAACTACTTCAGTAACGACACCGAAATCTACCAGGGGCTGAAACTGGTTGACGACAAGCTGGGTGGGACCACGCCACTGGATATCCTGCTGTCCTTCGATTCATTACCGCCGCCTACAGACAATGTTGAAGAAGAGCTGAAAGGGGCCTTGGAAGAAGAGGATGACCTTGACGAATTGCTGCTTGGCAGTATCTCAAGTGGTAGCAAAGACGATTACTGGTTCACCCCGGAGCGGGTCGAGCGCATCAAGGCCGTGCATGATTACGTCAGCGATCTTTACGGCGTCGGCCAGGTGTTATCACTGGCCTCGCTGGTTCGGGTCGGCGAGGAGATAAACCAGGGGGAATTTGACGCTTTCGAACTTGCGCTGGTAAACAAACGGATGCCCGACACGCTCAAGCAGACCATGATCGCGCCGTTTGTCTCCATCGATAACAATGAGGCCCGCATCAGTCTGCGCATAAGGGATTCACTCACGGACCTCAGGCGCAACGAGTTGTTACAGAGTATCCAGAACGGCCTCACCGGTGAGCTTGGTCTTGCCGCAAACAGCTTCGAGGTTACCGGGCTGCTGGTACTCTACAACAACATGCTGCAGAGCCTGTTCAGCTCACAAATCCAGACCCTCGGGGTCGTGATGCTGGGAATTGCCCTAATGTTGATGGTGCTGTTCCGCTCAGTTGTGCTGGCACTCATCGGCATCGTGCCAAATCTGCTGGCGGCTGCTGTGGTTCTCGGGCTGATGGGTTGGGGCGGCATACCGCTCGACATGATGACCATCACCATCGCCTCGATCACGCTGGGTATTGCGGTGGACAACAGCATTCACTATATCTACCGTTTCAGGGATGAGTATGCGCGCCGCGGCGACTATCCGGCGACCCTGCACTATTGCCACGCAAATATCGGCCGAGCCATCTTCTACACTGCCATCACCATCATCATCGGTTTCTCTATCCTGGTGCTGTCGAATTTCCTGCCGACCATCTACTTTGGCCTGCTAACTGCGTTGGCCATGGCTATTGCGCTGCTGGCAGCGCTGACCTTGTTACCGAAGTTGATACTGTTGTTGAGGCCGTTCGGGTCCGCTGCGCCAGTGGCTGTGAATACGCCCTAACAAAACAAGCCAGCAAGCACCTACAGTGCGCGCTGCAAAGCCATCAGTTGCCGGGTTGAAGGGAGACGCTGCGCTGCTCCCTACTACCAACAGCTGCTCGCCGACACTGGGCGTTGTAGTTACTGGCGGAAATGCTCACAATATACCGGGGCCCACGCAGACCTATCCCCAGTCTGATTGACTTACCCTTATTGCTCATGAGCCAGACTATTTTTTTCTCCAGCCAGAGGCCGCGCCGGTGGTGGCTGACACCACTACTACTGCTGTTGTTATCCTCGCCAGCCCCCGCCACTGCGCTACCACCTGACCAGTTAATTCGCCAGGCGGTAAGCCAGCTGATCGACGAGCTCACCGCGCATCGGGCTGAACTAGAGACTGACCAGGCACGTCTTTATGCCATGGTCGAGCGGACAATCGTTCCCCACATCGCGCTCGATAAGGTGGCCCGACTGATTCTCGGCAACCACTGGAAAAGTGCACGGCCAGAGCAACGCTCGCGCTTTGCCGAGGCATTCAAGAACCTGCTTATCCACACTTACGCCACAGCGGTATTCGGCTACACCGGCGCCGAGGAAATACTCTACAAGCCGTTCAAGCTTAAGGCCAATGAACGCCTCGGTGTGGTTCCCACCGATGTCAACCTGCCGGGTACGGCACCGGTGCCGGTCAATTACTTTTTCCTACGCGAGAAAAGTGGGCAGTGGAAGATGTACGATATCCAGATCGACGGTGTCAGCCTGGTGTTGAGTTACCGTAACCAGTATCACCAGGTGATCGAGGCGGACGGCCTGGATTCTCTGATAGAATCGCTCGCCCGCAAAAATGCAAAGGACTAGGCGGGCCGCTTTCCGTTGTCAACTATAAGGATTATCGGAACATGGTAACAGCCGAGGACATCAAGGGCTGGATCGAGCAAAACCTTGCCGGTGCCGAGGTTGAAATATCCGGCGACGGGCATCATTTTGATGCAGTGATCGTGTGCCCGTCGTTTGCCGGTAGAAACCGTGTGCAGCAGCATCAGATGGTGTACGCCGCACTGGGCGACAGGATGAAGGTACAGATACACGCATTGTCCATGCGCACCCTCACCCCTGAGGAAAAGGCGACAGCACAGCCGAACTGAGTTTCAAGGAGAGATCAATGGATACCCAGGACCGAATCAAGCAGACCGTAGAGAGCAACAAGGTGATGCTTTTCATGAAAGGCACACCGGATTTTCCCCAGTGCGGGTTTTCCGGGCGGGCAGTACAGATACTACAAACACTCGGCGCTGAGTTTGCCTCGGCCGACGTGTTGGCGGATGACGAGATCCGCGAGGGCGTAAAGAGTTACTCGAGCTGGCCGACCATACCGCAGTTGTACATCAACGGTGAGTTCGTCGGCGGCAGTGACATAATGATGGAGATGTACGAAAACGGTGAACTAAAACAAAGGCTCCAGTCGGTTGATGCTTGAGCAGCTTGTCACCTTGCAAGTAAAAGGCGCCGGTAGGCGCCTTTTTCGTTAATTGGCAGACTGATCCCAGGGGCTTGGCTGGACATAGTTCTCCCAGCCCCACACAATCCAGTCAGGGGTATTTAGTCGCACGCTTGAGCAGCCACAATTTTGGATAAATTACTCATCACGGGTGGCGGGACGCTACAGGGAGAGGTGCGTGTTGCCGGGGCTAAGAATGCGGCATTGCCGGTCCTGATCGCGGCGCTTCTCACCGACCAGACCCTCCGGGTCCGCAATATTCCTCACCTGCGGGATATCACCACTACCCTGGAACTTCTGGGTCACCTCGGTGTTAGCGTACAGGTAGACGAGAGACTTGAGATCGAGGTCAACGCGGCCGATCTGGCATCCCGCTGTGCACCCTACGAACTGGTCAAAACCATGCGTGCCTCGATCCTGGTGTTGGGGCCGCTACTGGCACGCTTTGGCCAGGCTGAAGTGTCGCTCCCCGGTGGTTGTGCCATCGGCTCGCGCCCGGTAGATCTGCATCTCAAGGCATTGGAGAAAATGGGCGCTGAAGTATCGGTGGAGGCCGGGTACATCAAGGCCCGGGTGCCCGGTGGCCGTCTATGTGGTGCCCGGATCAGTTTTGATACGGTGACCGTCACTGGCACCGAGAACCTGTTGATGGCGGCAGTGCTGGCACAAGGTAGAACGGTGCTGGAAAACGCCGCACGCGAGCCCGAGGTAGTGGACTTGGCCCGTTGCCTGGTCAACATGGGTGCGCACATCCAGGGTGCCGGGCTGGATACCATCGAGATCGAGGGTGTAGACGCACTCAGCGGAGCTGAGCATACGGTGATACCCGACCGGATTGAGGCCGGCACTTATCTGGTGGCGGCTGCCGCGACCGGCGGCCGGTTGCGCCTGCGTGGTATCGGCAACGGCCTGCTCGATGCAGTTATCGCCAAGCTCGATGAAGCCGGTGCCGCGGTCATGGTCGGGGAGCAGGAGATCTTACTCGACATGACCCACAAACGGCCGCGGGCGGTGAATGTGCGCACCGCGCCTTTTCCCGGGTTTCCCACCGACATGCAAGCCCAGTTCCTGCTGCTAAACGCCATAGCAGAAGGTACTGCCACGGTGACAGAGAGCATTTTCGAGAACCGTTTTATGCACGTGCAGGAACTGCAGCGCATGGGGGCGGATATCGACCTTAAGGGCAACACCGCCATCATCCGTGGGGTACCTCATTTGAGTGCTGCCCAGGTCATGGCGACTGATCTGCGGGCCTCTGCCTGCCTGGTCCTGGCCGGGCTGGTGGCCCAGGGGCAGACCGTAGTGGATCGGATCTACCACATTGACCGTGGCTACGACTGCATAGAAGAAAAACTGGCCCAGTGTGGCGCCGATATCTGCCGGGTATCCGACGGCAGTCAGCGGCGACTGGTCGCGGTGCGCTGAGCGCGTGTTGAACGCCTTCCCTAGATTGATCTGACATGTCCATTGCCTTACCACGATTGACTGTGTCGGCAGCGGATTTCGAGGCACGGCTGGCCGAACTGCTGAACCGCACTCAGCCCTTTGATGCAGCGGTCGAAGAGACAGTACGGGGAATTATCGAGCGCGTTCGATGCGAGGGTGATGCAGCGCTATTGGCCTTAACCGCTGAGTTTGATGAGTTGGTGCTGCAGGCGCCATCAGACCTTGAACTACCAAAGACGCGCCTCGACCAGGCGCGTGCGGCCTTGCCTGATGAGTTGAGCGCGGCACTCGAGCAGGCAGCGCAGCGCATCCGGGCCTTTCACGAGCGCCAATTTGAGACCTCCTGGCAGTACCAGGAAGAAGATGGTACCCGCCTGGGCCAGCAGGTTACGCCACTCGAGCGGGTCGGCCTGTACGTGCCTGGCGGTAAAGCGGCCTATCCTTCGTCGGTGCTGATGACAGCGATTCCGGCCAGCGTAGCAGGGGTCAGCGAACTGATCATGGTGGTGCCGACCCCCGGGGGTGTGGTCGATGATGGGGTGCTGGCGGCGGCGGCCCTGGCGGGCGTAGACCGGGTATTCCGGGTTGGTGGCGCCCAGGCCGTAGCGGCACTCGCTTTCGGCACGGCAACCGTGCCGCGGGTGGACAAGATCGTGGGTCCGGGCAACATATTTGTAGCTGCCGCCAAGAAGCAGGTCTTGGGTGAGGTTGGCATCGACCTGATTGCCGGCCCCTCAGAGGTAGTCGTGATCTGTGATAGCGGCGCTGACCCCGACTGGGTGGCAATGGACCTTTTTGCCCAGGCCGAACATGACGAACTAGCCCAGTCTATTCTGATTTCGCCAGACCGCCGAATGATCGATCGCGTAGAGGCGGCCATCGACACAGCGCTGCCGCAAATGGAGCGCGCCGCAATTATCGAGCAAGCGTTGGCGAACCACGGTGCCCTGATCGAGGTGGCAACACTTGAGCAGGCGGTGGACCTGGCCAACCGTATCGCCCCCGAGCACCTGGAATTGATGGTGGCCCAACCCGAGCCGCTGCTTGCCAGGGTACGCCACGCAGGCGCTGTCTTTTGCGGCTATTACAGTGCCGAGTCGCTGGGGGACTATTGCGCCGGACCCAACCATGTGCTGCCAACGGCTGGTACCGCCCGCTTCAGCTCACCGCTCGGCGTATACGACTTTCAAAAGCGCTCCAGTGTCATCCACTGCTCGGCGGACAGTGCCGCCGCCTTGTCGCAGGTTGCCGCCCGACTTGCCCGGGCGGAAAAGTTGACCGCCCATGCCCGCTCAGCCGAGTACCGGGGCCAATCTTAGGGTCGCCTCAAACAACACCTGGCCATGACTGATGATTCCCTGATTGAGCATTGGGTGCACCCGCGCATCCAGGACCTGGCGGCCTACCAGGTCGCTAAAGCCGGGGGTCTGATCAAACTGGACGCGATGGAAAATCCCTATACTTGGGATGAGGCCCTGCGTGCACAGTGGCTACAACGGCTGGCTGCAGTGTCGCTCAATCGGTACCCCGACCCCGAGGCCGGAGCCTTGATCGAAGCATTGCGCCGGCGTTTTGCGGTGCCTGGCGCAGCGGCACTGCTGCTTGGCAACGGTTCGGACGAACTCATCCAGATGGTGGCACTGGCTGTGGGCGGCCCCGGGCGGGTCATGCTGGCGCCGGAACCGAGCTTCTCGATGTATCGGGTGATTGCAACAATCACTGGTTGTGACTATGTGGATGTGCCCCGGTATGCAGATTTCTCGGTGGATGCCGAGGCGCTGTTACAAGCCATCGACCAGCATAACCCGTGCTGTGTATTTTTGGCCTGCCCAAATAATCCTACCGGCAACCCCTGTGATCCCGCTTTGGTCGAAAAGGTGGCGCACGCGTGCAGTGGCATCGTCTTGGTCGATGAGGCCTATCACGCATTTTGTGGCGATACTTTTATGGATCGCGCCGGCACACTGGACAATGTACTGGTCATGCGCACCTTGTCAAAACTGGGTCTCGCCGGGCTGCGCCTGGGTTTCCTCGCTGGCCCCGAAGTGCTGGTAGGCCAGATCAACAAGGTTCGTCTACCCTACAACGTTAATGCGCTGACCCAGGCAAGTGTTGAGTTTGCGCTGGCGCACCTGGAGTGGTTCGAAGATAAAGCCCGGGCTATCTGCCGTGCGCGGGATGATGTTTACCGGATGATCAATAGCATGAGGGGCATCACGGCGTATCCCAGCCAGGCCAATTTCGTGCTCTTTCGATTACCAACCGGCACAGGCAGCACGGTATTCGAAGCATTGTGCAACCGGGGAGTTCTGGTGAAAAACCTTCACGGCGCTCACGATGCCTTGAGCGATTGTCTGCGAGTAACGGTCAGTACTAAAGAAGATAACGAGGCGTTTGTTAGCGCATTGGCAGGGGCGCTTAACGACAGCAAGTGAGGCTCGTTTTTTGTCGGGCAGGCTCGTTTGTTAGAATCACCCTCTTTCCAGTCGGCTACCGGCAGCGGCTTGCTCACTTTGAAGGACGCCAATGACTCTTAAGCGCAGCGCCGAGGTACGGCGTGAAACCAAAGAAACCTGTATCACCGTTGTGATTGACCTGGCTGGGACAGGCAGTGCGGAACTCGATACGGGAGTGCCCTTTTTCGATCACATGCTGGAGCAGGTGGCGCGTCACAGCTTGGTGGATCTTAAAATCAGTGCGCAAGGAGATCTTGCCGTGGACGGCCATCACACCATCGAGGATGTCGGTATCACCCTGGGGCAGGCGATCGCGCAGGCCCTTGGTGAACCCCGTGGTATCAACCGCTACGGCCATGCTTACGTGCCGCTGGATGAGGCATTGAGCCGGGTGGTGATCGACTTCTCTGGCCGGCCAGGGCTGGAGTTTGCGGTCAACTGGCCGCGCTCGCGGGTCGGGGACTTTGAGGTGGATCTGCTGCAAGAGTTCTTTCAGGGTTTTTGCAATCACGCTCGAGTCACGTTGCATGTGGATAACCTGCGGGGTAACAATGCCCACCACGTCGCCGAGACCGTATTCAAGGCATTTGGTCGCGCACTGCGCATGGCGCTCACC
The DNA here is from genome assembly GCA_030747115.1 of Arenicellales bacterium. Classification (GTDB taxonomy): domain Bacteria; phylum Pseudomonadota; class Gammaproteobacteria; order Arenicellales; family UBA868; genus UBA12578. Next base: position 20,602 of record JASLLH010000015.1, read on the forward strand.
CTGGATGACCGGCAGCGCGACAGGGTGCCCTCGACCAAGGGGTCGCTATAACCCACGATGCGTCGTATCGTTGTTGTCGACCTCGGTACTGGCAACCTCCACTCGGTCAGCAAGGCGCTGGAGCATGTGGCGGGGGGTGTCACCGTAAAGGTCAGCGCTGAGCCGGCCGTCATCGCCGCTGCCGACCACGTGGTGCTACCGGGCCAAGGAGCCATCGGCACCTGGTTTAAGGCGCTCGGCGAAGACGCCCTGCACCAGGCGATCACAATCGCCCTGGCCAGCTGCCCGGTACTGGGTATCTGTCTGGGCCTGCAGGCGCTTTTTGACCACAGTGACGAAGATGGTGGTATTACGGGGCTGGGCGTGCTGGCCGGGCAGGTCCGGCGGTTTGGCTCTGGTGAAAATACCCGGGCGCGAGAATTGAAAGTGCCGCACATGGGCTGGAACAACGTCACCCAACACGGCGAACACCCGCTGTGGCTGGGTATACCCCAGGATACGCGCTTTTACTTCGTCCACAGTTACTACGCCGATGCGCGCGCGCCCGACCAAGTCACGGGCACTACCAACTACGGAGTGCGCTTTACCTCGGCGGCCGCCGCGGACAACGTCTTTGCCGTGCAGTTCCACCCGGAGAAGAGCCACGCCCAGGGCCTCAAGTTACTGGAAAATTTCGTCAATTGGGACGGTGGCACCTGATTCGCCGGTATCCGTGGATGCTCTGCCAACAGCTGCGGTACAATTTCATCGTTATAGCCACCAATATCCTACACAAGGTCGCTGACTAGCCTCGACTGCCGGGTCACTGCCTGGCCTATTGACGCTGTACCACCTGTACATTCTCATGCAGTTGATTCCCGCCATCGATATCCGCCAGGGCCGCTGTGTGCGCCTGCGCCAAGGTGACATGAGCAACGAGACTGTGTTCGACGCCGATCCCATAAGCGCGGCCGAGCGCTGGGTTGGTGCCGGCGCTCTACGGTTGCACATCGTGGATCTGGATGGTGCGACCGAAGGCCGGCCGGTCAATGCCGGCATCATTCGTACCATAGCGGATCGCTACTCGGAGATACCGCTACAGGTGGGCGGCGGTATCCGTGACGAGGACACGGTCGATGCGTACCTCGAAGCCGGGGTGCAGTACGTGATCATTGGTACCCGCGCCGTTAACGAGCCGCACTTCGTCAGTGATCTGTGCGCCGAGTTTCCTGGCCACATTATCGTTGGGCTCGATGCGCGAAACGGCCGCATTGCCACCGACGGCTGGTCCAAACTCTCGGGCCACGAGGTCGTTGATCTGGCTCAGCACTTCGAGAACGATGGGGTTGCTGCCATCGTCTACACTGATATCGAGCGCGATGGGATGTTGAGCGGAGTTAACGTCGAAGCGACCGCGCGGTTGGCTGAGTCTGTCCGCATCCCGGTTATCGCCGCGGGCGGCGTGCGTGATCTCGATGACATTCGGGCATTGGTCGCGGTGCAGGACTCAGGTGTGGAGGCGGTGATAACCGGCCGGGCAATCTATGAGGGTACGCTGGACTTCCGCCAGGGGCAGCAGCTTGCCAGCGGCCGGCCAACCGGCACGGGCTGAGCGGGTGGGCCTGGCCAAGCGCATCATTCCCTGTCTGGACGTCGATGGCGGGCGGGTCGTCAAAGGTGTGCGCTTTGTCGAGATTCGTGATGCCGGGGACCCGGTAGAGGTAGCACAACGCTACGATGAGCAGAAAGCCGACGAGATCACGTTCCTCGATATCACCGCCAGTTCCAGCGCTCGTAATACCATGGTTGAGGTGGTGCGGCGGGTAGCGGCTGAGGTATTCATCCCGCTGACTGTAGGTGGGGGCATCCGCGAGGTGGCCGACATTCACCGCCTGTTGCACGCCGGGGCCGACAAGGTTTCCATCAACACTGCGGCGGTGACCCGGCCGGAATTGGTAGCCGAGGCGAGCCATCACTTCGGCGCTCAGTGCATCGTGGTGGCAATCGACGCCAAGCGTGCGGATCAGCACTGGCAAGTGTTCACCCACGGCGGGCGCACACCTACGGGCCTGGATGCGGTCGCCTGGGCCCGGCGCATGGCGGACCTCGGTGCTGGCGAAATACTGCTGACCAGCATGGACCGTGACGGTACTCGCGACGGGTTCGACCTCGCTTTGACCCGGGCAGTAGCTGATGCCGTGCCGGTGCCGGTCATCGCCTCGGGTGGCGTGGGTGAGCTCGAACATCTGGCACAGGGCATACTTGAAGGCGGCGCCGATGCAGTGTTGGCCGCCAGTATTTTTCATTTCGGTGAATACACGATCGAGCAGGCCAAGGCGCATATGGCCGCGCGCGGCATAGAGGTGAACATGCAATGACGAGTGATAAATGGCTGGAGCAGGTGCAGTGGACGGCGGACGGCCTGGTGCCGGCGATTGCCCAGGAGGCCAGTAACGGCCGCGTGCTGATGGTCGCGTGGATGAACCGTGAGGCGCTGCGTGAAACCGCAGCGACCCGCCGCGGCGTGTACTGGTCACGGTCGCGACAGAAATTGTGGCGCAAGGGAGAGGAGTCAGGTAACGTGCAGGTGGTCAGGGAGATACGGCTCGACTGTGACAACGACGTGATCCTGCTGCAGATCGAGCAGGTCGGCGGTATTGCTTGCCATACTGGCCGAGCCAGTTGTTTTTTCCAGGTACTGCAAGAAGGCGGCTGGCAGATTGTCGATCCAGTGTTGACAGATCCCGCTCAGATGTATGGCAGTAGTTGAGTGACACCTGAGCGGGTTCGCATCGCCGAATGGTTGTCAGTACTGATTGCCAAGCGCTGGAATGGGAGTCCAGCTGTTCCCTGCACCGCCCGCAAACCGCGAAGCCTTGAAGCATAACCCCGGGTCCGGCGACGCTGATTTTGCCGCTTAATAAAGGTGTTCCCGCTATTTTTAAAAGCGGTTATTATGTGTCTGATGAGCGGCGGCCGGTCGGCGGGCCAAAGTTGCACTCACCCGGTGCAGCTAAGGGGTTGCCCGGCCACATATGACAACAAAGAGTAGGACAGGAGATAACTATGGGATTTGGCGGTATCAGTATCTGGCAATTACTCATCGTTCTGGTGATTGTATTGCTGCTTTTTGGCACCAAGAAACTGCGCAACCTCGGTTCTGACCTTGGCGGCGCGGTAAAGGGTTTTCGCAGTTCCATGAAAGATTTCTCGAACACCGAGGAGCCAGTTGAATCAGCAGAATCACCCGCGGACCCCGAGAGCCTTGCCGAATCTGCTGAAGAGGCGGATTCGGACGACCAGACTAACAAGGCCTGAGCCGCGCACCGGGCAGCGCTATGTTCGATGTTGGCTTCCTTGAGATTGTCATCATCGCAGCGATCGCGCTGATCGTGCTTGGACCTGAGCGCTTGCCGCGGGCTGCTCGCACTGCTGGCCTGTGGGTGGGTCGCGCGCGGCGTATGGTGGCCGACGTCAAATCCGACATCGATCGCGAAATCCGCGAGAGCGAACTGGCCGACCTGCGCAAACTCGGTGAAGACGTCAGCAGCGTGAAAGACGATATCGAAAAAGCCGGCCAGTCAGTGACCGATAATGACACCATGGGCGACGTGGTGAACTCGATCAAGGAATCTGCCGACGTGCTGCAGGCCGACGCTACAGAGAAGAGCGGTACGGGCTGAAGGGTTTAACCGGTGGCCGAATCTGCCAAGCGTCCCGAACTGCAGGGGGCGACCTTCATGTCGCACCTGCTGGAGTTGCGCGACCGGCTGATGCGCGGCGGCGGTGCGGTGCTGGTGCTATTTTTCATTTGTGCGCCCTTTGCCAACGACCTCTATGAGTATCTGGCTGAGCCCCTGATGGCGGCGTTGCCGGAGGGCAACTCGATGATCTCGACCCAGCCACACGGGCCGTTTTTCGTGCCCTTTAAGTTTGCTTTTGCGTTTGCGGCAGTGGTAGCCATGCCCTACCTGCTGTACCAGTTGTGGGCCTTTGTCGCGCCGGGGCTGTACGAGCACGAAAAACGCCTGACCGTGCCCATCCTGGTCTCGAGCAGCCTGCTGTTTTATCTGGGTATTCTGTTCGCCTATTTCATCGTATTCCCGGTCATCTTCGCTTTTTTTACCAGCACCGCACCCGAAGGCGTGCTGGTAATGACCGACATCAGCGCTTACTTGAGTTTCGTGTTGAAACTCTTTTTTGCTTTTGGCCTGGCCTTTGAGGTGCCGGTGGCGACGGTACTGATGGTGCGCATGGGTATGACTACGCCAGAGAATCTCGCTACCAAGCGGCCTTACATCATTGTCGGCGCTTTTGCCGTGGGCATGGTGATGACGCCCCCGGACATCTTCTCGCAGACCATGCTGGCGATACCGGTCTGGATTCTATTCGAGGCCGGGCTGTATTTCTCCCGCACGATCAAACCCCGCGAGCGAGATCCGGAAGAGAATGACGCCAGCGATCTTGGCGACGAGCACATGGACCGGGAACTCGAGGCCGCTAGCGCTCAGGTCGATGAACTCTCTGATGATGACGCCACCCCGCGCAGTTAATCTGCGGCCATCCCCAACTGCACCAGTTGTGCCTGCCTGCTCGCCCGCTAAGTATGTTTCAGTGGGTGAACCCAGCGCCGGGTGCTGAAACAGTTCGGCTAAATAGCCGGAAAAGACCAAGAGTTGAAAGTAATGTCCCCCAAAATATCCAGTTTCAAGCTGCACAAAGGTGAGCGGCTGGCGGACAAGTACGAGGTGGTGGCACTGCTCGGCGCTGGTTGGGAAGGCGAGGTGTACCAAGTGCGCGAATGCGGTACCCGCATAGAGCGAACCGTCAAGATCTTTTTTCCTCGACGCAACCCCGGTGACCGGGCACTACGCTTCTATGCCCGCAAACTGCACAAGTTGCGCCATTGCCCGATGGTCATCCAGTACCATACGCGGGACGCGTTCCATTACCGTGGGTTCAAGGTATCTTTCCTGGTCTCGGAATTCGTCGAGGGCGAACTGCTGTCGGATTTTCTGAAGCGCCAGCCGGGACGGCGGCTGAACCCCTTCCAGGGAGTGCATCTTCTGCACGCGCTGGCACTCGGAATCGAGGCTATCCACAACGTCGGTGAGTACCATGGCGACCTGCACACGGATAACGTGATTGTGCTGCGCCATGGTCTGGGATTTGAGCTCAAGCTGCTCGACATGTTCAGTTGGGGCGCGCCCAACGCGGAGAACATCCAGCACGACGTGTTTGATCTCATCCGGCTTTTTTACGATGCCCTGGGTGGATCTCGCTGGTACAGCCGTCAACCGCAGGAGATCAAGGATATCTGCAAGGGGCTGAAACGTTCTCTCATTGCCCGCGAGTTTCGAAGTGCCGGGCAGTTGTGCCAGCATCTTGAAACAATGGAGTGGCAGTAGAGTAACAGACTATGAGCGATCCGCTGCTGCTGAATCCCCCGGTCATGCTTTTTGGCCAGGATCTGGCCGAACCTCGGCAAGTGTCACTGAAGACCGGGCAGGCGATGGCGTTCAGTCGTCCCCATGCGGGACAGCCCTCGGCCAACGAGGATGCACTGGGTATTTTTGAGGACGCTGCTGGTGGTATCTGCCTTGCGGTTGCCGATGGTGTCGGTGGGCTGCCTCAGGGGCTGGAGGCCGCGAGTCTTGTCATAGACATGCTTGCGGAGGGAAGTCGTGCCCGGGACATTCCCATCGACAGTCAGATCGAAACCGCTAACCGGGCGCTGCTAGCACAATGGCCGAATGCGGCAACCACGGTCTGCGTGGTTGAGGTTGTCGGCAGTTCGCTAGTGAGTTGTCACGCGGGTGATTCGATAGCCCTGGTTGTGGGTCAGCGCGGACGGATCAAGCTCAAGATGCAGTCGCACTCGCCGGTGGGTATCCAGGAAGCCAACGGGCTGGACGAAAAAGAGGCACTGTTTCACCCGCAGCGCCATCTTCTCAACAACATGATGGGCGACCCGGCGCTGTGGCTCGAAAAACAGGATCCGCTTGAACTGGCGCCGCGCGATACGGTTCTGATTGGCAGCGACGGTCTGTGGGACAATTTTTTCCTGTCGGAGATTGTCGAGATCATCAAGGCGGGGGAGTTGCCGGTGGTAGCTGATGAACTTGCCGCGGCGGTGATCCAGCGTATGGATCATCCGGTCGCAGGACTGCCGTCCAAGCCCGACGATGTCAGTTTTATTCTCTACCGCATGCAGTCGGCAGGCGAGGTTGATGCCGCTGCCGAGGATTAGCTTCCTCTTAGCGCCTCCAGTAGTTCGCGGGTCTTGGCAATCTGCTCGGTCGCGTGTCCGTAGTACTGGGCGTGACTCGCGTCACGAAATACCTTGGCTACCGCTTCAAGTTGACTGAGCGCGAGCCCAGCGGTTCCGGGATCACCGAGTCGCTCTGCGAGGCTTTTCTGTGCGAGCGCGAGATTGGCTGCGGTCATGGCCCAGGTCATCGGCGAGCGCTCTTGGGTCCATTCTTTAAGGGCGCTCTGATAGGCTGAAATCGCGTCTTTAAAGGGTTGTATCCCTTCACTTCGCTCTCCGAGTTTCTGCAGTGCGGTTCCGAGGTTATTTTGTGTCATCGCCCACTGCTGCGGTACGCGCTCACGGGTCC
>JASLLH010000160.1:0-3073 GCA_030747115.1 Arenicellales bacterium
CCTTGCAACCTGTGCGGCTCGCAGGCCCAATTGCAACGTCAAACTATCAAGCAGATGCTCAGCCACTGGGAAAAAGAACACCCCGGACGGATCGCAACCATCTTTCGCAGCCTGACTCGGGTAGCACCCAGCCAGCTGGTCGACCGGAGCCTGTTCGACTTTGTCGCGCTCGGCGCGAGCCAGCCGCCTGCCCAATGGCTGCCCGAGGGTACCGGGCGGGCAACTACAGCAACTGCCGGCGACGAGATGCTGGACCAGGTCTCGTGAACGATGACATCTGCAACGCCAACCCGCTGCAACACGTCGTCTGGGCAACAACACCCCTGTAAGCACTCAAGGCCATGGCGGCACTGCTGACTTGAACTGGCACACCCGAGGCAGGTGACACCAACAGACGATGGCCTCAGAGAGCATCATCTTCGATTTCGACGACACCCTGATCGACAGATTCCTGGCCTGCTCGCGCAGTCATTAAAATGTAGCAGTAACTTTTCCGGGCAAGAAAAAACCGGGCCACCGCCCGGTTTTTCCTGTTAGCGTGCCGAGCCGGCAGCGGGCATTAGTTCAGACCTTCCAACCACTGGGCGATGGCCTCCATCTCCTCATCGGAGACCGTTTGCATGACCGCTTTCATGGCTATCGACATGCCGTTGGCACGGGCCCCGCTCTTGATGTCCTTCATCTGCTGCAGCGCGTAGACCGCACCCTGGCCAGCCAGTTTGGGATAGGCGGGCATGACCGGGGTATTGGCGTCCGCACCATGGCAGGCGAAGCAAGTCTTAGCCTGGTACAGGGCCGCACCGTCGAGGGCGTAGGCGCTGGTGCTGGTGCTGGTCAACAAAATGCCGGCCAGAACTGCGGCGGCAGTGGTGAGCGTAACTTTCTTGGATTTCATAGTCTGGTGTCTCCTTGTTAGCGGATCTGAAGCCGTGACAGTTAAGGACTGGGAAAATACGAGTTCAAGTTTAAGTTGTGGTAAAGGATGAGTAAATCTGAATCTCAGGAAGCGTAAAACAAGTGGTTGCCGATCTCGTCAACCAGCCGCAGGTGGCTGACCCAGTACGGTCGGACCTCACGGGCATGGAAATGGGTAACCCCCTTGAGAGGCAGGCCGGCAGGATCGCGATAGGCCTCGGTCGCCAGGGCCAGCGCCGAGCGCCAAGCCGCTTCATGGCGCGGCTGTTGACGACTAGACATCGCGGTCCAGCTGAATTGCCGGGGCTGCCAGACCACGGCACAAACGTTATCGGGATACCGTGTGCTGCGCACCCGGTTCAGGGTCACTGCGGCAACTGCCAGTTGCCCGCTGCGCGACTCGCCCCGCGCCTCGTAATAGATGTTGAGGGCAAGGCAACCCACCTCGAGTTTGGTGTAGGCTGCATTCTGCTGCACCGGTAGCAGAATAAGCGCCAGTGCTGCAAGCGCCGCCAGCGGCAGTACTTTGTGCATCAATTTTCTACCCAGCCCGGGTATAGCCATTGGTCGATCGTTGATTTGCTGCGGCGCACAATAACAGATTAATTTGTGCAGTGCAACATTATTAGTTAAAAGAATAATCATTGATATTCAATAGTTTATAGACCAATGACTTAACATCCTAGGCAATTTTTGATCTCTAGTATTATTTACCGGTTTGCCCAAACTCGAATGTTACAGTTCACGGGTGACGTGAAATCGCAGGTCCGGCCAGCGTTCCTGGACCAGTCGCAGGTTGGCCGCATTCGGGGCAATGTAGGCCAGCGCTCCGGCCCCATCCAAGGCCAGATTCTGTGCCGATTTCCTCTTAAATTCATCTAACTTAAGTGGATCGTCAGCGTCGACCCACCTAGCGGTCACAATCGGCACCGCCTCAAAGGTGCAGTCCACTCCATATTCGTGGCGCAGCCGGTGGGCTACCACCTCAAACTGGAGGACGCCGACCGCCCCGAGGACAAGGTCATTGCCCTGCAGCGGCCGGAATACCTGGGTTGCCCCTTCTTCACTCAATTGGTCCAGCCCCTTGTTTAGCGCCTTGGCCCGCAGCGGATCAGCCAAGCGGACCCGCCGAAAAAGCTCCGGCGCAAAGCTTGGAATACCCGAAAACTTGAGGTCTTCGCCTTCGGAAAAGGTGTCGCCAATCTGGATGGTGCCATGGTTGTGCAGACCAATGATATCGCCTGCCACAGCCACATCGGCCGCCACCCGCTTGGAGGCAAGAAAGGTGATGGCGTTATGTACCTGCAGGGTGCGCCCAGCCCGCACGTGCCGCAGGCGCATGCCTTTACGGTAGCTCCCCGAACTGATACGCATGAACGCGATCCGGTCGTGATGCGCGGGGTTCATGTTGGCCTGTATCTTGAACACGAAACCGGTAAATTTCTTCTCGCTGGCCTCTACTACCCGGGACTCGGCCGGACGTGGCCCTGGCTTTGGTGCAGAGCCGACGAAAGCGTTGATTAACTCGTCAGTGCCCTCGTGGTTGAGGGCCGAACCGAAAAATACCGGGGTCTGCGTACCGGCAAGGTACTGGGCGCCGTCGAACGGATGACTTGCCCCTTGTAACAACTCGATCTCTTCGCGCAGCACTTTGGCGTCACTGCCAATGGCCTGGTCCAACTCCAGACTCTGTAGACCGTCGATAATCCGGGCTGGGCTGGGAGCCGCACCAGCGCGGGCGAACAAGCGGACACTATCGTCTACCAGCCGATAGACCCCTCGAAAGTGCCGGCCGGCCCCGACCGGCCAGGTCATCGGAGCACAGCGAATCTTGAGAACGGACTCGACCTCGTCCAGCAGCTCCACTGGATCGCGGCCTGCACGGTCCATCTTGTTGACGAAAGTCATAATCGGTGTGTCACGCAGACGGCAAACGTCCATCAGCTTGATGGTCCGCTCCTCCACACCTTTGGCTGCGTCAATGACCATAAGCGCCGAATCCACCGCAGTCAGCGTGCGGTAGGTATCTTCAGAGAAATCGGCGTGTCCGGGCGTGTCTAACAGGTTGATAATGTAACCGCGGTACTCGAACTGCATCACCGAAGAGGTCACCGAGATACCGCGCTCCTTTTCCAGTTCCATCCAGTCGGACGTGGCG
>JASLLH010000161.1:0-3070 GCA_030747115.1 Arenicellales bacterium
TCTAAGCGCATAACTCTCGCTGGTCGTTTCTATAATATCCTCAGGTAAACCGGCGGCACGTAACTCGTGACGTAGAGAATGTATTATCACTTTGAGTCGTTCCCACGTCCGGCGTTGGTCGCCATCAGGCCACAGAAACTCCATTAGAATCTCGCGGTGAACGGGGCGGCCCAGATGAGCTACCAGGTACTTCAGCACCGTTACCGCCTGTTTGCGTTTCCATTTTGCTATCGGTATTTGCTGCCCTGCAAACGCCAAATAAAAACGACCAAGGGTGAATATTTGCAGTTTCTGCCCCAATGGTGGGCTGTCTGGTTGCATTTCCAGATTCCGAAAAAAGACAATGACTACCACTGAGCCGCCGTCGGAACTTCGGGGTTGGTCCGGCATGATCAGCGAAGAGAGGTTGACGGTGACCCAATTACCGTCTTTGTGGCGTATGCGACAACCGCCTGCGCTAAGCGGTTGGTGATTCAGGAAACAGCTGTAAATTTCACAATCCGGGGCACAAAGAGGCTCACCTTTATATAAAGTAGTCCGCAGAACGTCACCGCAATGTTTGCCAATCACCTCGGTTGCCGAGTAACCGAATAGTTGTTCCGTCTTATGATTCCATGCAGCGACTCGCCGTTCATTGTCGATAGCCAGAGCTGCATCGGAAGAAAACTCGATCAGCTCAGAGGCAATTGTCGCAGTACTCTTGTTCACTGAACTCTTCATTAAAGCAAGGCTATTGCCCGCATATTACGCGAGCCGCGCCAATCTGTTCACGACCATCGGTAATTTCCAACGGTTTGCATCAATATCATGCATATCTATTTTAAAAAAATAAAGAAAAAGTTACTATATTTTCGGTAGTCAACTACTCCTGGCCGGGGCGCTCCACGTTTTCGGCTGTTGCCAAGGTGGATTCGCTAGTGGGTCATAAGCGTTCGATACGGTCGCTGGGTCAAGTGTGTTCGGGAGGATTGCTAGCGGGAGCCGGTGTGACCGAAACCGCCAGTATGACGGCCGCTCGGTTCAAACTCGTCGACCACCTCGAAGTCTGCTTGTACAACTGGCACGAATACCATTTGTGCAATGCGGTCACCGGGCTCGACGGTATACGCGGCAGTGCCCCGGTTCCAGCAGGACACCATGACCTGGCCCTGGTAGTCGCTGTCGATCAAGCCGACTCCGTTGCCAAGCACGATGCCGCGCTTATGCCCCAGGCCGGAGCGAGGCAGAATTACTGCGGCGAGTTCCGGATCGGCGATGTGTATCGCCATACCACTAGGAATCAACTCGCACAGGCCTGGGTCGAGTGTCAGTGTTTGATCCAGACAGGCGCGCAGGTCGATGCCGGCAGAGCCGCCGGTGGCGTAGTCGGGCCGGGGGAACTCGCGGCCAAGACGAGAGTCAAGAATTTTGAGTTGGATGCTTTTCATGATAGCGGCGGGCGATTTCCTCGGTCAGTCGGTGGGCGAGCGCGGTTTTGCTGTCCCGGCCCAAGTCAGTTTCGCCGTCACGGGCCACCAGTACCAGGGAGTTGTCATCACTACCAAAGGCGTCGTTCTCACCCCCGACCGAGTTGACCGCAATCAGGTCAAGATTTTTTTGTTCGAGTTTCACCCGGGCGTTAACCACGGGATCGTCGGTCTCGGCGGCAAAGCCAACAGTGAACGGCGGGTTGTCGCCCGCTGCCACGGTCGCCAGGATATCCGGGTTGCGGACCAGATCCAGCGTCATGGTCGCAGCACTTTTTTTGATTTTTTGCCGGGCTTGTTCGCGAGGGCGGTAGTCGACCACGGCCGCTACCCCGATAAAGATATCGCTGTCGCCGACCCGCGCTTCAACCGCCGTCAGCATCTGTTTGGCGGTTGATACCTGGTGGACGGCGATGCCCGCGGGCGGCGACAACGCGACCGGTCCGCTGACGAGGTCGACCTGGGCCCCAGCTGCACGGGCCGCGGCAGCAACCGCATAACCCATCTTGCCGGAACTGTGATTGGTCAAGCCCCTGACCGGGTCTAGAGATTCGAAGGTCGGTCCGGCCGTAACCAGCACCCGGGTGCCGCTGAGCGCACCGCTGGGGACGAGCGCCTGCAGGTGCAAAATGATCTCGTCAGGTTCCAGCATGCGCCCCGGGCCGGTTTCGCCACAGGCCTGCTCGCCGCTGGCTGGTCCGAGCAGGGTCATGCCGTCAGCCGCGAGGGTGGCGGCGTTGCGGCGGGTTGCCGGCTTATCCCACATGGCATGGTTCATCGCCGGGGCCAGCAGGATGGGTGCCCGGGTGGCAAGGCACAGTGTGCTCAGCAGGTCATTGGCTGCGCCGGCTGCCAACCGGGCCAGAAAGTCGGCGCTGGCCGGTGCCACCACGACCAGATCGGCCCAGCGGGCCATCTCGATATGGCCCATACCAGACTCTGCCTTGGGGTCGAGCAGACTAGAGCGGACCGGCCGACCGCTGACCGCCTGCAGGGTCAGGGGGGTGATAAAGGACTCGGCGGCCTGCGTCATCACCACCTGCACCTGGGCTTGCTGGTCGCGCAGTCGGCGCACCAGTTCAACCGTCTTGTAGGCGGCGATGCCCCCGGTGATCCCGACCAGGATGTGCTGGCCACTGAGGATAGTCATAAAACACAGTGTAACTGCTGTCGGACCGGCGGGAAACTCGCACCACCGGCCGGGCAGTAACCGACCCGGGCTAGGAAACGGGCGCAAAATCTGGTATAAATCGCGCCCTTTACAGGGTCAAACAAGAGCATTCGAGTCATGGCCAGAGTTTGTCAGGTCACCGGCAAGCGCCGGATGGCAGGAAATAACGTTTCCCACGCCCACAACACGACCCGGCGTGTATTCAAGCCGAACATCCACGACCGCCGTTTCTGGGTGCAGAGCGAGAATCGCTGGGTGCGACTGCGCGTTTCGCACAAGGGTCTGCGCATTATCGACAAGAAGGGTATCGACGTGGTGCTGAAAGATCTGCGGGCCCGCGGCGAGAAAGTCTAGGCAGGCAGGAGGGCAACATCATGAGAGACAAGATCAAACTGGTGTCTTCGGCTGGAACCGGTCACTACTACACGACCAC
>JASLLH010000162.1:0-3029 GCA_030747115.1 Arenicellales bacterium
GGTGTGGTCTTGATCAATTACCGGGGTGAAGCACTAGGCGAGATTTTCAAGCAAGCTATGGGCAACACGGGTGAACGATTGATGGTCGTGGACGATCGCAGTTACTGGTTAAGCAACCCGCGGCAGGAACTCGAATGGGGTTTCGTCTATGACCCGGATGCTCGTTTTCAGAATTACTACCCGCAAGTTTGGCAGCGGATGGTGAAACAGGCCGGCGGCACCCACGTCGACCATCGGGGCATCTTCACGTTCGCGCTACTGGATCTGGAGCATGCGCTCGGTGTAACAGATTCGCCTGGATCTTCGTGGTTCATTGTGTCGCTGTTTCCTAACGCCCTGCTGCACCAGGCTCTGGGCATTGGCAGTTACCTAGGCGCCTACGGGATGCTGGTCCTGCTCGGGTTTGTTGCGGCGATGGGATTTGGGCGCGCCCGCGCCCGGCAACTGCGAGCCCTCGTTCGCCTGCAGGGAGTTGAGCCATTGGGACAGGCCTTGGAAGCCGCAGTCAACCCGGTGATCGTCACGGATTCGACTGATAAGGTTGTGCTGGTCAACGACGCCTTGCTGGTGCATGCCGGTTATTCCCGGCATGATCTTCTTGGCCATGGACGCATCGACATGTTGGTCCCACCGGCTTCAGGGGAGGCTTGTCGGGCCCGGCTACGCGGGCTGATCGCCGGCAAACTGGAGCCGGGGGTGTTTGACGCCGGACTGTTGGGGCGAAGTGGAGACCATTACCGGCTGTCCTGGGGTGAGTCACTGCAACGGGATGCTGCTGGTGAGATCACGGGGGTGGTCTACATTGGTGAGGTGCCGCGGTCGGAGTTGCCACCTGAAGTGCGATTGCAAAACCTGGCCATCGCCACTGAGCAGAGCCCGGTATCGGTGATGATCACTGATACCGACGGCCACATTGAATACGTCAATTCGCGGTTCAGCGCGCTCACCGGGTACACCAATGACGAGGTGTTGGGACAAAAACCAAGCATCCTCAAGTCCGGCAAGTCGCCGCCGGAAGATTACCGACAACTTTGGTCTAATCTCAAGGCCGGGCGCGAATGGCAGGGGGTCTTTCACAATCGCAAGAAGAGTGGCCACTTGTACCTCGAGGCGGCAACGATTTCGCCACTGCGCAACGAATCCGGTGAGATAACCCACTTCTTGGCTCTGAAAGAAGATATCACTGAGCGTGTTCGGCTGGAAAAGAACTTCCGGCTGGCGGTGGAAGCAGCCCCGAGCGCCATGATCCTGACCAACTCGGCCGGCACCATTGTTCTGGCCAATGCCAGGACCGAGCAGATGTTTGGCTACACCCGCGAGGAAATGCTGGGCCAACCGTTGGAAATGCTGGTACCGCGGGCAGGCCGCGAACGTCACGCGGGGCTGCGCCGCCAGTACAATGCGCAGCCGACTGCACGGGAGATGGGGTCGGAGCTCGAGTTGAGCGCTGAGCACCGCGAGGGCCATAAAATTCCGGTCGACATCGGCCTCAACCCCATCGAGACCGATGAGGGCACTATGGTGCTCAGTTCAATCGTTGACCTGTCCGAGAGAAATGCGTTGCAGCATCAACTTGAGGAGCGCAACCGGCAGGTGGCCGAAGCGCACGCCCTGGCAACGGTTGGCCGGATGGCGGCAATGGTGGCCCACGACCTCAGGAACCCGCTGTCATCGGTAAAGATGGGACTGCAGATCCTGAATCGGTCGTCCAGCAGAAGCGACGATGCCGGTGACCGGGAAATTCAAGGAATTGCACTGGAACAGGTACAGTACATGGAAAAAATCCTGAGCGAGCTATTGTCGTATGCCAGGCCGGCCGTTCTCAACCGGGAATGGTTCGATGTGGCAAAGACCGTAGATAAGACGGTGCTGTTGTGCCAGAAGGAAGTACAGCGGCACCAGGTGCGACTCAACGTCTGGAGTCAACCGTCTCTGCCAACCCTTTACGGCGACTCGCACCGTCTGCAGCAGGTAATCTCCAATCTGATAGGCAATTCCATTGAGGCCTGCGCGGAAGCTGGCATCAAGTCGCCCGAGATCAGCGTGCGTACTCACCTGGACCTAGGTGAGGATATCCCCCGAATCTGTATAGAGATTATCGATAATGGTCCCGGTCTGGATGCGGAAAGTGAGCGCAGGGCGTTCGAGGCATTTTTCACCAGCCGGGCCAAGGGCACCGGACTGGGGTTAACTATCGTCCGCCAGATCGTGGCGGCCCACGGCGGTGTTGTGACCGTGGTGAATGAGCCTGGTGCGGGCGCAAGAGCTTCGATCATCATGCCGACGCGACCGTTGGATAACAGCGGCGGCGACGGTACACCACATAGGGGGACCGAACAGGGTCAGCCAGGTAAACGACCGGTCGAGGTGGTGACATCCGGTGAGTAAGATACTGATCGTTGACGACGATATCGCCAGTTGCCGCACGCTGCAACTGCACTTTCGTGCGGCTGGGCACGATGTTGAAATGGCTCACGATGCAGTCAATGGCCTGGCCATGGCCGAGTCATTCGGCCCGGCTGTCATCATCCTCGATATCCGCATGCCGGGGCAAAGCGGCTTGCAGGCGTTACCTGATTTCAAGACCCGTTTCCCGCAAACACCGGTGATCATGATCACTGCTTTCGACGATATGGATAGCACCATCACTGCTATGCAGCGAGGGGCCGATGACTACATCACTAAGCCAATCGATATCACCGAGATGGACCAGGCCGTAGAGCGAGCCATCAAACGCCGCCAAAGCAACGGTCTGGGGCTGCAACTGGTCTCGCCAGATCAGGCGAGTAGCCGCGGCTACGCGATGGTGGGTAACAGCCGGCCGATGAAAGAGGTGTTCAAGGCCATTGGGCTGATCGCTCGAAAACCGGTCACGGTGCTGATTACGGGCGCGAGCGGTACAGGCAAAGAGCTGGTGGCGCGCAACATTCACCGGGTCGGACCAACGCCGGAGGGACCTTTTGTCGCGGTTAACTGCGCTGCCTTGGTTGAAACACTGCTTGAATCGGATATGTTTGGCCATGAGAAAG
>JASLLH010000163.1:0-3028 GCA_030747115.1 Arenicellales bacterium
GGCAAAACTACAGGAGAAAACGCGCATGGGAGCACCTCGGAAGATGGGAGACAAGGGAAAAAACCGCGGCTGGGCCATCGGTTAGCGCAGGCGGTTGCGAACGAAAGCGGTCACCACCTGCTGGCAACCCTTGGCCGGCATCACTACCACCAGGTCCAGCTTGCGGCCATACTGGCGCCAGATCTCGGGCGCCTCGCGGGCCAGGCGGCGCTTCTCGGCCCGGCCGAGGAAACAGCGGCGGGTGCCGCGGTGGTCGTAGACCGCCCGGCCGTAGGCCAGCACCATGTGCACCAGGGCCTCGTCGATGCCGCGCTGGGCGCAGCGCAGCCGGGCATGATTGGAAAAGTAGATCGCCTGCATCAGTAGATACAAGCCGGCAGGGGGAAGATTTTTTTCACTAAAAAACATCTCCCCGGCGGTTGAAAAAAATTCCGCGAACCCGGCTTTATTTATGAGGGCCTTCTGCCGACCACCCACAAAGACATCTTTCTGCCTGCAAGTGGCACAGCGTTTTGCCATACCGGTGCGCTATAAAGGGTGGAACAGATAAATCGCAGGCACCGCAGCGGTGCCACGGCCACAAATGAAGGAGAACGAATGCCGAGATACCGCACGCCGTTCAGCCACCTGAGCCGGGCCGAACTGAAGGCCCTCCTGATCAGAATCGCCGCCTACGCTCTGCGAAAACTGGGCAGCCGCGCCGGCCACGGCCCGGACATGGACCCCGAGGAGCTCACCCAGCGGGCCATTGCCGACACCCTGGAGCAGCGCCGGCGCTGGAACCAGGACCGCTGCCCGCTGGAGCAACACCTGATTGGCTGCATAAATTCCTATATCTCCCACTACTTCGAATCGCGCGCAGCCCGCGCCCAGGCCCCGCCCACCGCCGCGGGTCTGGACCCTGCAGCAAGCCTCACCGAGCACACCACCCCGGAGGACATCCTCAACCAGGCTCTCCTCAGCACCCGCATCCGGGCCATGGTTCACCGCGAGGACGACCCCCTGCTGGCGCAGGTCTGGGAACTGCTCGAGGCCGAGGGCTGGGACCTGAAACACGACGGCCAGGAGTTCTGCCAGCGCCTGGGCCTGGACCACACCAGCGGCAGCGCCGACTACCAGCGCTTTAACCGCCTGCGCAACCGCCTGCGCAACATCACCCGCAACTGCACTGCGGCCGAACTGCAGGGCAGCGCCGGCACGGCATAAGCAACCGCCGCGCCTTCAACAACATGAGCCACACCGAAAACGACAGCCGCAACCTGCTGCGCCGCATCCTCGGCGAGGAGGAGGCCGGCGACATCCTGGCACAAGTGCAGGCCCGGCAAAGCGACCAGCAACTGCTGGCGGCCGCCGGCATCGATGCCGAGGCAATGCTGGTGCGGGCCACCGCGCAGATCACGCTGGCCGAGCAACTGGCCGAGCACGGTGTCACGCCACCGCGCACCATCGAGCACCTGACAGATGACGAGTTCCAGGCGCTCGGCAACGAGGACCTCGAGCATTACCTCGCCGGCTACGGCATTGACAGCGATGCCCTGCTGGCACGCACCGAGCAGTTGATCGAAGACCAGGCCCCGCAGTCCGCCGCGAACTGGCTAACCAGGCTGGGCGGGCTCCTGCCCCGTTGGCCGACCGGCCCGGCGCTTGGCGCAGCGGTCAGCGCAGTGCTGGCACTCGGTGTCGGCATCACCGTGCTGCGCATGCTGCCGCCAGAGAAACCGCCAGTCGCAACAGCATCACTGCCGGCGAAACCCGAGGCCGTGACCCTTGCCCGCTCCGCCACCGTAACCGGCAAACCTGCCGCGGCAGGCGTCGACGTTGATTCAGCGCCCGCTGCTGCCTCAAGCGAGGTCGCATCTTTATTGGCCGATAAATCAACGGCCGTTCAACTGGCGCCGGCGGCAGCCGAATCAATACGCAAAGACGAGAGCCTCAAGCGCCGAAAAATCAAGCAGAAAGAGGTTGCAATGGTATTTTCAGTAGCGCCTCCAGCTGTGGATGAAGTTCGCCAAGGGGCGGCAATGGAACAAGAGACGTTAATGAGGGCCCCGGAACAGAAAAAGAAAACGGCTGATGCCTCGAACCCGCCCGAAACGCGGCTGTCGGCCACCGCCAGCAGCGCCGCACCAGCGCGCAGCAGCTTTGACTTCTATACAGTGCTGCCCGAAATGGAGACGGTGGCGGCGCGGGACAAGGTCACGGCCTCTGTCGAGACGGCCGCGCCTTCGCCTGCAGCGGCGCTCAAGGTCAATCTCAAAAAACCGCTTGCTGATGCAGCCTGGGCGGTTACTTCGACCGCGCCAGTCACAGCGGCACCGGCTACACAAATCACCGAGTTTATTTTTGGCCCTGGCGACACCCTCTCGCACGGCATGGCAAGTTCCGGCCTGCCGACAAAACTCTGGGCGGCACTGGCCGAGCGCGTGGGCAATGATTTTCGCCCCGGCGACAAGGCGATTTTTTATTTTGAAAACGACGAGTTCGAGCAGTTGGTGATCATCCGCCGAAAGAAAGAGCGCACCACCGTCACGGCAGATCTTAAAACCAATACCGTGCCCGTTGGCACCACTACCACGATAGAGATAACGGGCGAGATTCAGACATCGCTTTATGTTGCGCTCGAAGAAAAGTTCAATGCCGCTGTGGCACAACGCATCAGCTGGTTGTTGCAAAGCCGCGATGTACCCCTGACCGCCCTGCCCAAGGGTTCAACTTTTTCTGTGCGTATCGAGCAGATTACCGGACCCGATGGCGAGACCCTGCGCTTTGGGCAGATCAGCCGCGTGCAACTCGATGCCGGGCACAAGGGCAACTTCACAGTAGGTAAAACCAGCGACTTCGACGCTTAAGACCGGCTCAAGAACTAAATCCCCTAATCGGGCAAGTGTGCAGTTGTGCCAAACTTAAGATTTGTTGCCGCCCGCGAGGCCTTCTCTCACCGATTGTTGTCACCCGTTCCATGGTATTTTCGAAACAGCCGATAACACCTTCTCCGCCATGACCAAGCCCCCCTACCTCACCAAGTCCC
>JASLLH010000164.1:0-2966 GCA_030747115.1 Arenicellales bacterium
ACCCAGGACTCGCTACGCCGCGCCATCGGTGTGGTGCCACAGGACACAGTGCTGTTCAACGACACCATCCACTACAACATCGCCTACGGTGACCCACAGGCCAACGAGCAGGCCATTGTCGATGCCGCCCGCACCGCCCATATTCACCAGTTTATCAGTACGCTACCGGAGGGTTATCAGACACGCGTCGGCGAGCGGGGCCTGAAACTCTCCGGTGGCGAGAAACAGCGCGTGGCGATATCCAGGGCAGTGCTCAAGGAACCCCAGATCTTTTTTTTCGACGAAGCCACCTCATCACTCGACAGTCACACCGAGATAGAGATACAGCGCAACCTCGAGGAGATCTCCCGGGGCCGCACATCGCTGGTTATCGCCCACCGGCTCTCGACCGTGGTGGGCGCGGACCAAATCCTGGTACTTGACGGCGGCGCGATCGTCGAGCGCGGCAGCCATCCCGAACTATTGGCCCGCGATGGGCTGTATGCCCGCCTGTGGCAGCGGCAAAAAAAAGAACGCCTGCAACAAGGCTCTGCGACAGGTACAAACGTCTCGTGACCACGCACCACCTGCTTGACATCGACCGGCTCGGCGCCTACCTCACCGGTGTCATGTCGGGATTCGGCAGTCTGCTTGGCGTAGAAAAATTCAGCGACGGGCAGTCTAATCCCAGTTATCTCCTTGAGACCTCGAAGGGCCAATACGTGCTGCGGCGTAAACCGCCGGGCAAACTGCTCAAGTCCGCCCACGCGGTGGAGCGCGAGTTTCGGGTGATGCGCGCACTGGCTGACACCGAGGTGCCGGTGCCACGAACGCTGTTGCTGTGCGAGGATCCCGAGGTAATCGGCACCGTCTTTTTCGTGATGAGTTTCGAAGATGGTCGAATCTTCTGGGACCCTGCTCTGCCCGAATTAACGGCAGCAGAGCGCGGCGCGCTCTACCGAGACATGGTTCGGGTGCTCGCGGCGCTACACTGTATTGAACTCGAGAGCGTTGGCCTTGGCGACTTCGGCCGGCCCGGCAATTACTTTGCCCGACAGATCACGCGCTGGAGTGAACAGTACCGGGCCAGCGAAACCACTCGCATCGACGCCATGGAAGAGATGCTGGACTGGCTGCCCCTGCACCTGCCCGCCGCCGACGGACAAAATACGCTGATTCATGGCGACTACCGGCTGGATAACCTCATCATCGAGCAGGGCTCGCCGCGGCTGCAGGCGGTCATAGACTGGGAACTCTCGACCCTCGGTCACCCGCTGGCCGACCTTGCCTACTACTGCATGTGCCTGCGCATGCCACCAGCCCAGCAGATCAAGGGCCTCGCTGGCATCAACCGCAAGGCGCTGGGGATTCCGGACGAGCGGGAGGTCCTGTCGCAGTACTGTGACCTGCGCGGTGTTGGCGAGATCGACGATTGGCCGTTCTGCCTGGCCTTCAGCTTCTTCCGTCTGGCAGCCATCTGCCAGGGTGTGCTCAAGCGGGCGCTGGAAGGCACCGCTTCGAGCCATGCAGCGGCCCGGGTTGGCGAGATGGCCCCGCTGCTGGCTCAACTGGGACTCGAGATTATCGAACAGGGAGACGCTTGATGCGAGCTATCGTTTGCCGACAATTTGGTGAACTCGGCAACCTCAGTTACCGCGAATACCCCAGGCCTGAAGTTGAAGCAGACCAAGTCCTGGTGCGCACGCGCGCCGTTGGCGTCAACTTCCCGGATCTGTTGCTGGTCAAGGGCTTGTACCAGGCCAAGCCAACCCTGCCTTTCGTTCCAGGACTCGAGTGTGCCGGAGTGATCGACGCCATCGGTGAAAACGTAACCAACCTTAAGGTGGGTGATCGAGTGGCTGCGACAAACCCAGCCTTTACCACTTACGCAGAATTGACTGCGGTGCCTGCTAGCAACGCCTATGTGCTACCCGCTGGTGTCGAAGATGAACAAGCGGCTGCGCTGCTTTGTGCCCATGGCACTGCCTATCACGCCCTCAGCCAGCGGGCCGAGCTGCGCCCGGGAGAGACGCTGCTGGTGACCGGCGCCGCCGGGGGTACCGGTCTGGCAGCCGTGCAGATCGGTCATGCTTTGGGTGCCCGGGTGATTGCCGCCTGTTCGAACGAAAAGAAACTCGATATCGCCAAGCGCCACGGTGCTGAAGCTGGCATCAACTACCGCAATGGTGACCTCAAGGCCGCGGTGCGCGAATTGACCAACGGCCGCGGCGTTGACCTGATCTATGACCCCGTCGGCGGATCATTGGCAGAGCCCTTGAGCCGCGTACTGGCCTGGGCTGGCCGCTGGCTGGTTATCGGCTTCGCCTCGGGCGACATTCCAAACCTCGCTCTCAACCTGCCGCTGGTCAAGGGCTACAGCGTGGTCGGTGTATTTTGGGGCACTTTTGTGCAGCGCGAACCCCAAACTGCCCGGCGGAACCACCAGCATCTGTTTGACCTTTGCGCAACGGGCAAACTACAGCCGCACATTCATAAGGTTTTACCGCTTGAAAATGCTGCAAAAGCACTGCAAATGATCGCGACGCGCAAGGTCAACGGTAAAATCGTGCTCAAGCCATGAAGCCACGCCCGTGCAGACCCTGCTTTTATAGCGAAAACACTGTGCCAGCCCAGATTACCTGTTAAGGAGAAACCCCAAGACCCGTGGACTTTGCCTACTCCCCCAAAGTGGAAAAGTTGCGTGCTCAAGTACAGCACTTCATGAGCGATCACATCGTGCCGCGCATCGGCCAGTGGCATGCCGAGGTCCGGGCCGGATCCTACCCGGTGTCGTTCATGGAGGACTTAAAGGCGCTGGCTCGCGAGCAGGGCCTATGGAACCTCTTCCTGCCGGGTCTGAAACCCGATGAGCCAGGCACCAGACTAAGCAACCTTGAGTACGCACCGCTGGCCGAGCTCATGGGTCGGGTCGCCTGGGCCTCTGAGGTGTTCAACTGCAGCGCGCCCGATACCGGCAACATGGAACT
>JASLLH010000165.1:0-2918 GCA_030747115.1 Arenicellales bacterium
CAACCGGGCGTAGGTCTCGGCTTTAGCGAGGTCCACCACGCACAAGTCGGGGCGGGGTAGCGCAGCTTCCAACTCGGTGGGTTCGATCAGGATAGGCGTTTCACTCATACTGCACCAAAATGAGACTTGCCAGGCAAGGGGAAGGGGCATTGTCCTTATCTGGGGCGTCATTGCAACTGCACCCTCGGTGTGTGAAAGCAGCCGTGCTGACCCGGCTGCAAGTCGCCCAGGCAGGGTTGAACTAGCACCGCCGATAGGCGGGCGTAGCGCCGTGGCTCAGCGTTTGCTTTGCGTTGTTGGCGTGCTCTGCAATAATCGCTTGCTACGCCCGCGTGCTACAGGGTGCTGGAGCCGCCGCTTGCCCCTACTTTGCCCCGGCATTATTCAACCGACCGATTAGGAGCGTGTTATGAAGCTCGTCACTGCGATTATCAAACCCTTCAAACTCGACGATGTGCGCGACGCGCTGGCAGAAGTCGGCATCAAGGGTATGACCGTTACCGAGGTCAAGGGCTTCGGTCGCCAGAAAGGGCATACTGAGCTCTACCGCGGCGCCGAGTACGTAGTGGACTTCGTACCCAAGGTCAAGCTCGAAGTGGCGGTAGATTCGGCGATCCTGGATCAGGTGATCGAGGCCATTGTTGATGCGGCCCGCACCGAAAAGATCGGCGACGGCAAGATTTTTGTTTACGACGTGGAGCGTATCTTGCGGATTCGTACCGGGGAGACTGACCAGGATGCCCTCTGAAATCTTGTGTATTAGGCGTGCACTGCCGGTCGTGCTACTGGCGGTACTGACACCGGCGACGGCCTTTGCCAGCACCGACAGCGGCGATACTGCCTGGCTGCTCACCGCCACTGCACTGGTGCTGTTTATGACCATCCCCGGGCTTGCGCTCTTCTACGCGGGCCTGGTGCGCACCCGTAACGTACTGTCGGTGTTGATGCAGTGCTTCATGTTGGTTTGCTCGGTCACCGTGCTGTGGGTGGTACTGGGTTACAGCCTGGCCTTCGGCGAGGGCGGCATGGGTGGCGTGATTGGTGGGCTGGGCAAAGTGTTCCTGCGTGGAGTTACGGCCGACAGCCTCACCGGCACAGTTCCCGAAAGCGTGTTTGTGGTTTTTCAGCTCACCTTTGCCGCGATCACTCCGGCACTCATCGTGGGCGGTTTTGCCGAGCGCATGAACTTTAGCGCCATGCTGATCTTCTGCCTGCTGTGGACCCTGTTTGCCTATGTGCCGGTCGCGCACTGGGTGTGGGGCGGTGGCTGGCTGGGTGTTATGGGTGTGCTGGACTTCGCCGGTGGCACTGTGGTGCACATTAACGCAGGTGTGGCGGCGCTGGTTGCGGCCATGGTGCTGGGTCGCCGGCGCGGTTTTCCACAGACAGCGATGCTGCCGCACAATATGACTATGACCGTCACCGGTGCGGCCATGTTGTGGGTGGGCTGGTTCGGCTTCAATGCGGGTAGTGCGGTGGCCGCAGACGGTGTTGCCGGCATGGCGATGCTGGTGACCCACATCAGTGCCGCGGCCGGGGCGCTTACCTGGATGGTTACGGAATGGATTCGCCACGGCAAGCCGGGCGCCCTGGGCGCGGTTACCGGCATGGTGGCAGGTCTTGGCACCATCACTCCGGCCTCGGGTTTCGTTGGCCCGGTGGGCGCGCTGATCATCGGTACCGCGGCGGGTTTCACCTGCTACTGGGCCACGCAACTGATCAAGCAGAAGTTGGTGATTGATGATTCACTGGATGTTTTCCCTGTGCACGGCGTAGGCGGGGCGCTTGGTATGTTGTTGACTGCGGTTTTCGTCTCTGTTGGTCTCGGTGGCGCGGGCTACGCTGAAGGCGTGACCATGGGCAGCCAGTTCCTGGTGCAGGCGCTAGCGGTTATTGCGACCGTTATCTGGAGTGCGCTGGTAAGTTACGTTGCGCTGAAGATCGCGGGCGCGGTGGTGACGTTGCGGGTGGATGTGGACGAGGAGATCGAAGGGCTCGACCTCGTCAACCACGAGGAGCGTGGCTACAACCTGTAGTGTGACCTGTCTCTCAGAAGGTTTGAGAGATATAACGACGTTAAGACAACTGGCGTCTTCCGAATAAAGCAGGTTTTGTCTTGTCTGTACGACCCGAATTCTACGAGCGTACCCAGGCACAGCTACGACAGATCGAAGCGCAGGGTCGATCGGTATCATGGCGGCAGCGGTGGCCCGCTCGGTCGGCGCCCGGCACGTGGTGCTCACGGACCGCAACGAGTATCGCCTTGAGTTGGCCCGCAAAATGGATGCCACCCGGACCGGCAAGATGGCGAGCCTGCTGCAGTCCGGCCTTAACCTCTCGCCCATCATCACCCAGCGGTTCTCGGTGGACGATTTTCAGCGCGGTTTCGATACCATGGAATCCGGCCAGTCCGGCAAAGTGATCCTGGACTGGCACTGAGCGGGCTCAGTTTCTGCGCTGGTTTATCTCGTCGGCGCCCTGGAATACACCACTTTGATCTGGGCCGCTTTGTGGGGCTTTGTGCTGTCCGCGGAGGTGCCGACGGTCAATGTGGTGTTCGGCGCGATCCTGGTAGTGGCCAGTGGACTGGCAGTGGTCCTTGGGGAGCGGGCCCGTGCAAGGGAAGCCAATCAGTAAGGGCCGGTTTCAGCCGCGGGCCTATCGTCCATCCGGTAGTAACTAGCATCCCAGTTGCACGGCGAGATCGACAAAATCCCGGGCGACGTAATCGTAATCCCCCTGCGCGACAAGATCCGACTGTTGGTGAGGTCCATGCTCAAACGGGCGCTCGACAAAAGCCGTCTTGAAACCGCATTGCGCCGCCGCCTTCAGATCATCATTGTGCGCAGCCACCAGCATGCACTCACCGGGAACTAATCCAAGCGCCTGCGCTGACCCAAGATAAGCCTGCGGCTGGG
>JASLLH010000166.1:0-2893 GCA_030747115.1 Arenicellales bacterium
CGCAACGCCCAGGTCTCCCCGGAACGGTTCTCGATCCTCCTGACGGATCATCCTGCGCTCTTCCGGATGACGAGTCCTGTCGAGCTCGCTATTCTTCTACCCGTTCCCGATCCCGAACAGCGTGCGGTCCTTGCTGAATGGCTGGTCGGAATTCTGGATACTCATAGCCCGCTCGCCCCCCTGCCACAGGCGTTAACCGCAAGCACAGGGTGATCAGGACATTATCAATGCGTGCCCCGCTGTCCCCGCTTCGCAGGAACTTCTTAGCACTCTTAGGCGGTTTGCTGACGCTGTTTCCCTCAGCAATATCTTTGGCGGGGTCTTCAGTGGAGATCGAGTACCTGATATTCCGCCGCGATGCATCCCCCACCGAAACGCGCTATCAGGGAACCCGACAGGATGCATTGATGGCGCTCACTGAAATTTCGGCCGGCAACATGCCTCTCGGCAAGGGGCACACCCTCGTAACCACCTCCGGCATACTGTCACCCGCCAAAACCCGTCTAGCCGGTGCCTTGCACTACCAGGTGGTCCTTCACGCCGTAGCCAAAGGGAGTGACTCTGGGGATTTCGCGCCGGTCCGCTTTGTCTTGAAGAGCCAAAAGACAGGGCGTGAATCCGATCTGCGTGCATTGTTTCAGCTGAGCGGAACCAGCAGGCGACGCCTGAAGACATCAATCCTGTACCGCCCAAACAGCCCCGAATCAAATATCCAGACCCGTGGAAATAAGCCAGCGGCCACACCCGGATCGACCGCCCGGGTGATACGGGATACCCGCCGCATCACCGTGGGCGAAATTCACTATCTCGACCACCCGGCATTCGGCGTACTGGTTGCAGTCAGAACCCCTGGTTAAGCTGGCCGATCAGGCTGCCTGGTTTGGCGAGGTCTGGCTGCTGTCGTCTGATTCGCCCCGATACTCAGGGACCAGGGCTACCGCGATCTCTCGAGCGCGTTCATGCTTGTAAATCTCTACCGAGCCGCGCAGTTGGGCCAGTTGCTCCACAAGGTGTGCGTTATCTACGCTGCGGCTTCGCGCCAGCAGAATCTTGTCATAGGACGTGGGTGTGAGGTCTTCATCGGGATGAAACAACTCTTCGGTCAGCTTTTCCCCCGGACGGAGCCCTGTGTACTTGATCTCAATTTCCTCGTCCGGCACTTTTCCTGATAACCGGATCATCTGGCGTGCCAGATAGTCAATCTTCACCGGCTCACCCATGTTCAGCACAAAGATCTCCCCTCCTTCACCAATAGCGCAGGCCTGCAGAATCAGCTGGCACGCCTCCGAGGTCGTCATGAAATATCGTGTCATCATGGGGTCCGTGACGGTAACAGGTCCGCCTGCCTGAATCTGCCGCTCGAAAAGGGGGACCACGCTCCCCGCTGAGCCCAATACATTGCCAAAGCGGACCGTAACAAAAGCGGTATTCGACTCCGAGTTGTTCAGTTGCGCCACCATCTCCGCCAGCCTTTTACTCACGCCCATCATGCTGGTCGGGTTCACCGCCTTGTCCGTTGAGATCAGGACAAATTTTTCTACCCCGGATTTCACAGCGGCTTTCGCTGTCACCATAGTTCCCACCGTATTGTTGCGGATCGTCTCCCGAACCTGATCCTGCAGCATGGGGACGTGCTTGTACGCAGCCGCATGAAACACGATTTCCGGGCGGTAGCGGGAAAAAATGAACCGCACCGAGTCGGGATCACAGACATCTCCCAGCAGAGGCCAGAAACAAACCGATGGAAAGCGCTCTTCCAGTTCGAGCGCAAGGGAATACAGATTAAACTCGTTCTGCTCCAGGAGAATGATCTCCGCAGGTTCCAGCCGGGCAACCTGACGACACAGTTCGCTGCCAATCGAGCCCGCGCCGCCGGTGATCAGGACGCGCCGGTCCTTAATCATTCGCGCCATCGCGTCCCAGTCCAGATCAACCGGGTCCCGTCCCAGCAGGTCATCCAGCTCGACAGAGCGAAGATCGGCGCTGGACGCCGTGCCGCCCAGAATGTCCTGAACCTTTGGCAGCGTACGAAACGGTGTCGCCGAGCGTTCACAGTATTCCACCATCGACCGCATCTGCTCTGTACTGGCGCTGGGGACCGCAATCAGTATCAGTTCAATCCGCAGCAGACGTGCCAGCTGGGGAATGGCCGCACACCGGTCCAGCACTCGAACACCGTGAATCTCCCGGCCTTTCTTGCTTTGATCGTCGTCAATGAACCCGACCACGTCATAGTGGAGATCATGATTGCGACCGAGATCCCTCAGCAGCATATCGCCAGCAGTGCCGGCCCCAACAATCAACACCCGCTTTCCCTTACCCCGGCTTACCTGCCGGTCACGGAAGAGCCGGTAGAGAATCCTGGTTCCAATCAGCAGGCCTACCAGGAAAACACCATGCAGGGGAAATACCGACCTTGGCACCGCAACCAGGCGCGTTGCCAGAAAAATTGAAAAGGCGACTACCGCGGTTCCAACCACGACCGATTTCAGTATCACCGAAAGATCATGCGTCGAAGTAAAGCGCCACGCCCCGCGGTGGACGCCAAAGACGACGAAAAATACCAAGTGCCAGAACACCACGAGCGGCAGAACCGCAAGCGACTGATCCAGAAATACGTCTGGAATGCGATCCAGATTAAAGCGGAACCAGTACGCACCGAGCCAGGCGATACAGACTGCCATTGCATCGTGCAGCAGTACCGGCCAACGAGTCAGCAGGTATCTTGCAGCGGAAAGCAGTTTTTCCAGCGCGGAACGTTCCATGGATTCCCTAGGTTTCGCCCGGCGATCTATCTTTTGTGCCAAGGCGCGTCACCAATGCGGTGTATCCCAAGAGGATAGCAAGTGCCAGGAGAAAGAACCATAGGCCATTCTCTGGTGTGCGAGTCACC
>JASLLH010000167.1:0-2869 GCA_030747115.1 Arenicellales bacterium
CCGATCTGGGTGCCCACCCCTTCGTCGGTGAGGGTTTCGAGCAGGGTGGCGTGCGGCACCCGGCCGTCCGAAATGGTCGCCGTGCGCACCCCGCCAGCAACAGCATCGAGCGCACAGCGCACCTTGGGCAACATGCCGCCAGAGATTATGCCGTCCTCGATCAACTGCTCCACCCGCGGCTCGGCAAGCCTCGTTAACAGCTTGCCGTCGGGGTCGAGCACGCCTGCGGTGTTGGTCAGCAGGATGAGTTTCTCCGCCTGCAGGGTAACGGCCAGCTTGCCTGCCACCGTATCGGCATTGATATTGTAGGCAAGGCCGTCGACGCCGGTGCCGATCGGCGCAATGACCGGTATGAAATCACCCTCGTCTAAGGTATCGACCACTGCCGGGTTGATCGATTCGATCTCGCCGACATGGCCCATGTCGATCAGTTCTTCCTGGTCCGGGGCCCCGCTCTTGTGCAACACCAGTTTCTTCGCCCGGATCATGTCGCCGTCCTTGCCGGAAAGGCCCACTGCCCGGCCACCCTGGGCATTGATCAAAGCCACGATCTCCTTGTTGACGAGACCCCCCAGTACCATCTCGACCACGTCGATGGTTTCGCGGTCGGTCACCCGCAGGCCTTCGACGAACTCACTCTTCTTGCCGATACGCTCAAGCAGCGCGCCGATTTGCGGCCCGCCGCCGTGAACCACCACCGGATTCATGCCGACCAGTTTCATCAGCACCACGTCGCGGGCGAAACCGCGCTTGAGGTCCTCATCCACCATGGCGTTGCCGCCATACTTGATGACGATGGTCCGGCCGTGAAAGTGCTGGATGTACGGCATGGCTTCGGCCAGCACAGCCGCGATGTCGGCGGGTTTGTTGTGGGTCTTGTTCATGCTGCAGATTAACGGCAAATGGACTTGCCGAGAGGCGAAGTATAACGCCGCCGCCCGATATCCCTGATCAATACGGTGGCCGCAGGTCAGGCAAGCGAAGGCGTAGTGGCGGAACAAGCTCGAAAAAAGGGGCCGCTTGTGCGGCCCCAGCTGGTTGCTACTTGGCGCTGCCTCAGGCGATGTTGACGGCCACCTTGCGTGGCTTGACTTCCGCGGTTTTGGGCAGGTTCAGGTACAGCACACCGTCTTTGTATTCGGCCGCAACCTTGTCCTCGTCGACATCAGCACCGAGCCGCAGCGAGCGCACGAACTTGCCATAATAGCGCTCCTGGCGGATCAGGCGGCCTTCTTCTTCCTCTTTACTCTCTTCCTTGCGCTCAGCGTTGATGGTGAGCACACCGTCGTTGATGGTGACGTTCAGCTCGTCCTTTGACACACCCGGCAGTTCCGCCTTGACCATGTAGGCAGCTTCATTCTCGCCTACGTCGATCGCCGGTACCCGGGCGTTACCCTCACGCCGGGCAACCGCAGGGGCGCGGAAAAAACCATTCATCAGGTCATCGAAATCGCCGAATGCGTCCCAGCCCCGGTTCCTTTCAATGGGTCTTATCAGGTTGTTCATAACTGGTCTCCGTAATTACGTTGCACACGCGCACCGCGCTTGCGATACGCCCGTTGTCTCTGCTTGTTATATGGAGGCAGCCAGGCCCGTTTCAAGACCCGGTGCGGGTCACCGATGATCTGGATCAGTTTTACTTTTGGCGCCCCTCGCTGTAGTCACTAGCGCCGAGTAACGCTCGGCCAATAAAGCTGCGGGCAAAACTGGGTTTCGCTGAGGCTTTAGAGGTCAGCATTAGGGCGATATACTGTCACCTGTGAATGAGGTTGTTCGCTGCAGGCAACCATTAGTTTTATCGCTTGGCCATACCCGCCATGCAAAACCATTACGATGCCATCATTATCGGCGCAGGCATCATCGGCACCGCCATCGCCCGAGCACTCGCCCAGCGTGGCTGGCGCATACTCGGTATAGATCAACTGGCCGGGGCCGGCCAAGGCTCTACCGGTGGCTCGGCTGCCATGGTACGTACTCAGTACTCCACCCGTGAGAACACTGCACTTGCCTGGGAGGGCTACCATTGCTGGAGCGATTGGCCGGGCTTTCTTGCTGTTGACGACCAAGCCGACATCGCACCTTTTCACCCGGCCGGAGTCCTCACTTTCAAGACTGCCGACAATGGCTTTCTGGAAAAGCCGCTCGCCTTCTCCCTGGAACTTGGCATCCCCTTCGAACAATGGCCGGGAGAAAAACTGGCCACGGTCTTCCCCAGTTGGGACCTGCGTTCTTTCGGGCCAGCCGTGCTCTGGAGCGACCCACGTTTCGGTGAAATCAGCGGTGAGTCAGTAGAGAGCGTATTTTTCCCCTGTGGCGGCTACTGCAGTGACCCCCGTCTTGCCGCTCACAACCTGCAGCGGGCAGCCGAGCACACCGGTGCCAGTTTTCGCTTCAACCAAGCAGTTTGCACCATCGACACCAGCGGCGGCCGGGTCAGCGGCGTGACGCTCGCCAGCGGCGAACGCCTTCAGGCCCCCGTGGTGGTCAATGCGGCCGGGCCCCACTCGGGGCATATCAATGATCTTGCTGGCATCCAAGCCGCTCACAACATCAAAACCCGGGTCGTTCGCCACGAAACCGTGCACCTGTTCTGCCCCGAGGCCGACAGTGCCAACGGGGCGCCGATCATGCTCTACGATACCGACCTGGCCAGTTACATTCGGCCCGACCTTGGCCAGTACATCCTTGCTGGCAGCTTCGGCGCCGAGGGCGAGCCCGAACGTGCTGCCGATCCGGACGACTTTGACCGCAACCTGAGCCAGGACGCGATCGAGCCGGTCTACCGTCTGGCCCAGCGCATCCCGGCTCTTGGCATACCCAATACCCTGGCCGGCGCCGCGGATCTGTGGGATGTGAGTGACGACTGGAT
>JASLLH010000168.1:0-2868 GCA_030747115.1 Arenicellales bacterium
TCTGTCACTCAGTCTACACCTACAGCCAGCCGATCACCACCAAGCCCGAGGTGGTCCGCGGCGGCGGTAAAAAGTGGAACCAGGAGAAGCCCGACACCAACGTCATGGTCTATTTCGGCACCGGCCAGTATCTGGCCGATGGCGACAACGCCAATAAAGACACCCAGAGTTTCTACGGTGTCTGGGACCGCGGTGAGGGCAGCCTGGGCCGCCAGAGTCTCCTCAAGCAGACCGTCACTGGCAGCGGTGCCAGCGGCCGGGTGATCTCGACCGATGCGGTTAACTGGAAGGGCACCGGCACTGGCCAGCACTACGGCTGCTACTTCGACCTGCCGGACAAAGGGGAACGGGTGGTAACCGACCCGCGCTACCGGCAGATTGACGGGCTGGTCTATTTCAATACGCTGATTCCGACTGACCCCAGGCCCTGTGCCGTGGGCGGCAGCGGCTGGCTGATGGCGGTGGAAGCGAAGAACTGCGGTAGTCCGGAGAGTGCGGCTTTCGACTATGACGGTGACGACCTTGTCGGCAGTAAGGGCGATTACGCCAAGCTGCCCAAGAACAAATCGGGCAAAGAGCAATCAGTTGGCTTTGCCGGCAAGAAGTACACTGCCGCCAAGGGCACTCCCGCCGGGGTCAACATCGCCGGCGACCGGCGCTTTACCCCGGGCAGCGGCACCGGTGAGGCTGCGGAAATACAGTCCGAACAGGTTCAATCCGGCACCGGCTTCATGACCAAGCGCCTGTCCTGGGAGCAGTTATTTCCCTAGCGGGCCCCACGGCGCGAAAACAGAATAAAACTGAGGTCATCGGGCTTGGACGGCATGCCGGGTTCGGCCCCGGCCATGCGCTGGTCGACAGCGGCCGCCAGGCTGTGGCCGATCTCGCCGAGGTCCCCGTCCACCACCCTCTGGGCCACCTCTGACACCAGCAAATTGTCCCACAGCCCATCGCTGGCGATGACCAGGGTATCGCTAGCGTCCAGTGCAAACGGGTCGTGAGTTTCGACCCACATGGCACGGCTGCCGACGCTGTTGTTGACCACATGGCGCAGGGGATGGCGCATGGCGGCCTGCTCGCTTAGTTGGCCATGGGCTACCGCGTCACCGACCGGCGAATGCGGATCGGTCTGAAACTTGACCCGGCCCCGGCGATCCACCACGACCAGCATCGAATCTCCTACGTGACAACTGGCACAGCGCAAACCCTCCAGCAGTACTGCCGAGATGGTTGCCCCGCCCTGGTAGTTCTCCCGGCACATGGTCTGGTTGATGTCCATAATCCGCGATTGGACGGGCTCCGCCTCCCCCGCCGCCAGCGGCTGTGCCAGCCGGCCGATCACGCGGGCCGAGGCCTCCGGGGCGTGCGGCAGCCCGCCGATGCCGTCGGAGACCGCCAATACTCCGAGGTCACTCCCCCAGGGGATCACCCCGAGCGCATCGGCGTTGACTTTGTGTTTTGTCGGAGAACCGCAACACCAGGCGACCGCCGTGCCGCCCAGAAATGGCAACACCGCAGGCTCTGCCAGATTGGCGCCGCCTGCACAGATAAATGGTGACAAAAGAGGCGTTGGCGTTTCACTCATGGCGCTGCAATCGAATCTATGTTGTGCCCGGCAATTTAACTTGATGCTCTAGGGAGAATCAGCCAACCGTACGCTAGCGACAACGGGTAACAGGCCAATAACGAAAGCCGCCTCCAGCGGCACTG
Organism: Arenicellales bacterium; assembly: GCA_030747115.1. GTDB lineage: Bacteria > Pseudomonadota > Gammaproteobacteria > Arenicellales > UBA868 > UBA12578. Next base: position 1,711 of record JASLLH010000168.1, read on the forward strand.
GCCCTAACCCCATCACGAACAGTGATCCTGGTCATAATTTACCCTACATTTCTTGGTATATTAACAAGAGCCGGCGTCTTATAGGCAGTTTGCGCATCAGGTAGATAACTGCCAGCGGCCCAACTCGTTTAAGGGTCAGCGCCTTTGCAAATGATGAACCGGATGACCAGGTCCCGTCTCCCGCGGCCCTTTCCTGTCGCGACGGGTATCTTACGGCGGTTTTTTTTCTTATCCCTTCTTCCAGCGCTTGCCGTATCTTTTATGCTCTCGCCGCCCGTTCACGCTGCAAGCGCTTTGGAAGCATCTAGCAATTCTGCCAATATCATGCTGTTGATCGACTCCTCAAGCTCGATGCTGAACATCGTGCCCGAAGCGCCATATGATCCAAACACGACCTATCCGTGCGCCAGCGATCGAACACTAACACCGTTAACGTACAACGAGGGCGGAATTGTTGATCTGATTGTCGATAAGGCCACCAACTACGCTTACCCCCGGTGCTGGAACTGCGCTACCGGAAAACCCACTTGCTTTAGCCCCGACAAAGTTTTTCGAGCGCGATTAACTGATCGAGCATCTGCGATTGATTTGCCGGCTGTTTATTCCGGCAATTATCTTAATTGGTATTTCGGCGAGTACGCGTCAGGTAACCCTTGGGGAAAGGAGGCGGTGGACACGATTCCTGGACCCGGAAGATTTCGGGTTTCCCCTCATTCCTTTCAATGGGGCGGATCGCACGGCGGCGCAGTATTTTATCGAAAACCAGGCACTCGAACACGTCTAGAAGTTGCTAAAGCAGCCGCGCTCAAACTGATTGATGAACTGGACAATGCCCGTATTGGGTTTGCGTCTCTGACCACGCACGGTGCAGTAATCAACCTTGCAATCAACGATGTCAGCGAACATGAAAATAATCTCAAGGCTGCAATAAAAAGCGTAGACGGGCGGGAAACTTCCGGCTGGCAGAGCAGTTGTTCAGAATGACTCTGGTCATAAAAACCATGTAAAAAGTATTGATTACACAGGTAATGTGATATGGTTTTCCGACCAAAATGATGCAGCCATAAGTCGGTCTAAACCGCCTTTGGATAGGGGTAGCGCAAGAAAGGTTCGAGAGCACTGATGATCACCACCCGCCTCGGTCACCAGGTGCCCCGT
>JASLLH010000169.1:0-2817 GCA_030747115.1 Arenicellales bacterium
GCCCAAGGTGGTCAGCATCTGCGAGAGAACCACGCCGCCAACTTTTGCCGGCACCCGGTTGGCGCAGATTCTTTCAAGAAAAGTAAATGCATCGTCGCCGGTAACCTCGTACTTGGCGAAACTGCTGAGGTCGGTGAGACCGACCGCCTCGCGCACCGCACGACACTCGCTGGCGACCGCATCAAAACTGTTGTTGCGCCTGAAGCCATACTCCTCTTCCACGCCTTGAGGGACATACCACTTGGCCCGCTCCCAGCCGAAGGTATCGGCATAGGCTGCGCCGGCCTGCTTCAGTTTTTCATAGAGCGGGGTTACCCGTGTGGGGCGACCGGCGTCGCGGTACTCACCCGGCAGGTGGGGCTGGTACATCTGCTGGTATTCGTCGATGGATTTGGCAATAGCGTAATCGCCGCTCGCCCACTTGCCATAACGTCTCGGATCCATATCGCGAACATTGATTTCCGTCTGGCCGTGAACCATCCACTGCGCAAGATATTTGCCGCACCCCGGCCCCTGAGTAATCCCGATAGAAGCGCCGCAACACAGCCAGTAGTTCCTGAGGCCTTCCGCCGGTCCCAGCAGAAAACCGCCGTCCGGCGTATGCGTGATGGGTCCATTGACCACACGCTTGATACCGGCGTTGGTCCAGCACGGGATACGCTCGGCCGCGTGTTCAAGACTGGTTTCGAGACGCTCAAGCGCGGGCGACAACAGTTCCATGTCAAAGTTCCAGTCAACGCCATCAAGTCCCCAGGTCTGCGCATTGGCCCGTTCATAGGGGCCGATCAGAATACCCTGCTGCTCCTGCCGGTAGTAGCAGGACGCCTTGGGATCGCGCACCACCGGCGGCTCCCGGTCCAATGCCTCGACCCCGGCCAGGTTATCGGTGACCAGGTAATGGTGCTCCATATTCACGATGGGCAGATCAAGACCCACCCACTCACCGATCTGTTTTGCAAAACTGCCGGCAGCGTTAATCAGGTGCTCACAGATAATCGCGCCGTTATCCGTCGTGACCTCCCATTCACCGTTTTCCAGAAGCCGGGTTCCGGTCACCCGGGTATGCCGATAAATCGTTGCCCCGCCTTGGCGCGCACCCGCGGCCATGGCGTTGGTGGCGCTCGCCGGGTCGGTATGGCCGTCATTGGGCGTGTAGAAACCCATCTTGACGTCATCGACCACCAGCAAGGGGTGCAGTTTAAGAATCTCGGCCGGACTGATCAGATGACATTCACTGCCCACTGCATCCAGAATTCCTTTTACGTAATGGAACCAGTCCACTTCTTCATCGGTCAGCGCGAGGCGAATGGCGCCACAGCCATGCCAGCCGGTCGCCTGGCCGGTTTCCGCTTCGAGCGTTCGGTATAGGTCGGGCGCTTCCTGATGCACCTTGGCCATACTCAAACCCCCGATGAAATGAGGGATGAGTCCCGCCGCATGCCAGGTCGATCCGGAGGTGAGTTCCCCTTTTTCGATCAGGGCAATATCGTCCCAGCCTTCTTTGGTCAGGAAGTACAGCAGCCCGGCACCAAGCGCTCCGCCGCCAATGATCACGACCCGTGCATGCTGTTTCATTTTTTGACTCCGTCTTTACTCATCCTGATCTGACTCTTTAACCTGATCAATCCCAGTGAAACGTGACGCAAGTGAAGTTAACTGCCCGGCAGGATCGAATCGATCGTTTCGACCAGTTTGGTGACTTCCGCAACCGTGTTGTAGTGAACCATGCTGACCCGTACAACGCCGTCTGTTGGATCCATCCCCAGCGCCTCAACACACCGCAGTGCGTAAAAATCGCCTGACCCTACACCGATCCTGCTCTCGGCAAGTTGTTCGGCGATGTGTTTTGAGGGCATCACCCGGGCATGAAAGGCGATGGTTGATGCGCGATGACCGGGGACGGCGTGATCCTGTCCGAGTATCCGGATATCTTCCCGTGCCTTCAAGTAGTCAAGCAGGATGTTTGCCAGTTTTGCCTCGTGCTTACCCACCAGTTCAAAGGTCTTTCGTGCCCGCTGATGAAGACTTAAGTCCGGCTCGCCGAAATGGTGCTGATGAAGCTGATCGAAATACTCGGTGATTCCGGCAAGAGCGGCAATCTGGGCGTGCTGGGGCCCGGTGGGATTGAGCCGATACCGGGATTTTTCCTCATTAAAAAAGTGACCTTGTCCTTCGGTTTTTTTAAGCGCCTCACCTGAACCCCAGAGCACGCCCTGATGCGTGCCGAAGGTCTTGTAGGTGCTGTAGGCATAAAAATCCACGCCGAGCGTCTTCACATCCGGAATGACGTGAGGCGCGTATGACACCCCGTCCGCCACCACCAGCGCGCCTACGCGATGGGCCATCTCGGCAATCGTTGCCATATCGTTGTGGGTACCCACCAGGTTGGAACACAGGGTACAGCAGACAATCCGGGTCTTGTCGGTGATCAGTGCTTCAAGATCATTGAGATCCAGTTCGCCATCGGCCTTGCCTACCCGCCATTCGCGGATAACGATGCCGTGTTCCGACAGGCGTCGCCAGCAACCGATGTTCGCCTCGTGATCCTGGTTGGTCACCACGATCTCATCGCCGACCCGTAACAGGTGCCTAAGGCTTTGGGCCAGAATATAGAAATTCAGTGTGGTTGATGGACCAATAGTGATCTCATCATCTGCCGCATTGATGAGCGATGCGACAGCCGCATAAGACTCATCCATTTCCTCGCCCGCCTGCTTCGACAAAGCGAACGCCCCGTAAGGCTGCACTTTATGTTCAACAAAAAAACGTTGCAGACGATCCGACACCGTGGCCGGCACATAAGAGCCGCCCGCGTTT
>JASLLH010000016.1:0-25855 GCA_030747115.1 Arenicellales bacterium
CGGCGTCTGTCGGCGCACACGGTGGTCGCCTACCGGCGTGACCTTGAGCGATTGACCGTTTTTGCCAGCGAATGCGGGATCAATGATCTGCGGCACCTGCACGGTGCGCAGGCGCGGGTGTTCCCGGCCCGGCTGCACCACCAGGGTCTGTCGAGCCGTACCATCCAGCGGACCCTGTCAGCGGCGCGGGCTTTTTACCGCTATCTGCTGCGGGAAAAAGCGGTCAAAAATAATCCCTTCGAGGGTGTGGTGGCGCCTAAGGGTGAGAAGAAATTGCCCAGTACGCTGAACGTTGAACAAGCCGCCCAACTGGTCGATATTAAACCGCAGAACGACCTCGATTACCGTGACCGAGCGATACTGGAACTTTTCTATTCCTCGGGTCTGCGCCTGTCTGAACTTGCTGGTATCAACTTTGCCGACATGGACCTCGCTGGCCGGACCCTGCAGGTGACCGGTAAGGGTGGCAAGGCGCGGGTGCTACCGATTGGCCGCTACGCCAGGGACGCCATCAGCAGTTGGCTGGAACGGCGCCAGGGATTGGTCCGACCCGGCGAGCCGGCTGTTTTCATCAGTCGCGGCGGAACCCGGTTGGGCCCGCGCTCGATTCAGAAACGGGTGCAATACTGGGCCCGCCGGCAAGGCATCGGTCGGGGCGTGCACCCGCACATGCTGCGCCACTCCTTTGCCAGTCACCTGCTCGAGTCGAGTTCCGACTTGCGCGCAGTGCAGGAATTGCTAGGTCACGCTGACATCTCGACCACGCAGATCTACACCCACCTCGATTTCCAGCACCTGGCCAAGGTCTACGACCAAGCCCATCCCCGCGCCCGCCGCCGTAAACGCTGAATCTGGCGGCTGCGCTACCCGACGCTCGGTGCTAGCCGGATTGGCGCTAAAGCGGTCTGCGGGGCTAATGATCTTTGGCCGCACAGCTTTGGCCTGCAGCCGGTTGCGGATATTGAGCCACTTGTCTGGCCCAGGTGAGTCGCCTGGTCGCTGGATGGTGCTGGTACCCATGGTAGTATCACGGCCTTTGTCCGCCGGGCAGGCGGGTGAAACCCCTTGACGAACCCCTAATTTCTGAGGAGTCCCCATGTCTGTAGTTGCTTTAGTTCCCGTTGTTCTGGGTTTTATCGGCCTGTTGGTCGCGCTGGTTATATATCGGTCAGTACTGGCTTATTCTGAGGGCAGTGGCAAGGTAACGCAGATCGCTGAGTCGATTCACCGCGGCGCGTTAGTTTTCATACACCGCGAGTACACTTACCTCGCCGGTTTCGTGGTTGTGGTCGGTGCGCTGATATTCATCTCCGATCTGGGCTGGCGCACGGCCGTTGCGTTTTTTGTCGGTGCGCTGGCTTCGGCCTCGGCCGGTTACATCGGTATGTACACTGCCACCCGCGCCAATGTGCGCACCACCACGGCTGCGACTGAAAGCGGTGCGCCAGCCGCGCTCACGGTCGCGTTTTACGGTGGCTCGATCATGGGCCTGACCGTGGCCGCCATGGGCTTGTTGGGCCTGGGTGGGCTGTATTTGTTTTTCGGTGGTGACCCGCACACGGCCCACGTGATCCACGGCTTTGGCATGGGCGCTTCATCGGTGGCGCTTTTCTCGCGCGTCGGCGGGGGCATTTTCACCAAGAGCGCGGATGTGGGTGCGGATCTCGTTGGCAAGATAGAGGCCGGCATCCCCGAGGATGATCCGCGTAACCCCGGCGTCATTGCCGACAATGTGGGCGACAACGTTGGTGACGTGGCCGGCATGGGCTCGGACATCTTCGAATCCTATTGTGGTGCCATGATCGCCACCATTGCCATTGCCGCTACCTTGGGGCCAGAGGTCATCGCCACGCTCGCAGGCGGCGCCCAGGGCAAACTAATGTTTCTGCCACTGGCGCTGGCCTCGGTTGGTATCGTTTGTTCTATTGTCGGTATCTGGCTGGTCAAGGGTGCCTCTGCCAAGGCGCCGGACAAGGCGCTGCGTACCGGCACCATCGGGGCGTCGGTGATTTTCATCATCGCCTCGCTGGCGCTCACCTACCTCAGCGATATCAGTTTTAATATCTGGCTGTCGGTGCTGGTCGGTGCGATCGGCGGCATCGTGATTGGCCTTATTACCGAGTACTACACGGCTGGCAGCCCGGTGCGCAAGATTGCCGGTGCCGGCGAGACCGGCCCGGCCACGGTCATGATCGCGGGGCTGGCCGTGGGCATGCAGTCGGTGGTGGTGCCGGTGCTGACGCTGTGCGCCATCATCCTGATCTCGAGCAACTTGGCTGGCCTCTATGGTGTGGGCATTGCCGCAGTCGGCATGCTGGCGACCGTTGGCATCACCATGGCGATCGATGCCTACGGGCCAGTGGCCGACAACGCTGGCGGTATCGCCGAGATGGCAGGTCTGGGTGAGGAAGTGCGCGAAATTACCGATACCCTGGATGAACTCGGCAACACCACCGCGGCCATCGGCAAGGGTTTCGCCATCGGTGCGGCGGCGCTCGCCGCGCTCGCAATTATCTCGGCCTACATCGAGACGGTGACCTACCGCTTGCCGGATTTCACCCTGCAGATTAACGATCCGATCGTGCTTGCCGGCATGTTCCTGGGCGCTATCTTTCCCTTTCTGGTCAGCAGCCTGACCATGACCGCGGTGGGCGATGCAGCCTTTGAAATGATTCGTGAGATTCGCCGGCAGTTCAAGGAGATCCCGGGCCTGCTCGAAGGTAAGGCCGAACCGGATACCGCGCGTTGCGTGGACATCGCGACCACGGCGGCCCTCAAGCGGATGTTATTGCCAGGTATTCTCGCGGTCGGTGCGCCGGTGGTAGTGGGGTTTGTGCTTGGCCCGGCGGCGCTCGGCGGTATGCTGGGCGGCGCGCTGCTCGGCTGCGTGTTGCTGGCACTGACCATGGCCAATGCCGGGGGTGCCTGGGACAACGCCAAGAAATATGTCGAGAAGGGCAATCTTGGCGGCAAGGGTTCCGACGTGCACAAGGCCGTGGTCGTCGGCGATACCGTGGGCGACCCGTTCAAGGACACCTCGGGCCCGTCGATGAACATTCTCATCAACGTGATGGCGATCGTCTCGCTGGTGATCGCCCCATTGCTCGGCTGACCGGCCTGGCCGGCAATCTCTTTCCGGGGAGGCGAGCACTGACTCGGCCGGCATGCTGCCGGCCTTTTTTTTGAGCGGTTGCAGGCCGACAATAGCAGGTCGGCAACGGCGCGGGCGCACGACGGGTCAGGAGATGGTACGGGTCATAGTGAGGGCAGCCGTGGCGGCGGATCTGGCGGCCATACAGAAGATCTACGCCCGCGAGGTGCAGCAAGGCTCTGCCTCCTTTGAAACCAGTCCGCCCGGTGTGGATCTGACCCGGCAGCGCTGGCAGCAGGTGCGGGCCGCCGGGCTGCCTTACCTGGTAGCCGAGGTCGATGACGAGATTGCCGGGTTCGCTTATGCGCTGCCCTACCGGCCGCGCCCGGCCTACCGCTACACGGTCGAACATTCCCTCTACGTGGCGCCCGGCTGGCAGCGCCAGGGCGTCGGCGCACGCCTGTTCGAGGTGTTGATCGACCAGTGCGAAGCCGCTGGCGCCCGGCAGATGATCGGCATCATCGGCGACAGTGCCAACGTCGCCTCGATCCGGGCGCACGAAAAGGCCGGCTTCGAGCGTGCCGGTACTTTGCGCAACGTCGGCTGGAAGTTCGGCCGTTGGCTGGATACCGTAATAATGCAGCGTGCCCTGGGTCGGGGCAGCAGTGCTGCAGCGGACGGCGAGACGTGAAGCAACTGCTGCCTTGTGTGCTCGATCACCTGGTGGTCGGTGCCGCGAGCCTGGAGGAGGGCAGCGACTATGTTGCGGACCTGTTGGGCGAGGTACCCACTGCTGGTGGCCGGCACCAACTGATGGGAACCTGTAACCGGTTGCTGCGGTTGGGCGAGAGCGCCTATCTCGAGGTGATCGCAATCGATCCTCACGGGTGCAGACCAGCAACACCGCGCTGGTTTTCTCTTGACAGCGCAACGACCCGGGCCGCCCTCGACCAAGGCCCGAGGCTGCTGGCCTGGGTTGTTCGCACCCGGGTGATAGAACAGCTGGCAGCACTGCCGGCGTACGCGGGTTGTGAAGTGCGGCCGATGGCCCGTGGTGCGCTGCGCTGGCGCTTCGGTTTTACCGCTGACGGGGGCTTGCCCGGGGACGGCGTGTTGCCGCACGTCATCCAGTGGGATGTCGACGGCCATCCGCTTGAGCAGTTGCCGGCAGGGCGCTGTACGCTGGTTGCGCTGGAAGGGCGCACAGCCCGACCTGCGCCGGTGATTGCGGCGCTCGAGCAGATGGGCCTTGGCAATGCGCTTAGTTGTCAAACGGCCCAAGCTGGCCAGGCGGCGCTTACCGCACACCTTGTTACGCCGCGCGGGGCGGCGGTTCTCAACTGACAGCGGGTGCTGCGCCGGCGCCAGCACAAGCACCATGGATATTGCCATTGCCAAGCGACGTATCGTGCCAGACTGGCCGGGCGCGTTGGCGCTGCTTTTTACCCACCAACGCAATCTGGGTGACCGTATACCGCTGACCGTGAGCCACGCGGGTCGGCCGATCGACCTGTATTGCCCGCGCGGTCACGAGCGCGGCACCGTGGTCTTCGTTCACGGTATGTCGAGCCGGGGCCGGGAAGATCCACGGGTGCGCAGTCTCGCCTGGGCGCTGGCGGCGACCGGGCGGCGGGTGGTGGTACCCGAAATACCCAGTATCCGCCGCCTGACCATTCGCGTTGACCAACCGCGCGAAGTACAGGCAGTGCTCGAGACCATTGCCGCCGACCCGGCGCTGGTACCCGCAGGCCGCTTTGCACTGATGGCGGTATCGTTCTCCGGGGTCTTTGCGCTGCGCGCGGTCTGCAGCAAGGCCCTGGGCGGGCGGGTTAATGCGGCTTGCCTGATCGGCGGCTACTTCGATATCGACACGGTCATATCTTTTCTTATCAACTCCAACCGGTCCGACCCCTACGGGCGATTGCTCATCGCCCGCAGTTACTTCACCGACATCGAGCCCAGGGGTGAGGCGTTTCACCACCACCTGGACCGCTGTATCGAGTGCAGCACTGCCAACCAGCCCGGCTGGTCGCTGCGCGAACTGCTCGATCCGGCCGAGCCGCAACAACAGCAACTCTACCAACTGCTGTCGGAGCCGGCCGAACGGCAGGCATTTTGCCGCCAGGTGATGGCCGCGTTCGATGACGACTGGGCCGACTACCGGGCACCGCAGGAGTTCGGTGAGCGGCGAACGCCGGTGTTCCTGCTGCACGGTCGTGGTGACCGGGTGATCCCCGCGGGTGAGTCACGGCGCCTGGCGCGGCAGTTGGCCGAACAGGGGGTGCCCTGCCACCTGTGTGTGACCCGGCTGCTGGAGCACGGCGACAGCGCGATTTCACTGTACCGATTGCAGGAGCTCTACCGGTTGCTGGCCGGCTTCGCCTGGTTTTTGGGCAGCTGCCGTGAGCCCCAGACCCCGCGCCCGGCGGCTGCCGCCTAGGCGTTGTGCTGCTCGTGCGCGGTGGCGCAGTCGATGCACAGCCGCACGGCCGGGTTGAGCACCAGACGGCCCTCGGCGATGGCTGTGCCGCACTCGTCACACAGGCCGTAGTCCTCGTCGTCGAGGTGCTCGAGCGTGTGTTCGATCTCCTTGAGCGCGGCCTCGCGACGGCGCCGGACCTCGAGTGACATCTCATGGTCTTGCATGGCCTCAGCCCGCGACAACCGGCCGATGCGAGATTGGTCCAGTTCGATAGTTTCGCTGCCCGCCATGGTCTGCTCACTGGTCAGTGTGGCACGCTGTTGCTGCAGAATTCGGCGGAGTTTTTCCCGGTCTGACATGGTGGTGGCGTGCTTGAGCTTGGAAAACACTGTCTATAGGCAAAAAAAAAGAGGGCGCCTTGACGGCGCCCTCACGATGTTAACCGAACGCCCGCAGTCAGAGGTAGTAGACGACCCCACCCATGATCACGGTCAGTACCAGGCCGGAAACGATCACTGCGTTGACCGACTGGATGGCAGCGTTCATCTTGCCCCAGATGGCGTTGGCCTCGACCAGGGCGATGATTGCGATACCGATCCATAGGGCCGACATCTTCATGCCACCGCCGCTCCAGATGCCGCCGAAAGATGCATGGGCTGAGGCTACCATCATGTACAGCATCGGAATGGAGAACAGGGTATTGGTGCGCGACGCCAGCGCCGCCTTCGGGGCCGCTGCGGCTTTGTCACCGGCGGCCAGACCGATCACAATTTGCTGGTTGGGCCAGATGATCAGCCACACATTCAGCATCATCAGCGTGCCCATGGTGGCGCCCAGGATGATCTCAAGCGTCAGCCGGCCGCTAACCAGGCTGAGCAGCAGCACCAGGCCGCTGAGGAAGGTAAACATGGCCGCCCAGCGGAACCACCACAGGGCTCTTGGCGCCAGTTTTTGCATGACGTCCGCTTTGGCAGCGTCGTCCGCCTCCTTCACATACTCCGTCTGCACGAAGTTGAAGTAATACAGTAAGCCGATCCAGGTAATACCAAAAAGGATGTGGCCCCAGCGAAAAAGCATATCGATAAAAGACATGAGTGAATCTCCGTGGATAGTCAAATACTGCGTCTGGGCAGGTCGCAGGGCTCGGGCACCGCACCGCCCCGGTAGCTACTGGCTTGGCCCGCGGCCTTTGCCTCCAGGTAAGCGGTTTCTGTTCTCCCCTGATCCTGGCGCAGGCCTGCCCGCAGCGCCAGTATCCAGTAAAACCCTATAAAAATCAGTATAATAGCCCCATACGCTCGGGGTTGAAGTCTAATCGAGTGCTGCCATAGGGGCAAGACCAGCCGTTACCAGCACTCGCGCTCGCGGGGTCTATCTGGCGCAGCGCATTTACGCCCGCCACACCGTTGGCGACAGCAGATCTTTGAGGGCAGCAAGATCTTGCCGGCGCGCAACGCCGATCAGGTGCGATCGGCAACGGCAATCGGTTGCGCCAAAGCCTGCCACTGGCACTTGTGCCGTGGGGTGGGTCAGCAGTACCTGCGCCCAATGGTGCTCGAGGTCCCGGGCTCCGCAGTGGTACCAGACTTCCCGTACAGCCCGACCGTCGAGCAGGTAGTCGATGTGCCAATGGCGGCGTTCGCTCGGACGCAGATGGTGGCCAAGGCGCGCGGCCAGCCCCCCCGGACCGAAAGCCGAGCCGACATAAAGATACCAGCCCCGCTTAAGGTGTACGGTTCCCAAGCGGCCGGCGCTGACCACGGCCTGCCGCTCGCTGCGGATGACGAGGATGTAAGAGCCCGGCACCGCAGGCGGGGTGGACCTGGCCGGCTTCAGTCGGGCGGGCCTGCCTTGCCGTAATGCTCGCTGAGGTAGCGGACGATGTCACTGGATTCTGGCATCCAGTCGCTGTTGCCGTCAGCAAAGTTTCGCCGCAGCACTGGCACGGTGGCGCAGCCACGCCCATCAATGAGTTGCTGGTGCCACTTGCTGTTTTGCCAGATGTTGCGCTCCTCAATGGTTGCGCCAAGTCTTGCTGCGGTGCGCGTTACCAGCGTGCAGAAGCCGCACCAGTCACGGGTGTAGAGGATCAGTTTATGGTCTGGCGCCATGGTACGGCTTACTGGCGGATCCCGTAGCCGCGGTGCAGCAGTCGCAGGCTGAGGGCAAACAACAGCAGAATAAAGACGATAATGATGGCATAGGAAAAGGCGATGTTGATGTCAGAAATGCCCAGGAAACCGAAGCGGAACGCGTTGATCATGTACAGGATTGGATTGGCCATGGATACCCCTTGCCAGAACTCAGGCAGCAGGTGGATGGAATAGAAAATGCCGCCGAGGTAAGTCAGCGGTGTCAGCACGAAAGTCGGGACGATGGAAACGTCGTCGAAACTTTTGGCAAAGACCGCATTGATAAACCCGCCCAGCGAGAACAGTATTGCCGTCAGGATAACCACACTGGCGAGCACGGCGGGGTTGTGAATTCTGAGATCACTGAAAAAAAGTGATACCAGCGTCACCACCAAGCCGACGATGATGCCGCGGGCCACGCCGCCGACAACGAAACCAGTCAGGATGATGACGTTGGGCGTCGGTGAAACCAGAATCTCCTCCACCGAGCGCATGAACTTGGCGCCAAAGAATGACGACACCACGTTGGAATAGCTGCTGGTGATGACCGCCATGAGTATCAGGCCCGGGACGATGAAATCCATGTAGTTAAAGCCGTCCATTTGGCCGATGCGGGGGCCAATCAGGTTGCCAAAAATGACGAAGTACAACGTGGTTGTAATCGCCGGCGGCAGGATGGTTTGCTGCCAGATACGTAGAAAGCGCGTGATCTCCTTGATCACGATGGTGTAGAAGGCGACCATTTGATCGGCGGCGCTCACTTGCCGTTCGCCCTTACCGGCGACTGACCCACCAGGTTGATGAACAACTGCTCCAGGCGGTTGCTTTTGTTGCGCATGCTGCGCACCCTGATCCCGGCGGCCGAAAGCTGGCTGTAGACCTGGTTCAGGGTATCGCTACGGTTGACGTCGATCTCCAGGGTGCACTCGTCGAGCAGCCGCGACACTGGCGCGAGGTCGTCGGGGATCACAGCAACGGGCTGCTCCAGGTCGAGGACGAAAGTCTCCATGCTCAACTGACGCAACAGACCGCGCATGGAGGTATTTTCCACCAACAACCCTTGATCGATGATGCCGATATTGCGGCACAGCCTCTCGGCCTCCTCCAGGTAGTGCGTGGTCAGGATGATAGTTGTGCCGCTGACATTGGTCTGGCGCAGAAAATCCCACATCGAACGGCGTATTTCTATGTCCACTCCGGCAGTGGGCTCGTCCAGAATGAGCAGGCGCGGCTCGTGAACCAGTGCCCGGGCGATCATCAACCGCCGTTTCATGCCGCCGGACAGGCCGCGAGCCGGCTCGTGGCGCTCGCTCCACAGGCCGAGCAGGGTCAGGTATTGCTCGGCCCGCTCCCTGGCCCGGCGCCGCTCAATGCCGTAGTAGCCCGCCTGGTTGAGTACGATCTGCCATGGCGTTTCAAACATGTTGAAATTGAACTCCTGGGGCACTATGCCGAGGTATGACTTGGCCTTTGCAAAGTTGCGCTCGGTGTCGATGCCGAAGACCTCAACACTGCCACCAGTTTTGTTGATCAGCGAACAGATGATGCCTATAACGGTAGACTTGCCGGCGCCGTTCGGCCCGAGCAGGGCGTAGAAGTCACCCTCGGCAACGGACAGATCGATTCCCTTAAGGGCCTCGACGCCGTTTTCGTAAGTCTTCGTCAGAGCGTGTGTCTTAAGGGCGTAGGTCAAGGTTGGTTCACAGCGGGTGCCAGTTCCTGGAGATGGCGCCGCCCAGCCAGGCTTTCAAGAGGGCTTCAAGTCACTCGTGCAGCACGCACTTGCGGTACAGGTCCTTAAGGCGGTCGCCAGGATCGTAGCGCACTTTCAGTGCTCGGTAGTGGTCGCCGTTGTAGAGGTTCCAGAACTCGTCCTCGGGGTAGCAACTCTGAGAGTACAGCGACTTGATGCCGCCAAGAGCTATTACCTGTTTCTCGATAAGCCGGTTAAAGTGCCCGGCTGCCTGTTCCGGCGTCGTCGGGATGCTGCCCCAGAAACCGAAATTGATGTACAGCGTGTCCGTGCGCATCGGGAACAGCGGGTAGTCGCCGCGGGCGGCAGCGTGGCGCACCGGGCAGATCCACAATGGGCGGATGCCGATCTGGCGCTGGAAAAAATCGAGAAATGCCCCTGCGTTTGCTATGGGTATGTCAACGTCCTGGATCACGGACTCGCGCTGCCGGCCGCGCAGCTGCCCCAGGCGCCGGGTGATGCCCAGGCGGCTGTTCCAGCGCATCACCTTCTGGTAGGTGATCGAGTTCAGCCGCTCGCGCCCAAGCAGCATGCGCAAGAGCCGGTTCTCTAGATACAGATTTTTCGAACACCAGAACCAGTCAGTATCCCAGCGCCACAGGTAGTCACGGACGCTGAGGTAGTCCTCGGCGCGGGCAGGAATCGAGCGGTAGTAGATCTGGAGGTAGGTATAGTCGCTGCTGTAGGGCGCCTGGTCGACGAACTCACCGAGCGTGAGGTAATGCCTGCCGCGATCGAACACCACGCCGTCGACAAAATCAACTTCGCTGTCACAAGCAGCTGCAAGCCGCTCGAAGAAATCGTCAGCGTCTGCGCAATGTACGTGGCTAAGGCGGACGAACGGCTTGGCCGGCACAGCGAGGATCTTAAGCCGCAGGATATAACCCAGCGTGCCGTAGGAATTGGCCAGGCCAAAGAAGAGGTCGCGGTGCGTGTTGTCAGGTGTGCAGGTAACGACCTCGCCGTTGCCCAGCAGTACGTCCATCTCCTGCACCGTTTCGTGGGGCAGGCCATAGCGAAACGAGGACGACTCGATGCCGATGCCGGAAACTGCTCCGCCGATGGTGATGGACTTCAACTGCGGCACCACGGCCGGCATAAGGCCGTGGGCCAGCGCCGCGTCGGCCAGCGCCTCGTAGGTCACCATGCCCTCGGCCTCGATGGTGTCTGCAGCCGTGTCCACGGTAAGCACGTGGCCGAAGTCGCTGACCTCAAGGGCCTGGCCATGGCCGCGGCGATCGCGAAACAGGTTGGAGGTGGGCTTGGCCAGCCGCACTGTCTGGCCGTTGGCCGCGCGCAGGCGCTCGGCCAGGCGCTGTTTTCGGTCCTCATAGCCCATAAGCCAGTAGCAGGCGTGCGCCTCAGTAGCCGACCGCCTGTCCGTCCTTGCGTGGATCGGAGCCGGCAGCGTAGCCGCTGTCGGTGCGCAGGATGGCCTGGCCGCCGCCGAACAGGCCGGCTTTGGCCTGTGCAGCCAGCGCATGTCCGCGCGCTGCCAGCGGTGTGGCCAACTCCGCCAAGCCGTCTTCCAGCGACACGCTGAAATCTTCATGCAGGTGCCAGCGCGGCGCGTCCAAGGCCTGCTGCGGGGAGTAGCCGTGGCAGAAGATGTTGATCAGCACCTGTACCTGGCCCTGCGGCTGGTGGTGCGCACCCATCACCCCAAAAGCCAGCAGTGGCCGGCCAGCACGACTGACAACAGCAGGGATGATGGTGTGGTACGGGCGCTTGCTGCCCGCGACCTGGTTGGGGTGCCCCGGCTCCAGGGTGAAACCACTGCCGCGGTTGTGCAAGCTGATGCCGGTCGCAGGAATTACCACACCTGAGCCGAAGCCGTCGTAGTTGGATTGTATCCACGACACCATCATGCCGTCGCGGTCGGCGGCAGCGAGGTAAACCGTGCCTTTGTCGCCAAAGCTGTGGGCTTGGGGTTGACTCGCCTGTTCCCGGTGGATCTCACTGGCACAACGTGCCAGATGCGCGGGATGCAGCAACTGCCCGGGTGAGACCTCCATGGTCGCGGGATCGGCCACGTGCCGGTGCGCCGCGGTGAAAGCAGCCTTCAACGCCTCGATCTGCAGGTGCACGCTGTCGGCGGACAGCGCCGGGTAGCGGGCGATGTCGAGGCGCTCGAGGATGCCTAGTGCAAGCAGGGTGACGATGCCCTGGCCGTTCGGCGGAATCTCGTGTACCGTGAGGTCGGCGAACTTTTGGGTCAGGCATTCGGTCCAATAGCCCTGGTGGCCGGCCAGGTCAGCTGCGGTCAGGGCGCCGCCGTGGCAGGCAGCATCATCGGCTATCAGTTGCGCCAGCCGACCACGGTAGAAACTGTCACCATGGCTTGTTGCAATCTCGTCCAGGGTCTCGGCCATCGCCGGGCAGCGGAAGCACTCCCCTGCCGCCGGGGCGCGGCCGTCGACCATGAAGGTGGAGCGAAAGCCCTCTAGCTGGCCGAAGAGTTCGACTGCCCCGGCCCAGCCAGTCGCAACGATGGGAGAGACGGCGAAGCCCTCGCGGGCGTAACCGATAGCGTGCTGGAACAATTGTGCAAAAGGCAGATTGCCAAAGCGCTTGGATACCTGGACCCAGGCATCGACTGCGCCCGGCACCGTGACAGTCTCCCAACCGCGCTCAGGGAAGGTCTCACAGTCAGCAAAGCGCTGGGGACTCCAGGCGGCTGGCGAGCGGCCGCAGCCGTTGAAGCCGTGCAGGCCGCTGTTGTTGGCGATGATGGCAAACGCATCACCGCCAATGCCGTTCATGTTCGGCTCTACTACGGTCAGCGTGATAGCGGCGGCAATGGCGGCATCGGCAGCGTTACCGCCGGCCTGCAGCATCGCCAGGCCGGCCTGGGCCGCCAGTGGTTGCGAGGTCGCTACCGCGCAGCTGGCGTAAATGCTGGAGCGTCTCGAGGCATGGCAGTGCTGTGGGTCTTCAAGCTGGAACATGAGGCTCGGCCGGTATCAGCGCAGCCGGTAAGTTGGGTTCGGCGGCCAGTGTAGCACCGGCCAGTTCCGGTGCGCCCACAATGCAGTCGGCTGCAATAGATCAAATGCTGCTGGCGCAGTGGATGCTGAGCTCCGCCAGAGCCTCGCTGAAGCGATCGCCGTACTCGGCCATGTCTTGGCGCAGGCGCTGACTGCAGTGGAACTCGAAGGGCATATTCATCGGCTCCCAGTGGTAAGCGACCAGTTCACCAGCCGCGACCTCACCCACCAGAATGCGGGCTACCTGCTTGCCACCCACGAGGTCGAGGTGCGCGAGTCCCTCGCCGGCGATATAGGTGTACAACTGACGATCCTCGAACTCTATGGTTTTATGGATGTGGCCGTTGAGAATCGAACGCACTCCCCTGCTGACCAGTTGCTGATAGAGCCAGTCGCCCTCGCCAAGATTCTCGATGCTGTGGTCGTTGGGCCGGTCAGTCACAGCCCGCGGATCGGTAATGGGGCGATGAGTGAAGACCACGTAGTCGCGTATTCCGGGGTTAGCTGCGAGGGCCGGCAGGGCCCGTAGCAACTGGCCGCGGCCACCGCCCGACCAGGGAATAGTATCAGCCGCGGTATCCAGGTTGACAAACTGAATGCCGCCCAGTTTGAAGGTGCTGTTGGTAGGGCCGATGTGGGCAATGAACTGATCGGCCAGGAACCAATCTGGTCCGTTGCGCAGGTCGTGATTGCCGATAGTAGCGTACACCGGCAGTGGTGAGTGGTTGAGTGCGGTAACCGCCCGCTGGTAATCCCCCGATTGATAGTAGATGTCGCCGAGGTGCAGCATGAAGTGCATGCCCAGTTGTTGTGAGCGCTCGAGGGCCCAGGCAAGTTCACGGCCGCCGCCGGTGTCACCAATCACCGAAAACCGGTAAGTGGTTTGTTGTGGGAAGCGCCAGCGCAGCGTCAGGGTGTTGGCCCCGGTGTCGCCAGTCACTGTGCGCCGCAAATTCTCAATGCGCTCACCGGATACCCGGCCCGAGCCGGAGACCTCCAAGGTGGCGCCGGGGTGGATATTATCCAGCTGGAGATGGAAAGTACCTTTGGTCTTGAGGATCGGCTCCGGTACAAAAGCCCGCCAGGTGAGTGCATCACCATCGACTTGCTGGAAGAAGGCGCCGTCGGCGCTTGCACTGAAGTTTGAATCCGAATGATGGGCCGTGCGCGGTGCAGCACGCGGGTCGAGAATGGGTGGTATGCGCAGCCCGCGCATGGCACCGGCACCGGCATACACCGAAGCCCCGGTCAGGGCAAGATAGCCGAGCAGGGCCCGTCGCGAGCCGTCCACTGTCACCGGCTCAACTGGCCGCCGCCTGCAGCCATTCGCCGGTGGCCGGCACTTGCAGCAGTTGCCGGCCCTGGTTTGCAGGAAAAGGCCGTGCGCCTTACCTGCACACGGCGGGTGTTACCAGGCATAAACAGCACAGAACGGCGGGGACCAAAGATCATCAGGCAGGCAATCGGCAATCCAGTGCACTGTGGGCACAAGTTGTGCTGGGGCGCGGCATTTTATCACTCGCACCCCGGGCATCTTCAGCAGCACCGTATTACCGGCGTAGTGTGCTAGAGCTCGATAGGCCGGTCGACCAGGTCGCCGAGAGCGGCGACATCCAAAATCTTGTAATGGCTGCGATCAGCTTCCAGCAACCCGGCTTTTTTCAGGCGGTTAAGCTCACGGGTGACGCTCTCGCGCGTGGTATTGGTGCGGCTGGCGAGGTCGGCGTGGGTGGGTGGTGGCGCGATTTCGGCACTGCCGTCTTCATGCCGGTGCGGATCGGCGAGACGCAGAAGTTCGGCGTGGATCCGGTTGCGGGAACTCAAGGTACTGAACTCGAAAATCTTCTCGTCCAGTGCCCGCACCCGGCCGGCGAGGTCGGTCAGCAGTGCCCGCATCACGCCCGGGTGTGCCTCGAGAAACGCATTGAAAGCTTCAGCGCTCAACGACGACAGCAGGCTTTCTTCCAGGGTGACGACGAAACTAACCCGGGGCTGCCCGTCGAGTGCCGACAATTCACCGAAGTGATCGCCGGCATGCAATTCGGCATAGGTCACCTCTTTGCCGGTAGTGGAGTAAGTTTTGGCGCTGACGCGCCCGCTGCAGATGAAATACACCTCATCACAAGGCGTATCCTGGACCACGATTTCCTGGCCAGGCCGATGGCGGTGCCAGGCGCAGGTGCCCGCAAGCCCGGTAAATTCTTGTTCAGTCAGCGAGGCCAGTATCCTTATGTCGCACAGAGACTGGTAGCTGATCTCGCCTGTTTTGCTGTCACTGTTCATGGAGACTACCCCGCAGGTCAGACTGGCACAGCACAGTTGGAACCATAGCCGAATTGGCAGCCACAGGCCAGCGTCGACGAATAGCCCCTGCGCCGGCCCTGGCGCAGTGCAGTTTCGGGCAGGGAGGCTACTGGGCGACGACCGACTCGTCCAGCACCTCGAGTTCCAGCGCTGCCGAGATCAGGGCCCGGGTGTAGGCGTCACGCGGCTGGCTGAAGACCTTCTCGGCCAGCCCCTGCTCGACTACCTTGCCGGCGCGCATGACGATAATCTCATCACTCAGGGCCCGCACCACCTTGAGGTCGTGGCTGATGAAAAGGTAGGCCAGTTCGTGGTCCTGCTGCAGTTTTACCAGCAGGTCAATCATTTGTGCCTGAACCGAGCGGTCCAGCGCCGAGGTCGGTTCATCCAGCACCACCACGGCGGGCTTCATGATAATGGCCCGGGCGAGCGCGATCCGCTGGCGCTGGCCGCCGGAGAACTCGTGCGGGTAGCGATGGCGGCTGGCCGCATCCAGCCCCACCTCCTCGAGCGCGGTAATCACCTGTTGCTCGCGCGAAGCTTCGTCGCCGATTCGGTGCGCGGCCAGCCCCTCGGCGACGATTTGGCTGACCGACAGGCGTGGGCTCAGGCTGCCGAAAGGGTCTTGGAAAACCACCTGCAGTTCCCGCCGCAGGTCCTTGAGTTGACGCGAATGCAGTCCCTGGATGCTGGCGCCCAGAAATTCGATCTGACCGCGGCTCCTAACCAGCCGCAGCAGCGCCAGCGCCAACGTGGTCTTACCCGAGCCGCTCTCGCCGACCACGCCTACCGTGCGGCCCGGCCGCAGCGACAGGCTGATGCCGTCTACTGCCTTGACGTGGCCGATGGTGCGCTGGAAAACCCCCCGGCGAATGGGAAACCAGACCCGGATGTTGTGCCCGCTCATCACTGCCGCACCCTCGCGCCTACCAGGCTCGCGCCTGCCTGCCGGCTCGGAAGCAATCAACTCCCGGGTGTAGGGGTGTTCGGGGCTGGCGAACACCGCCCGGGTGTGGCCGTGTTCGACGATGCGGCCTGCCTGCATAACGTAGACCCGGTCACAGGTCTTCTCGACCACGCCGAGGTCGTGGGTGATGAGCAATACCGCCATGCCGAGGGTATCTTGTAGATCTTTCAGCAGCCGCAGAATCTGGGCCTGGGTGGTCACGTCCACGGCCGTGGTCGGCTCATCGGCGATCAAAAGGTCTGGTTCGTTCGCCAGCGCCATGGCGATCATCACCCGCTGGCGCTGGCCACCGGACAACTGGTGCGGCCAGGCCCGCAGTTGGCGCTCGGGATCACGGATCCGTACCAGTTGCAGCAGTTCCAGCGCCCGCTGGCTGGCCTGGTCGTCGCTCAGGCCCTTGTGCAGGATCAGGGTCTCGGAGATTTGTTTCTCCACCAGGTGCAAAGGGTTGAGCGAGGTCATGGGTTCCTGGAAGATCATGCCGATGCGGTCACCGCGTACCTGCATCAGGGTCTGCTCGCTGGCGCCCAGCAATTCTTCACCTTCGAAGCGAATGCTGCCGCCAGGGTGGCTGGCCCTGGGGTAGGGCAGCAGTCCCAGCACCGACAGTGCCGTAACCGATTTACCCGAGCCGCTCTCGCCTACCAGCGCAACCGTCTCACCACGGTTTGCCGTGAGCGATGCATGGCGCACCGCCTCGAGCTCGCCCGCTGACGTGCTGAAGGTTACCGACAGGTCATCGATGCTGAGCAGTGGTACTTGAGTCCGGCCGTGGTCGGTCATGTTCAGGTCACGTTCTTGCGCGGGTCGAAGGCGTCACGCACCGCCTCGCCAACGAAAATAAGCAGGCTCAGCAGCAGCGCGATGACGAAAAAACCGGTCAGCCCCAGCCACGGTGCCTGCAGGTTGGCCTTGCCCTGGCCCAGCAGTTCGCCGAGCGAGGCTGAGCCGGGTGGCAGGCCGATACCCAGAAAATCGAGTGATGTGAGTACCGTGACCGAACCTGCCAGCGTAAAGGGCACGAAAGTGATGGTCGCCACCATGGCGTTTGGCAGCACGTGGCGGAACATGATCACGCGGTCACTGACCCCCAGGGCTCGGGCGGCCCGCACGTATTCGAAGTTGCGTGCACGCAGAAACTCGGCCCGCACCACGCCGACGAAGC
Organism: Arenicellales bacterium; assembly: GCA_030747115.1. GTDB lineage: Bacteria > Pseudomonadota > Gammaproteobacteria > Arenicellales > UBA868 > UBA12578. The sequence continues at coordinate 16,822 of JASLLH010000016.1, forward strand.
CCATCCACGAGAACAACAGCATCAGGCCCAGCAGCCACCAGAAATTGGGCTCGACCACGCTGGCGAGGATGATCAGCAGGAACAGCGTCGGCAGGCTGGACCAGACCTCGATAAAGCGCTGGAACAACAGATCCAGCCAGCCGCCGAAGTAACCCTGCATCGCCCCGGCACCGACACCGATGATGGCGCTGATGAGGGTGAGGGTGAAACCGAACAGCACCGATATACGAAAACCGTAGATGACCCGAGCCAGCACGTCACGGGCCTGGTCATCGGTGCCCAGCCAATGGTTGATGTCTGGCCGGGAGGGTGCCGGGCCAGGCAGGTCCCAGGCCACGGTGCGGTGGTGGTAGCGGATCAGCGGCCACAACATCCAGCCGTCGCGATTGATCAGGTCGGCAACGAAGGGGTTGCCGTAATCGGCCTCGGTCAGGAAGTCGCCGCCGAACTCGGTCTCCGGGTACGCGGTGAAGACCGGCGTGTAGACCCCGCCCTTGTAGTAGACCAGCAGGGGTTTGTCGTTGGCTACGAACTCGGCGAACAGCGACAGCACGAACAGCACCACGAAAATCCACAGTGACCACCAGCCGCGGCGGTTGGCGCGGAAGTTGTGCAGCCGCCGGCGGGTGATCGGGCTTAAGTGATTGCCGTTCACCGTCACACCTCGCGGCTCTCGAAATCAATGCGCGGGTCGATCACCGTGTACATCAGGTCACCGGCCAGATTCATCACCAGGCCCAGCACAGAAAAAAAGAACATGGTACCGAACATTACCGGGAAGTCGCGTTTGAAGGCGGCCTCGAATCCCAGCAGGCCGAGGCCATCGAGCGAGAAGATGATCTCGATCAGCAGCGAACTGGTGAACAGGATGCTGACGAAAGCACCGGGGAAACCGGCAATCACGATCAGCATGGCGTTGCGGAACACGTGCCCGTACAGCACTCTGTGTTGCGACAACCCCTTGGCCCGCGCGGTCAGCACGTACTGCTGATTGATCTGATCAAGAAAGGAGTTCTTGGTCAGCATGGTCAAGGTCGCGAAGCCGCCAATTGTCATGGCAATGACCGGCAGGGTGAGGTGCCACAGGTAGTCGGTGATCTTTCCCCACCAGGAAAGCGTGGCCCAGTTCTCCGAGGTCAGTCGGGCGAGTGGAAACCAGTCCAGGTAGCTGCCACCGGCAAATACCACCAGCAGGAAGACGGCAAACAGGAAGCCGGGGATGGCGTTGCCGATAATGACAATGACGCTGGTCCAGATATCAAAGCGGTTGCCATCGCGCACTGCCTTGGCCACGCCCAGCGGTATCGAAATGAGATATGCCAGCAGCGTGGCCCAGATGCCCAGCGAGATCGAGACCGGCATTTTGTCCAGCACCAGGTCAACTACCTTGCGGTTGCGGAAAAAACTCTCGCCGAAATCGAACGCCAGATAGTTTTTCATCATGGTGATGAAGCGAATGTGCAGCGGCTGGTCGAAGCCGAACTGTTTTTCCAGTTCTTTAATAAAGTCGGGATCGAGGCCCTGGGCGCCCCGGTACTTGCTTAAGCCTGCGGCGCCGTCAGTTACCTGGGTCAGGGTCTCGCTGGTACCGGACCGGGTGACGCGCTCGGTGATGTCGCCGCCTATGCCGGTCAACTGGGAGATGACCTGCTCCACCGGTCCACCCGGCGCGACCTGGATGACCAGGAAATTGATCACCATGATCGCGAACAGGGTCGGGATGATGAGCAGCAGACGACGAACGATGTAGGCACCCATGCGCGGATTCCGTGCTGCTGGTACCGGCGCTGTCGGCCGGCCTCAGTCCTGTTAGCGGTTGCGGGCTACTGCCGTGCCTGTTTAAGGGCCTGTGCCCGGGTGGCGTCGTACCACCAGCGATTGGTCATAACGCCGGCGCGCACCGGTAACTGTGGCCGGCCGAACTTGTCCCAGTACAGCACCCGGTCAGCACGGATGTGCCAGTGGGGCACCACGTAGTGACCCCACAGCAGCACCCGGTCGAGCGCCCGCGTGCGCGCGTTCAGTTGCTCGCGTGACTCTGACTTGACCAGTAGTTCGATCAACTCATCCACCACCGGGTCGGCAATGCCGGCGAGGTTGCGGCTGCCGGCAGTGTCGGCGGCCGCGCTGCCCCAGTACTCGCGCTGCTCGTTGCCCGGGGTCTCGCTTTGACCCCAGACTGCGACCAGCATGTCGAAGTCCTTCTGGCGGTAGCGCTCAATGAACTGGGTCTGGTCCACCAGCCGGATTTTGGCCTCGATACCAAGGTGCTGGAGATTCTTTTTATAGGGCAGCACAATGCGCTCGAAAGGCTGCGACACCAGCAGAATCTCGAAAGCGAAAGGCTCGCCGGTTTGTGCATTGACCAGCTTGAGATCACGCACTACCCAGCCGGCGGCCTTGAGCAACTGGCTCGCCTTGCGCAGGTTCTCGCGCGGTCGGCCGCTGCCGTCGGTCGTTGGCGGCTGGTAGGCGGTGCTGAAAACCTGCTCGGGGATCCGGCCGCGGTGGTGTTCCAGGATCGCCATCTCGTCACCCGCGGGCAGACCCGAAGAGGCAAGTTCGGAATTTGAGAAGTAGCTTTTGGTGCGGGTGTACTGGCCGTGGAACAAGGTACGGTTGGACCACTCGAAATCGAAGCCGTAGGCCAGCGCTTCACGCACCCGCGGGTCCTGGAACAGTTTGCGCCGGGAGTTCATCACAAAAGCCTGCATGCCGGTCGGCTGCTGGTGCGGAACCAGTTCTTTTTTCAGCCAGCCTTTCTCAACCACCGCCACGTTGTAGTCCTCGGCCCAGGCTTTGGATTGATTCTCCAGGCGGAAGTCGATATCCCCGGCTTTCAGGGCCAGCCGAATCGGGGTTGGGTCACGGTAGTACTCGGTGCGGATGGTGTCGAAGTTGTTGAGGCCGCGCCGCACTGGCAGGCTCTTACCCCAGTAGTCGGTGACCCGCTCCTGCACGGTAAAGCGCCCGGCCTCGAAATCCCGAATCCGGTAGGGGCCGCTACCCAACGGCGGCTCCAGGGTGGTGGCTGAAAAGTCACGGCTGGCCCAATAATGTTTGGGCAGGATGGGTAACTGGCCGGTGATGAGCGGCAGTTCGCGGTTACCGGCTTCCTTGAAGTTGAAGCGGACCCGGTGCGGGCCGAGCACCTCGGCACTGTCGATGGCGCTGTAGTAATAGCGGTAAAATGGCGCGCCTTTTTCCATCAGGGTGGTAAACGAGAAGGCTACGTCAGCGGCGGTAATTTGAACGCCATCATGCCAGCGGGCCTGGGGGCGCAGGTTGAAGATCACCCAGGAACGGTCCGCTGGCCACTCCATGGATTCGGCAATGAGGCCGTAGCCGGTGAAAGGTTCGTCGGCGCTGTTGACCAACAACGTTTCCACCGAGCCGGTGCTGACGGCGTTGCCTTTGGGAATAAAGGGGTGAAAACTGTCGAAAGTGCCCTCGGTGGCAAGGCGCAGGGCGCCGCCGACCGGCGCGACCGGATTCACGTAATCGAAGTGCGTGAAACCGGGGCCGTACCGGGGCACCTCGTTGTCGAACATGGCCATGGCATGGCCGCTCAAGGTGTCAGCCGCGCCAGCGGCGAGCGAGCAGCCGAGCAGTGCCATGCCAATAACGGTTTTTTTCATCGGCTCATTATATCTGCCCCGGCCCAGGTGGCCGGTTACACTGGCCTTGGAAAACCCGCTATGACCTTGCCCGCAGTGAACAACGCCATCGGCAATGCAGCGGCCAGCGGCTTCAGCCGTACTTTGCTGCGCTGGCACCGCCGCCACGGCCGCCATGACCTGCCCTGGCAGGGTGCTGTCGGACCCTACCGCATCTGGGTTGCGGAAATCATGCTGCAGCAGACCCAGGTCGCGACCGTCATTCCGTACTTCCAGCGGTTCGTGGGCAGTTTTCCGGATATTGCCACGTTGGCGGCAGCGCCGCTCGATACCGTGCTGGAGCATTGGGCCGGGTTGGGCTACTACGCGCGGGCCCGCAACCTGCACCGGGCCGCCGGGGTACTCGAGCGTGATCATGGCGGCTCGATCCCCCGCGAACTTGACCAGTTGCTGACGTTGCCCGGTATCGGCCGTTCGACTGCAGGCGCGATTCTGAGTTTTGCTTTTGGCCAGCGCCAGCCGGTACTCGACGGCAACGTCAAGCGGGTACTGGCACGGTGTTTTGCGGTAGCCGGGGACCCGGGGGCGGCACCGGTAAACCGAAAGCTGTGGCAACTGGCCGGGATGATATTGCCCAGCACCGGCCGGCGCACAGCCAGCCACAACCAGGCCATGATGGATCTCGGTGCCGGCGTGTGCACGCGCACAAGCCCCGCTTGTGGGCGCTGCCCCCTGGCCACGCGTTGTTGTGCTCGCGCGCTCGGTCGGGTGCAGGCCTACCCGGGCCGGCGCCGCCGCCTGGTGCGCCCGCGGCGCCAAACCGTGTTGCTGTTGTTGATTGATCCTGTAGGCCGGGTGTTGCTGGAGCAGCGGCCGGCTGCGGGCATCTGGGGTGGCCTGTGGAGTTTGCCGGAGTGCCCGGTCGATGCCAGTGTGCGGGAGTGGTGCCAGAAGACCTACGGGGTCAGCGGTACGGTACTGGCTCCCTGGCCCAGCGTACGCCACGGCTTCACCCATTTTGTGCTCGAAATCCAACCCCAGCCAGTGCGTCTTCCGGCCCGCGCCACCGGCAGGATGCAGTCCGATCAGCGACTCTGGTATAAACCGGGAACCATGCCAGGCCGAGGCCTGGCCGCGCCGGTCAAGCGCTTGCTGCAACAACTGGAGAACTTGGTATGAGCACCACCGTTCATTGCGTGGTCCTTGGTCGTGAGGCCCCGGCGTTGGCTACCCCGCCGTGGCCAGGGGCACTGGGCCAACGGATCGTTGACAATGTGTCCCAACAAGGTTGGCAACTGTGGCTGCAACGCCAGACCATGTTGATGAACGAAAAACGTTTGAGCCCGATCAACCCCGAGCATCGGGCCTACCTCGAGCAGCAGATGGAGAGCTTTCTTTTTGGCGAAGGCGGTGACCAGCCGCAGGGTTGGCTGCCACCGGTCTCAGGCTGAGACTTACGATATACTCAAAGGGCGAATAACTGATCCGGATTTTCGTTTTCCAGGGCAGTTGCGCGGGCCTGCCCGGTCCCAGTGTGCTGACACTGAGGAACCCCCGAGCGTTGTGCGGTATTGCCGGCAAATCATTGCCGCGCGCCGTCCCGGCCGCCAGCCCAGGCTCGCGCCACATACCCCGGCCTGTGGGTGTGGTTCGTTGATCCTGGCAGGAGCTTCATGTCAGTCCCTGGCCAGGCGCTGAACCATTGCAAACCCGAGCGACAAAGAACACCGATGGCAACAACTGAAAGAACCCACAGCACCCATGGTCTCGACAACCATGGGCTGCGCAATCCCGGCCCAGTACACTGGAACCTGACCCCGGCGGCGCTGATCGAACACGCTATCCGTAAAGGTGAAGGATTGCTCTCCAGTCACGGCCCGCTGGTGGTGCGCACCGGCCAGCACACTGGTCGTTCAGCTAACGACAAGTTCGTAGTTCGCGACGAGAACACCGACCACCAGATCTGGTGGGGTAAGGTCAACGTGCCTTATGAGCCGGCCCGCTTCGACGCCCTGTTCGCGCGCATGGTCGATTACCTGGAGGGTAAAGAACTCTACGTGCAGGACTGTTTCGCTGGCGCCGACCGCGAGCGGCGCTTGCCGGTACGCATCGTCAGCGAACTGGCCTGGCACAGCGCCTTTGCCCGCAACATGTTTCTCCAGGACAGCGACGCCGAACGCGCGCGCCACGTACCCCAGTTCACCGTCATCAATGCCCCGGGCTTTACTGCCGACCCGAAGGTGGACGGCACCAACTCGAGCACCTTCATCATCGTCAATTTTTCCGCGAAACTCGTCATCATCGGCGGCAGCAGTTATGCCGGCGAGACCAAAAAGTCCATCTTCAGCGTCATGAACTATTTATTGCCGCTGCAAGGCGTGTTCCCGATGCACGCCTCAGCCAACATTGGCCCGGACGGCAGCACCGCGATTTTCTTCGGCCTTTCTGGTACCGGCAAGACCACGCTCTCGGCCGACGCTGCGCGCACTCTGATCGGTGATGATGAGCATGGCTGGAGCGAGAATGGCGTGTTTAATTTCGAGGGCGGTTGTTACGCCAAGGTGATCAACCTCTCAGCTGAGCAGGAGCCAGAGATCTACCAGACCACCCGCACCTTCGGCACCATCCTTGAGAACGTGGTGTTCAGCGAAGCTACCCGCGAGGTAGACCTTTACGACAGCTCACTGACCGAGAACACCCGCGGTTCGTACCCTATCAGCCAGATTCCCAACGCAACCCCCACTGGCCGCGGCGGGCACCCGGACAACATCGTCTTTCTGACTTGCGATGCGTTCGGTGTGTTGCCGCCGGTGGCGCGGCTGACCTCGGCCCAGGCCATGTACCATTTCATTAACGGTTACACCGCCAAGGTTGCCGGCACCGAGCGGGGCGTAACCGAGCCGGTGCCGACTTTCAGTCCGTGTTTCGGTGGGCCATTTTTGCCGCTGCACCCACGCCGCTATGCTGAGTTGCTCGGCAGCAAGATCGACCAGCACGGCGTTAACGTCTGGTTCATCAATACCGGCTGGACCGGCGGTGCCTACGGCACGGGCCAGCGCATGGCCATCAACCACACCCGCGCCATCGTCAACGCTGCCCTCGACGGCAAGCTCGACCACGTGCCAACCACCACCCACCCGGTATTTGGTCTTAAGGTGCCAATTGAGTGTCCCGGGGTGCCGGTCGAGGTGCTTGACCCGCGTAACACCTGGGCTGACAAGGATGCCTACGATACACAGGCGCACAAACTCGCCAGGCTGTTCCAGGAGAACTTCCAGAAGTACTCGGAGGATGTCTCCGAAGAAGTTCGCTCGGCGGGGCCGCTCGCCGCCTGACGCTCTGTCGGGGACACCGCGCCTTGCGCATCGTAGTTGATCGAGCGAACACGGGCGCTGGGAAAACGCTATCGTGACAGCGCGCGATAAGCGCATCGCAGCACGCTTGTGGCATCGCGACACCTCGCTGTGGGGCGGTGATGCGAACGAGCAGGCGTCCATTGCCCAGCGTCTCGGCTGGCTCGACAGCCCGCAGTGGCTGTGTGACAACGCCGCTGATCTTGATCGCTGGGCCGCGGGTGTTAAGGCCCAGGGTTTTGAGTGTGCAGTGCTGGTCGGCATGGGGGGCTCCAGCCTCGCCGCCGAGGTGCTGTCGCAGGCTCTTGGTCCGACGCCGAGCGGTCTGCCAGTGCTGGTGGCGGACAACACCCACCCGCTCGCGGTACGCAGGCTCGAGCAACGGGGCGATCTGGCCAAGACGCTGTTTGTTGTTGCCTCAAAATCAGGTCACACAGCCGAAGTTACGGCACTTTCAGCCTATTTCTGGGACGCTGTTTGCAAGGCTCGCAGCGATGCCGGTGCGCAGTTCATCGCCATCACCGATCCTGGTACACCTCTTGAGAAGCTGGCCCGGCAGCGGGGTTATCGTGATTGCTTTCTCAACCCGCCCGATGTCGGCGGGCGCTTTGCTGCGTTGACCGCGTTTGCCATGGTGCCGGCGGCGTTGCTGGGGCTGGATCTTAGCGACCTCGCCGGACGTGCCAGTACCATGGCAACGCGTTGCCGGGGAGATCAGCTGGTTGACAACCCGGGGTTGGCGTTGGGTCTATGGCTGGGTGAGCAGTGGCAGGCAGGGCGCGGGCAGTTGCAGTTGCGGCTGTCTCCGGGAATCGCACCGCTTGGGGCCTGGATCGAACAACTCGTGGCCGAGAGCACCGGCAAGCAGGGCAAGGGCCTGCTGCCGCTACTGGCGCCTGCCAGCAGTCAGCGAGCGGCCGCTGCCCATGGGGCCTGGCTTGCTGTAGGTTTCGCGCGCGACGGTGCCTTGTGGCAGCAATGTGACCAGGTCGAAAAAGTCGGTACACCGGTACTGCGTCTGCTGCTGGAAGACCCGCGCGATCTTGCCGGTGAGTTTTTCCGCTGGGAGTTTGCCACCGCGACGGCGGGTGCCGTCATGGGCCTTAACCCGTTCAGTGAGCCCGATGTCAACGCCAGCAAAGAGGCAACCCGCAAACTGCTCTCCGCCAGCAAGGCACCCTCACCGCCGGTTGCCGGGTCACTGGCAGAGCTTGGTGCCAGTCTCAGGGCTGCACCCGCTGGCAGTTACCTGGCAGTGCTGGCCTTCCTGCCGGCAGATCGCGAAGCCATGGCGCGCTTGCAGGGGCTTGCCGGGGAACTGGGCGATTGCCTCAACTTGCCGGTTACCGTCAACGTGGGCCCGCGCTACTTGCACTCGAGCGGCCAGTTGCACAAAGGTGGGCCGCAACAGGGTCATTTTCTGGTGGTGACGGCAACGACTGGGTGGGATCTGGCCATTCCTGGTGAGGCCTACTCGTTTGGCGAGCTCAACGTGGCGCAGGCTGCCGGCGATCTTGCGGTGCTGGCCGCTACCGGGCAGCCGGTGTTTCGCCTGGCCCTCGACGGTGACCCGGCCGGCTGGGTCGGTTCCTTGAGCGATCAGTTGCGAGCCGCGCTTTTGACATGAAGCATATCCGCGCCGTGTCGCTGGATCTGGACGACACCCTGTGGTCGATCTGGCCGGTGATCCGCCGGGCTGAGGCGGAGTTGTATCGGCACATGAGTGAATGCTTTCCGCGTATTACCCGTCATTACGATGCCGATGATCTGCGCCGGGTGCGTGAAGAGGTTTACCACAGTCGCCCCGACATCGCCCACGACCTTACCGAGTCGCGGCGGATGTCGTTCGAGGTGCTCCTTAGCGAGCACGGCTACGACACGCAAGCTTCCCACGATTTGATCGAGCGTTTCCTCGATTTGCGCCACCAGGTGGAACTTTACCCGGACGTGGTGCCCGCGCTTGAGCGGATCAACACCCGCTTCGAGGTGGTGGCGCTGTCAAATGGTAACGCTGACGTCGCCCGGCTCGGTATCGGCTGTTTTTTCAAAGCGCAGATCAGCGCC
>JASLLH010000170.1:0-2807 GCA_030747115.1 Arenicellales bacterium
TTTTTCCGTCAACGCCTTGAGGTCAGTGATCCTGCCAGCCTGGCGGAGGACTCGTTGCGCCTTGCCGCCGCGGCCCTGCTTTTTGAGACTGCAATGTCGGACTATGATCTCGGTGTTGATGAACGCATGGCCATTGAAGCGTTGGTGTCGGAACAGTTTTCACTAACTGCCAGTGAAGCGCAGCAACTCATGGTCCTGGCCGAGACCCAGGCCCGCGAGGCAGTTGACCTGCACGGCTTCACTTCGTTGATCAACCGACACTGGCCAGAGCAGGCGCGGCTGCGGTTGGTCGAGCAGATGTGGCAGGTGGTATACACGGATGGGCGCTTGGACGATCATGAGCTCCATCTGATGCGCAAGATCCAGCGTCTGCTACACATCCCCCAGCGCGATTTCGTTGCGGCGAAACTGCGCCATAAGCCGAACTGACAATCTACGTCAGTAGGGCAGAATCAATTCGGTGATGGGGTTGTCGCCCTGGCGCTGCAGTTTATGGTGATAGTACGCACTCATCAGCACCAGCACACCGAACAGCGTGAGTACGCCCGCCACGATCAGTGATAGCAGTGGCGGGTACAGGGCAATCAGCAGCCCAGCGACAATGAGGATGATTCCTGTCAGCATGGGATTATCTCGTTGGCCTGCTATTTATTTGGGGCCCGCTGCAGTCACAATAGCGGGTAACTTGTCTATAACTGCCCCCGGGGGGCGCACTAAATGCCGAGTCACGCATTCCTGGAGCATTCGGGCATCCTGGCATTTGCCCACCGCGGTGACCATGAGGCCGGACCGGAGAATACCCTGGTCGCTTTCGAAGGTGCGGTACGCCAGGGTTTTCGTTACCTCGAGACCGACGTGCACTGCACGCGCGATGGGGTGCTGCTCGCGTTTCACGACGACCGTCTTGATCGGGTGACCGCTGAGCGCGGCATGATCGCGCAGATGGATTACGCAACTGTGCGCCGGGCCAGGGTTCACGGCCGGGAGCCGATTCCACTGCTGGAGGAACTGCTAGGCACCTTTGCGGAGACGTGTTTCAACATAGAGCCCAAGTCTGATGCTGCAGTCGAGCCGCTGGTGCGGGTGATTAAACGAGCGGGTGCCAAGGAGCGCGTTTGTATCGGCTCATTCTCCGGACGCCGTCTGAAACGGGTGCGCGCAGCTCTGCCTGGAGCATGCACCTCGATGGCACCGCTTGAGACCACCCGAGCTCGTCTTGCCAGCCTCGCGCTACCGATGGGCACACTGCAGGCGGCCTGTGCCCAGGTGCCGGTCTGGTGGCACGGAATCAAGGTGGTCGATAAGCGGTTCATCGAGGTCATGAAGCGCCGCGGCCTGCACACTCATGTGTGGACGGTGAACAAGGCTAGCGAGATGCACCGTCTGCTCGACCTGGGCGTGGACGGGTTGATGACCGATCGCCCGGCCCTGCTCAAGTCGGTGCTGATCTCACGCGGCCAGTGGCATCAGGCTGCTTGAGTGTCAACCGGATCGCGTACCAGGCGAAAGAAGAACATCCCGGCAAAGAACAGCAACGCTACCGAGAGAATTCCCAGGCGCGGGTTGCCACTGAGGTAGGTGATAGTACCCATCATCACTGGCCCGAAAACCGCGGCGGCTTTACCCACCACGTTGTAAAAGCCAAAAAACTCGGCGCTTTTCTCCTGTGGAATGAGGTGACTGAACATCGAGCGACTGAGCGCCTGGATACCGCCCTGGACCAGGCCGATTACAGCGGCGAGGATATACATCTGCAGTGCTGTTTCCATGAAGAAGGCGAAAACGGTGACGCCCACATAGGCCCAGATACAGATCCAGATGCCCCGCTGGGCGCCATAGCGTTCGCCCAGGCGGCCGAAGACCAACGCTGCCGGGAAGCCGATGAACTGCACCATCAGCAGGGCAGTGATCAGATTTCCTTGGCCCAGTCCAATATTCAGACCAAAGTCCACCGCCATACGCACAATGGTGTCGACGCCGTCGATATACAGCCAGTAGGCGAGCAGAAACATCCAGGCGCCGCGGTATTGCCGCAGGTTTTGGGCCGTATGGCGAAGAGCGGCAAAAGTGCCCTTGATGTCGACATGGCGCCGGCCGTTGGCGGGCAGCGGCTCATCCACGTACAGAAAAAGCGGTATCGAGAACACCGTCCACCACACCGCCACGGTGATAAAAGACCAGCGAACTGCCTCCCCGCCGTCAGCCAGCCCAAATATGTTGGGAAACTGATACATGAGCACATTGAGTAGAAATAACAGGCCCCCGCCCAGATAGCCAAGGGCGAAGCCCAGCGCCGAGACGCGGTGGCGGGTCTTGGCCGGGGCGATGATGATGAGCAGGGCATCGTAGAAGACATTTGCACCCGAGAAGCCCACGACCGCAATGGCATATAACAGTATTGCAAATGGCCACATGCCGGCCTGGACCAGATAAAGCGCTCCCGTGGCCAGAACACCAAGGCTGGCAAAAGTCGCGAGCATGCGCTTTCGGAGCCCGCCGGTATCAGCCATGGCCCCGAGTATCGGTGCCAGGATCACAATGATCAGGCTGGCAACCGAGTTACCGATCCCCAGGTAGAAAGTACTGTGGGTGATAACCGCATCCTGGCTCCAGTACTGCTTGAAGAAGATCGGGAAAAACCCGGCCATCACAGTGGTGGCAAAGGCGGAATTGGCCCAGTCATAAAGAGCCCAGGAAGTAACACGGCGGGTATCAGAAGTGCTCATGGGGTTCTTCGCATGTCGGTGAGGCCAGGGATATCAGCCAAGGGTGAATTATGGCTGGTTCAGGTTGTGCGTGAACTGGCC
>JASLLH010000171.1:0-2774 GCA_030747115.1 Arenicellales bacterium
TTCGAGTCCATTCACAACCACTCGGCCTACGCCCAGATCACCTTCTCGCGCGACGCTTGATCCCCGAATAACTGCCAGCCTTGATCGGCACCCAGCATTCGCCCGACCACTATGAGAATCGGTATTGACTTGGGTGGCAGCAAGACCGAAGGCGTGGTTCTGGACGCACGGGGCGACCAGCGTCTGCGTCTGCGCCGCCCGACTCCACAGCACCTGGGCTACCAGGCGGTTCTTGAGAACGTCGCCACGCTGGTGGTTGCACTGGAACAGGATATCGACTCACGCTGCACCATCGGCATCGCCACACCTGGCACGCTCAATCCTGACGGCAGCGTCAAGAATTCCAACACTATATGCCTGAACGGGCAACCGTTGCAGCATGACCTGGAAACCCTACTTATGCGCCCCGTTCGCCTTGAAAATGATGCCAACTGCTTTGCGTTGGCCGAGGCCATTGGCGGCGCTGGTCGCGGTGCGCACACGGTATTTGGTGTCATTATGGGCACCGGAGTAGGCGGGGGTATCGTGGTCGGTGGGCAACTGCTGCCTGGGTTGGCGCACATTGCCGGTGAATGGGGCCATAACTGCCTGGAGCCGGACGGGCCACGCTGCTACTGCGGCCGCAATGGCTGCGTCGAGACTTTTCTCTCGGGGCCCGGCTTTGCGGCCGACTACCAGCGCCTGGGCGGCAACACTGTGCTCACACCCCCGGCAATCGTCCAGCGGGCACAACAGGGCGATGGCGTCGCCCGCGCGGCATTGGGGCGCTTACTCGAGCGCTTCGGCCGAGCACTCGCCAGCGTGATCAACATCCTCGACCCACACGCCGTGGTGCTCGGCGGTGGCTTGTCAAATCTCGAAGCGCTCTACAGCGAGGGCCCGGAACACATAGCCCAACATGTCTTTGATACCAACCTGAAGACCCCGATTCTGAGAAACCTCAACGGCGACAGTGCCGGCGTTCACGGTGCGGCCCAATTGTGGCCAGCCTAGGAACCTGCCGGCCAGGTGTCTCCGACCCGGTAGCCCGTAGGCCAGGGGTCAGCGGGACTCAGCAAATGCTGGTGGATACCGGTAATCCAGGCCCGCCCGGCCAACGAGGGCACGATCCCGGGCCGCCCGTCGCCCAGGGCTGTGACGCCCTCTATGCGGCAGTCGAAGCGCGAACCGATCACCGACTCTCCGATGAATCGTGCCTTTGCGCCCAATACGCCTCGCGCATGCAGCACCGCCATGCGGGCACAACAGCCAGTTCCGCAAGGCGAGCGGTCGAGTTTTCCGGGTTGGATGACTACGGTGTGGCGGCCCACGGTCACGTCGCCTTCCACGGACAATGGCGCGGTCATCATACAAAAGGACAGGTGCGACCACTGAGGATTGTCTGGATGGCAAAACCCTAACTGCTCGTTAGCAGCCCGGGTAATCTTGCGACCCCAGTGCACGATATCTGCCGCCTCGTTCGGCGTGACAGCAAAACCTACGGCGCCGGCATCGACCATAACGAAACTGTCCCCACCATAGGCCGTGTCTACCGTCAGGGTGCCCAGGCCTTCGACCTCAACCGTAGCATCCAGTTGGTCGACAAAAGAGGTAACGTTCTGAACAGTGACGCGCTCGACCACGCCGTCGCGACAACTCGCCCGCACCGAGACCAGTCCACCTGGCGCCTCCAACTGGAGCACGGTCTCGGGCTCGACCAGCGGCAGAATGCCTGTCTCGAGCAGGACGGTGCTGACACAGATGGCATTGGAGCCCGACATCGGAGGCATGTACTGCGGTTCCATGATAATAAAGCCAGCGTCAGCCTGTGGGCTGACCGGGGGCACCAGCAGGTTGGCGTGCCTGAACACACCGCCGCGGGGTTCATTGAGGAGGAAGTCCCGCAGCTTCCCATCCGCTTCGAGCCAGCGTGATTGCTCCCACAGACTCGCGCCAGGCGGCGGTAGAACTCCGCCGACGATCACATCCCCCACCTCGCCTTCCGCATGACAACTGACCACGTGAATACAGTGCCCACTTTTCATCTTATTATGGCTGTCCTTCTGGTAGCACTTCAGTCTGAATCCAGAATCTGTGGTGGCTCCAGCCCATTTGCCACAAGCCAATCCCAGTCGGGGCCGTTCCAGCCGAAAGTAACGAGATCGACGCGGCCGGCCGGGCCAAAGACCACAGCCTCGCCTTCCAGCAGTTCTCTTTGCCGGGTATCCGGTTTACCGTCACTGCGTGTGCTGATGGCGCCCCGGCTATTGATGACCCGGTGCCAGGGCACCCTGACATCGGTTACCGCCGCCATCGCATAACCGACCTGGCGGGCGCTACAGCCAACCACTGCCCCAAGTTGACCGTAGGTCGCCACCTGACCGCGCGGCACCGTGCACACCAAACGGTAGATTCGTGCATAAAGGCCCGCAGTCATCGTGGTAACAGTCTCAAGGGCAGACAGCCAAGCCGCCATCCTGGAACAGGATCTTGGCAAGCGTCACTACCGGCACGTGCAGGTCCAGCAACACCTCACGGCCACCCTCCGCGGGCTTTTCTATAACACAGCCAATGGCGTGCAAACTCGCACCGCTCTCGCCGACCAGTCTTGCCAACGCGCTCAAGGTCGAGCCCGTGGCCAGAAAATCATCAATGATAAGCACCTGGTCATCTGGGCCCAGGAAGCGCCTATCCACCATCAGGTCGGTGGCCGTACCGCGGGTACGGCTGATGGTCTCAGCCACATAGTAAGTACCGGTCATGAGGCGCGACTGGCTTTTGCGAGCATAGATCAA
>JASLLH010000172.1:0-2759 GCA_030747115.1 Arenicellales bacterium
AGAGTCACCGCCTGATCGACTCGATCAGGTACAACTTACGGCGCTTCAAGGCGCTCGCGGTGGGCACGGTATCCGGTGTGATCGTTGGCATCATCCCCGGTGCGGGCGGGCAGATTGCCGGCCTGGTGGCCTATGACCAGGTTCGCAAGTTCAGTGACGACCCGGAACGCTTCGGCAAAGGTGAGCCGGACGGGGTTATCGCGGCTGAGTCAGCGAATAATGCGATGGTGGGTCCCTCTCTAGTACCCTTGCTGACGTTGGGCGTTCCGGGTAGTCCGACCGCAGCAGTATTACTGGGTGGGCTACTGATCAACGGCCTGTTTCCCGGCCCGGATCTTTTTACAGTGCACGCGCAGGTGACCTGGACATTCATCGGTTCACTGCTGATCGCCCAGGGACTGATGCTTGTCCTGGGGTTAGGACTCAGCCGTACCAGCAGTTACTGGGTGATGCGGGTGCCGAGCCACTACATGGCGGCGGCGGTAACGGTACTGGCTGTAATTGGCACCTACAGCATTCAGAACAGTTATTCGGATGTGCTTGTCATGGCCACTCTGGGGGCGTTGATGTATATAGGCAGCCGCTATGGCTTCAGCGCTGCCCCGATGGTGCTGGGCATCATTCTGGGGCCTATCGCTGAGGACAACTTCCAGATGGGCAAGATGATTGCGGAAACGGGGGAGGGTATGTTCTCTTACTTTTTCCTCGGCACTATCAATATCATCCTGGTCACCCTTTGTCTGGTCTCGATCGTTTACAGCGTCCTTGCCGAGGTGAAACAGCGCCGCCGGGCTGGCGCTGCCGTCGACGCGGGTGTTGATCGCAGTTTGGCCGGAGGGCTCGGCGCCGCCGTTTTGTCCTTGATTGTTCTGGGTGCCGCGGTTTTTTCCGGCAGTGGCGAGGCTTTTTTCTTCCCCCGGCTGCTCGCTGTCATCATGACCGGACTCTCAATCGTGGTGCTGTGGGACGGAATCCGCTCGCTGCGCAGCAGTGATGTGCGAGAGGCTGCGCGCTGGCGTGATATCGGCGCAGGCAGCACCGTAATCGTGGGCTACCTGATTGTGCTGGAGATGCTGGGTTTTTACGCATCTTCTTTTCTCGCGTTTGCTCTTATTGCGTTGTTCTACCTACCGTTACGAAACCGGCGCAGTGTCTTCATGCTGGCCTCAGTAAGTGTGGTGTTTATTGGGATCGTCTACCTGTCTTTTGAGCACATGCTGCAGGTCATGACGCCCAGAGGAATACTTTTTTGACACAGTTTCTTTTCGTGGGGTCCTTGCTCCCTTGGTTGACGGGGGTGACACGGGTCTCATGGAGTACCCGTCCCAAATGGGACAAACCCAGTCCTACAAATCAGGAGGTTGAAATGTCAGTTCTGAAATACATTGTTAAGGCCAGTACCACAGCACTGGGTGCGTTGCTGCTGATGGCACCAATCCAGGTTGTCATCGCTGAGGATTACCCAAGTGCCCCGGTACAGGTGACCGTTGCATATGGGCCCGGCGGCGCTACCGATTTTCAGGCCCGCATCGTGACGATGATGGCAGGTAAGGAAAAATACCTGAACATGCCTATTGTGATCTTCAATAAGCCCGGAGCCGGTGGCCAGAAAGGCTGGAACTGGTTTGCCGCGAAGGCAAGCACAGACGGCCACCAGCTTGCCGCCTATAACGTGCCGCACTTTATCGCGCAGTCGATTAAGTTTGATACCAAATACAACATCAATAATCTGGAGCCGATTGCTAATTGGGGTGCAGACCCTGCAGTGCTGATTGCCCCCAAAGACAGTCCTTTTAACTCCGTAGCCGATGTGGTTGCCCATGCTAAAGCCAATCCCGGCACTATCACCGTAAGTGGTGCTGGCCTGTACGTGGGGCATCACATTGCCCATCTGCAGTTTGAAAGGGCTGCTGACATCAAGCTCAAATATATTCCGGCGGGCGGTGGTGTTAAGGCGATGAAGATGGTGTTGGGTAATCAGGTGATGGCTGGCTTTAATAACCTGTCAGACGCCTATCGTCAGGGTGATCGGATCAAAATTCTTGGCGTAGCCGATAACCAGCGCGAGGCGCTGTTCCTGCCGGAGGTACCGACTTTTAAGGAGCAGGGCGTTGACGTGGATGATTCCAGTGTGAATTTCCGCGGTATCATGGCGCGAAAGGGCACTCCGCAGGAAGTAATCGATTTTCTGGCAGAGCGAGTCCACCTGATGTTCCAGGATGGAAAAGTGGCCAAGAAGATGAAGGCCGGTGGTTCGCCGCTGCGTATCATGACGCGTGACGAGGTGCTGGCCATGTGGGCAGAGCGCCAGCCCTACCTTGAGGATTTATTGAAAGGCCTCGATTAAAGCTTTTTATGCTTGGTGTGCCGGCAGCCTAGGCTGCCGGCACACCTGATTTTTTCAAACCACTCGATTCTTTTTTGATCAGACTGTCATGAACCCTGACGCACTCATTAACGATCTCATCACCCGTGCCCGTGAAGCCCAGGCAGAGTATGAGAAGTTTGATCAAAGACAGGTTGATGATGTGGTGGCGGCGATCGCCTGGACCGTCATGGAGCCTTCGCGCAACCGTCGTCTGGCCGAGCACGCTGTACGAGATACCGGTCTAGGCGATGTTGACCACAAATTCAGTAAGAATTTCCGGAAAACGCTGGGCTTGTTGAGGGACCTCACCGGCGCCCCTTCGGTAGGAATTATTTCTGAGGATGTAGCGCAGGGTATGGTAGAGATTGCCAGGCCGGTCGGTGTGGTCGGG
>JASLLH010000173.1:0-2656 GCA_030747115.1 Arenicellales bacterium
TTTGGAGTATTGCTTGAAAAAGAGGGGCACGTGCCGTTGCCGCCCTACATCGATCGGCCGGACCAGCCGCAGGACCAGGCGCGTTACCAAACGATTTACGCGCGCGTACCGGGTGCAGTGGCTGCACCGACTGCTGGCCTGCATTTCGATCGGGAGATGCTCGATACGCTGGCCGGGCGGGGCATACAGGTAGAGGCCTTGACTTTGCACGTGGGTGCAGCAACTTTCCAGCCGGTGCGGTGCCGCCAGGTCAGCATGCACCGTATGCACAGCGAGCAAGTTTGGGTCGGGCAGCGAGTGGTCGATGCAATCAGCAGCGCCCGCCGCGCCGGCAGGCGTGTTATTGCCGTGGGCACGACCGTGGTGCGGGCTCTCGAAAGTGCCGCCCTCGAGGGTTCGATTGCGCCATTAGCAGGCCAAACTGATCTTTTCATCTACCCGGGCTTCGAATTCAAGGTGGTAGATGCGATGATTACCAACTTTCACCTGCCGCGGTCCAGCCTGCTAATGTTGGTTAGTGCTTTTGCCGGCACCGGGCGTGTGCGGCAGGCTTACGCGCATGCCATTCGACAGCGTTACCGCTTTTTTAGTTATGGGGATGCTATGTTGCTAGAAAAGAAATCGGCCGGGAAATGAAGTTCTCGGTCAGTCATCGGGACGGGTATGCGCGTTGTGGGCGGTTGCAGCTCGCGCACGGCAGCATCGATACCCCGACTTTCATGCCGGTCGGTACGGCCGGCGCGGTCAAGACCGTTACTCCCGATGAGGTCCGCTTATGCGGCGCTCAAATAATTCTCGGCAACACTTTTCACCTGGGGTTGCGACCCGGCCCAGAGGTTATCGAGACCCATGGGGGACTGCACCGGTTTATGGGCTGGGACGGACCGATCCTGACAGACTCGGGTGGCTTTCAGGTGTGGAGTCTGGCCGCGGACCGAGAAATTCACGAGGCCGGTGTGCGCTTCCGCTCACCGGTCGACGGCTCAATGGTTTTTCTCGGGCCCGAGGAGTCGATGCGGATACAGCGAGCCCTGGGCTCTGATGTCGTCATGGCGTTCGACGAGTGCACCGCCTATCCAGCGACCCGTGAACAGGCCAGCGAATCCATGTTGCGGTCCTTGCGGTGGGCCAGACGTTGCCGGGCTGTATCCCTGGCTTCGGGGCAGGTGCTGTTCGGCATTGCCCAGGGTGGCATGTACGAGGACCTGCGTGTTGAGTCGCTGGCCGGGCTTGAGGAGATCGGCTTCGACGGCTATGCCCTCGGTGGCCTGTCAGTGGGCGAACCCAAGGCTGAAATGGTACGCGTACTTGAGACCATCACGCCACGTATGCCAGCAGACAAGCCACGTTACCTCATGGGTGTAGGCAAGCCCGAAGACCTGTTGGCCGGCGTTGCCGCTGGCATCGACATGTTTGACTGTGTGCTGCCGACCCGCAATGCGCGCAATGGCTGGCTCTATACTGCCAACGGAATCGTGCGCCTGAAAAATGCCGTTCACCGGTCTGCCACCGGGCCGGTGGAGGAAGGTTGCGAGTGTCCGACCTGTGGCCGCTATAGCCGCAGCTACCTCAGGTATTTGCACAGCGTTGGCGAAATGCTCGGGGCACGCCTGTGCACGATTCACAACCTGTATTTTTTCCAGTCGCTAATGCGGGATATCCGGGCTGCCGTCAAGCAGGATCGGCTGGCCGGCTTCGCGCGCGGGTTCCTCGATCGTTACGCCTCAGGCAAGGCTGATGTGGCATAATTTGCCGCTTTTCCAGACCAGACAAGGAAGAAGAACATGAGTTTTCTCATATCGGATGCTTGGGCCCAGGCCGGAGGGGAGGCCGGTAGTGGCCTATTCAGCCTGCTGCCATTAGTAATCATCTTTGTGCTGTTTTATTTTCTGCTTATCCGGCCGCAGCAAAAACGGGCCAAGCAGCACAAGGAGATGGTGGCCGCGACCAAGAAAGGTGATGAGGTCGTCACCAATGGTGGCTTGCTGGGTAAGGTGACGAAGGTCGATGACAACTTCGTCAGCCTCGAGATAGCCCCGGACCTCACGGTTCGGGTACAGCGGCAGTCAATATCCCAGGCCATGCCTAAGGGAACCTACTGACCGTATGCGTAATCATACGCCGTGGTGGAAGTGGCTGATCATCGCCGTGGTGATCGTACCAGGCGCGTTTTACGCGTTGCCGAACCTGTTCGGTGACGATCCCGGTATCCAGTTGCGGGGTGCCCGCGGCGGCAAGCTCAGTACGGCCGAGTTCAGCCAAGTAGAAGCGACTCTGGTGAGTGGTGGTATTCCGCCGCGCTCTGCGGTGTTGGACGACCGGGGCATTCGCCTGCGTTTCGATACGCTCGATGAGCAACTGCGTGCCCGAGATCTACTTGAAGGCGCCCTTAACGACAGTTATACCGTAGCACTGACTTTGCTGCCGGCAGCGCCTACCTGGATCACTGACATTGGCGCTCTGCCAATGTACCTTGGCCTCGACTTGCGCGGTGGTGTGCATTTTTTGCTTGAAGTGGATATGGATAACGCAGTACACCGCGCCGAAGAGCGCTATGTCTCCGATCTACGCTCCGCACTGCGCGAGGGCAAGGTGCGTTATCGGAGTATCAAACGTGAGCTCAACGGTGGCCTCAGTATCGTTTTGCGCGACTCTG
>JASLLH010000174.1:0-2622 GCA_030747115.1 Arenicellales bacterium
CCGAGTGATCGAATAAACCCCGTCTCGGGGTTACATTGACGCCAAACATCCGTGACTGAACAGTTTGTCCCATGTTTCATGAGCACAGCCTAATTGCCCTTCGCAACCTGCTGCGCCGGCGCGAGGTCAGCAGTACCGAACTGACCCGTCACTGTCTCGACCGAATCGATGAGCACCGCGATCTCAATGCATTCATCACGATAGACGAAGCGGGCGCCATGGCCGCGGCCGCAGCGGCAGACCAACAACTCGCCCAGGGTGAGCATGGCCCGCTCACCGGAGTTCCCATCGCGCACAAAGATATCTTCTGCACCAAAGGCATGCTCACGACCTGTGGATCCAAAATGCTGGGAAACTTTGTTTCGCCATATGACGCCACAGTAGTGGAGCGCCTTGCCGAAGCAGGCTCTGTGCTCGTTGGAAAAACCAACATGGATGAGTTTGCGATGGGCTCATCCAATGAGACCTCCTTTTTTGGCACCGTGAAAAATCCCTGGGACCGCAACTGTGTCCCCGGCGGCAGTTCCGGCGGTTCCGCAGCGGCTGTCGTGGCCGGCCTGATTCCGGGCGCTACGGGGACTGATACGGGTGGGTCTATCCGCCAGCCCGCCGCATTCTGTGGGCTGACGGGCCTCAAGCCGAGTTACGGGCGGGTTTCGCGCTATGGCATGATTGCCTTCGCTTCTTCACTTGATCAGGGCGGTCCGATCACCCGAAGCGCCGAGGATGCGGCGCTGATGCTGAGCTGCATGGCGGGATTTGACCCGCGCGATTCCACATCCATGAATCAGCCGGCTCCCGACCTGTCGTCGATGCTCAACATGGATCTCAGCGGGCTGCGCCTTGGCCTGCCAAAAGAATTTTTCGACGACTCGGTTGAGGGAGATGTTCTTGAGCGGGTCCGCGAGTCCCTTGCCGTCTTTGAAGGACTCGGTGCAACACTGGTGGATGTCTCGCTGCCCAACAGCGCCGCAGGGATTCCCTGTTATTACGTTATTGCACCGGCCGAAGCCTCGTCGAACCTGTCGCGCTTTGACGGCGTACGTTTCGGTCACCGCGCTCAGGACGCGGGCGAACTTCTGGATCTTTATGAGAACTCCCGGGCCGAAGGCTTTGGCGAGGAAGTCAAGCGCCGGATCCTGATCGGTACTTACGCGCTATCCGCCGGCTACTACGACGCATACTATCTCAAGGCACAGAAAATCCGGCGGGTCATCGCACAGGATTTTGTGACCGCATTTGAACATTGCGACGTCATCGTCGGGCCCACCAGCCCGACCACCGCTTTTCCGATCGGAGAGAAAACCCAAGACCCTGTCGCGATGTATCTTAATGACATCTTTACCAATACCGTCAACCTGGCCGGGCTTCCCGGATTGTCGATTCCTTCAGGTTTTGATGCGGCCGGCCTGCCGGTGGGCCTGCAGTTGATAGGCCGGTTCATGGACGAGGCATCCCTTCTCGGCGCGGCGCATCAACTCCAGCGTGAGACAGACTGGCACCAGCGTGTGCCCGCAGGGTTTTGAGCATGGACTTCGAATGCGTCATCGGCCTTGAGGTCCACGTGCAGTTGATGACACAAAGCAAGATCTTTTCAGGATCTTCTACCGCCTACGGTGCATCTGCCAATACCCAGGCCTGTGCGGTCGATATCGGCCTGCCGGGCGTGCTTCCGGTGATGAACCGCCAGGCGGCGCTTATGGCCGCCACTTTTGGCCTTGCGGTTGGCGCTACGGTCAATCCGGTGTCGGTCTTTGCCCGGAAAAACTACTTCTACCCGGATCTGCCCAAGGGTTATCAGATCAGTCAGTACGAGATTCCGGTTGTCAGCGGCGGCAGCCTTGAGATTCCGACGGACGCAGGCAGCAAACGTATCCGGATCACCCGGGCCCATCTCGAAGAAGATGCCGGAAAGTCGCTTCACGAGGGCTTTCACGAAATGACGGGGATTGACCTTAATCGCGCCGGCACCCCGCTGCTCGAAATCGTCTCGGAGCCGGATCTGCGTTCTCCCAGTGAAGCGGTTGCCTATCTCAAGAAACTCCACGCCCTCGTCAGGACCTTGAAAATCTGTGACGGCAACATGCAGGAAGGGTCGTTCCGCTGTGATGCCAATGTGTCGATCCGGCCCCGGGGCGAGGCCACGCTCGGCACCCGGACCGAACTTAAGAACATCAACTCTTTCCGCTTTGTGGAACGGGCGCTGCATTATGAAATTGACCGACAGATCTCCGTGCTCGAGTCTGGCGGCACGATTCGTCAGGAAACCCGCCTGTACGATCCCGATGCAGACCTCACCCGCCCGATGCGCGGCAAGGAAGAAGCGCACGATTACCGCTACTTCCCGGATCCGGATCTACCCCCGCTGGTGATCAGCGAGGAGGACCTCGAGCAGCTCAGGGCGCAACTGCCTGAACTGCCCGATGCACGGCAGGCACGGTTCGTTGCGGACTATCAGCTCAGCGAGGACGACGCAGCCCAGTTGACCGCGCAAACTGAGATTGCCGATTATTTCGAATCCGCCCTGGCGCACGCGGGCGGTGAATCGCGCCTCGCCGCGAACTGGATCAACGGCGAACTGATGTCCTGGCTCAATCGTAGTGATCTCATGATCACCCAGAG
>JASLLH010000175.1:0-2568 GCA_030747115.1 Arenicellales bacterium
TCGTGTGAACCTCCGGGCAGCCTACAAGGGCTGATTCCACATTGGCCTTCAGTGGTACGGGTTTGCCGCCACGCGGCCCTTGGTCGGCAGTGATGACGACCCGGCAGTCTGAATCCAGGATCCGGTCACGCAATGCGTCTGGCGAAAAGCCACCGAACACCACGGAATGGATGGCTCCGACCCGGGCACATGCCAGCATCGCCACTGCCGCCTCCGGTACCATCGGCATGTAAATCGAGACACAGTCTCCCTTACCCACGCCCCGCGATTTAAGGACATTGGCGAACCGGCAGACCTGCTCGTGCAACTCCCGGTAGGTAATTTTCTGGTCTTCCGACGGGTCATCGCCCTCCCAAATGATCGCAACCTGATCACCGCGGGACCCCAAGTGCCGATCTAAGCAGTTAAAGGAGACGTTCAGCGTAGCACCCTCAAACCAGCGAATCCGCCCTTCCCGAAAATCGCAGTTGCTAACACGGACCCATTTTTTGAACCATGTGACAAATGTTTCAGCCTGTTCCGACCAGAATTCGTCAGGATCGCTGATCGAGCGCTGGTACATTTCCCAGTACTGACTCTCGTTTAAGTGGGCTTTTGCGGCGAAAGCTCCATCGATAGGGTACACACGTTCTTCACTCATCATGCTCTCCTTAACAAACCACGAAATTGCGGCATCCAGGCCTCCTCCACGGCAATTGGTTCGATTCTACGTCAAACCAGGTTCCCAGGAAGCGGCCACACACTGCCACTAATACCGGCGGGTCTAGCCCCGGCCCCAGTTAAACTGTACAGTTAATCGGGATCATTAGTTTGGGTCCACACGCAGTGCTCGCCAAGCAATTCGATCCACCGCTGATGCTCTTTGAGCTCTTGCGGACTGGCCCGGACGACTTCGACAACGCTACCAGACGCGGCCCGAGTCGGCCCGGCCCGTCGTTGACCTGAGTGCCTTGCCGGGGTCTCAAAACTTATGTCGGACTGACCGCCGGTCATGGCCAAATAGACATCGGCTAGAATCTCGGCGTCGAGTAACGCCCCATGCAGTGTGCGCTCTGCATTATCTACATCGTAACGACGGCAGAGAGCGTCCAGGCTATTGCGCTGACCCGGGTGCAATTGGCGGGCAAATTGCAGGCTATCTGTCACCGTACACAACTCGTCAAGCCGGCGCTTCTCCCGAGCTCGCTCGAATTCGCTATTGAGAAAACTCAAATCAAAGGGGGCGTTGTGGATAATCACCTCGGCGCCGGAAATATAATTAATAAATTCCACGATAATCTCGGTGAAAACCGGTTTGTCTGCCAAGAAATCCTCGGTGATGCCGTGCACTTCCAAAGCCTCTACATCTATACCCCTCTCTGGATTAATGAAAGCATGGAACCGATTCTGGGTGTGGCGACGATTGACCAGCTCCACACAGCCGATCTCTATGACCCGGTGACCTTCCCTGATTTCCAGGCCGGTGGTTTCGGTATCGAGTACGACTAGCCTCATCGTTGCCTTCCAGCCACGCTGGCCAGGTATTCATCAATGGCTGTATTGGCGAGCGCGTCCGCACGCTCATTACCTGAATTCCCGGCATGTCCTCGCACCCAACGCCACTCGACCTGGCGACATCCGGAGGCTTCATCCAGGGCTAGCCACAGATCACGATTTTTTACTGGTTTGCCGGCCGCGGTACGCCAACCGTTACTTTTCCAAGCCTTCAGCCACTCCAAGATACCGTTGCGAACATACTGGGAGTCAGTGTATACCTGGGCCCTGGCGTCTTGCTCGAGTGATTCGAGACCCCGAATTGCAGCGACGAGCTCCATTCGGTTATTGGTTGTCATGGGCTCAGCGCCTTTAAACTCAGTACATTGGTTACCACTCAGGCGAACTACACCCCATCCACCGACACCGGGATTACCCCGGCAAGCACCATCGGTGTACATCTGTACGATCGTATTAGACACTGTCACTTTCCGCACCACTATTGAATGAATGACTGCTGCGGGGTATTGTAGGTGCGAGTGTTCCGGCCTTGATACGCATCCCCTGGCGCCGGCTCTCCAGCACATTACCAGACCTTAACTGGTGTTTCTGCGCAACCAGCAGGTATGCGCCCGAAAATAACGGCCACCAGCGAGCACCAATAACCTCCAGGAAAGCGCTTCGCTCCAATATGCTGGCGTGGGACATTGGCGCTCGGTAAAAAATCATGCGGCTACCGGTGAGGTCCAAGCCTAGCAAAGAGATCCAGTCCTGCACCCGGTTAGGCGTCAGGAAATGCCCGTTCCAGGGGATCGGCCGCGGCCAACCTGACAGCGATCGGCGTAAGCCCCACAGGCTCAGGGGGTTGAATCCACAAACTAACAGGTAACCTTCCGGCGCCAGAACCGTGGCTGCTTCGCGCAGGACCTGATGTGGTGCCTGCGCAAAATCCAGCGTATGTTGCAGCACGATGAGTTCCACTGCCCGCGCCCCGAGGGGTAACGGTTGCCAGTCGGTAGAAATAGCTACTCCATCGTGCTCAGGTGGGGCCGGCAAAGCATACAGTTTCAGCGCGCTATCCACCCTCGCCAGGCA
>JASLLH010000176.1:0-2435 GCA_030747115.1 Arenicellales bacterium
ATCCAGGTGCCGAGCGACAATGCTCGCCATTTCCACAGAGCCGTCATCGGTCGGGAGGATTGCAACAAATGGCCGCTGGCGGTGCGCTCTAGTAATGGCTGCTAGCGCGGCGGCAGTGCGCCCTGGCTCGAGCCGCAAGCCACCCCCGGGCCCTTGGGCAAGAGGCCTGACGCCGTTCGCTGCTACCACCAGCTCTATTCGTAGCCGTTCGGCTGCCGCGACATATGCGCCGGTACGGTAGCTCCCATCGAGCGCTACCAGTAATACCCGGGTCATGCCGGTGAAAAATTAATGAGGGCCAACGAGGCTATTTGAGCGCGATAGCCATAGGTTAAACGCAGAGTGTTAACCCAGTAACCGATGGAGTCAGCTGGAACCCGTTGCGACCTGCAACGCCTGGCTAGATGGCCCCACCACAACCACCACAGGCGCCGCTGCCACCAACCGCCTGGAACACGTTATTGAAGACGAAAGTTGAACTGACGCCATCATCAACGAAATCGATTTCCGCACCCTCCATAAAGGAATAGGCAACAGGGTCAACCACCAGGCGAAAGCCTTGCTGGTCTTCAAGTAGCCTATCGCGCCCTTCTACTTGTTCGGCAAAGGTCATACCGTAATTCATGCCACTGCAACCCCCTCCAGAGACAAATACTCGCACCGCTGCTACTTGTTCTTCGGCATCAACAAGCAGGTTAGCGATCTTCTCCCTCGCGGGCGCCGTTACCTTAAGACTCCCAGGCCCAATCATATTAGGTTCGTGAGAATCGTTCATGAATTTCAGCTCCTGTCGTTCGCGCGACAACGTAAGTCTTGCTGCGCTGTCAATGTAAATGGATAATGGACGCCTTCATTGTGCGACTAATAACCAAAACAATAGTCAATAACCACAACTACAATGAAGGATTCTTTTTTCGGACCGTTTAAGTGTAGCATGGCAACAATCTACTGTAAGGTACTCAAGGAAGAGGCTGAGCCTCTGGCCGAGGCACCCTACCCGGGTGAATTGGGCCAACGAATTCTGGCAAATATCTCCCAGGCTGGCTGGAAGAAATGGCTGGAACGCCTGGTACTCATTATTAACGAGAACCAACTGTCCACTGCTGATCCCGCCAGTGTCGAACTGATCGAGCAACATATGCTGAGTTTTCTGTTCGGTGAAGGTAATCTAGGAGAGATTCCACAGGGGTTCGCACCGCGTAAGAAATAGCGCGGGCTCAAGTCGCTGCCCCGCGCATTAAACTTTTCATCTCGGCAACCGCCGCCTCGAGCCCGGTGAATACCGAGCGTGCGATAATCGCATGGCCAATGTTGAGTTCCGCCAGGCCGGCCAAGCCAGCCACTGGCTCAACGTTGTCGTAGTTCAGGCCGTGACCGCCGTTTACCCTTAAGCCGGCCGCCAAACCCCACTGGACCGCTGAACAGACTCGCTCCAGTTCCATCTCCTGTGCCACCCCGACCGTCGAATCGGCGTAAACCCCGGTATGAATCTCCACGGCATCTGCACCAACAGCTGCGCTGGCGGCGATCTGCTCGGCCTCCGGGTCGATGAACATGGACACCCGGATACCACTATCTTGGAGTCGTTGAACAATGGCCTGCAACTTAGCTTGTTGCGTGGCTACATCCAAGCCCCCTTCGGTCGTCAATTCGGCGCGCTTTTCTGGGACTAAACAGACATCGTTCGGTAGCACCTTGCAAGCGATGCCAGACATCTCATCGGTAGCCGCCATTTCAAGATTCATGCGGGTGCTGATAAGACCACGCAGGCGATACACGTCATCATCGACTATGTGCCGCCGGTCTTCTCTAAGGTGCAGTGTAATAAGATCAGCACCGCCCGCCTCAGCTGCCAGTACGGCATCGGCCGGATCCGGGTAGGCGGTGCCCCGCGCCTGGCGCAGGGTTGCAACATGATCAATATTTACCCCAAGTTCCATGTCGATTCACTCCTTTGTTGTCGCTTCTTCTGTAGCGCCCGAAATCACGTTTCCAGAAACACCGTTACTGCCAGGATCGAGTGATAGGGAAACCCTTCCGTAGACTGTCCGGCTACTCAAGCCGCGACCATCTAGCGAGCGGTCGAGCAATACTCGACTCAATTGCTTTAGTTCGCTGAGGCAGGTTCCGTTAAGTTCATTCTCTGCGTCCAATGCGAGCAGGGCAGCACCGTGTATTAGCACGCCGTCGCTGCTGCTCTTGATATCGGCCAGTGGCCCGACATCTGGTACATAGCGGTAGAGTCGATCCGCTGCCAAACTTTCACCACTAACGTATTCATTTGTCAGTTGCATCCCATATCCGACCTGCTCTAGCAGGTGCTTTTCGAAAATACGCAGTACTTTCTCGCAATCGCCTATCTGGGTAAGAGAAACCAGGGCCTGGCGGTAGAAATCAAACAGGGCCTCATGTGCGTCATACCGGTGTAAAAGTTT
>JASLLH010000177.1:0-2395 GCA_030747115.1 Arenicellales bacterium
CGCCCCGACTTGTGCGTGGTGGACCTCGCTAAAGCCGAGACCTACGCCCGGTTGCATGTGCCCGGGGCAATACATCTGGACTATCCCATGCTGTTGGCCGGCACCCGGCCCGCGCCGGGGCTACTGCCGGAAAATGTGCGCCTGGCTCAATTGGCCGGCCTGCTTGGCCTGGACCGGGCGCCGATGGTGGTCGCCTACGACGACGAGGGCGGCGGCCGCGCAGCACGGCTGCTGTGGACATTGCATTACCTGGGCTATTACAACGCCCACCTGCTGAACGGCGGCATTCGCGCCTGGAGCAACGAGGGCCACCCCGTCACTGCCAAACCGGTTGCCCGGCCTCCCGCTAGGGCGTTGCCACTGGACGCTATTGATGACAGCGTGCTCGCGACCCGCGACTACGTGCTGACACACCTGGACGATGCGGGCGTAGCACTGCTTGACGCCCGCACCCCGGAGGAATACGCCGGCAGCAAAATCTCTGCCAAACGCGGTGGGCACATCCCCGGCGCAATCAACCTCAACTGGCATGACAGTATGGACCAGGCCCGCAACCTGCGCCTTAAACCCGCGGCACTGCTCGAGGAACTGTTGGCCAGCCGTGGCATCAATCTGGAGCAGGAGGTTATCGTCTACTGCCAGACCCACCACCGCTCGGCCCACAGCTGGATGATGCTCAAGTCCCTGGGTTACGGACGGGTCCGGGGCTACGCGGGCTCGTGGTCCGAGTGGGGCAACGACCCCACCACCCCGGTTGCACAAAACTAGGAGAGCTCCATGATCGTCATCCTACACCCGGACAACTCGCTGGAGACCCCCGAAGGCAAGGCGGTAATGGGCTACTTCGAAACCAAGCCCGGCATCACGCCCAAGACTCACTCCATCACTGGCACCGGTCGCACGCTGACCGAGATCTACATCATCGGTGAGGTTGCCGCCCTGGACCAGAACGAAATTGAAAGCCTCCCTGGGGTAGAGCGGGTGGTTCGCGTGTCGCGCGAGTACCGCATCATTGGCCGTCACGCTGGCGACGTGCGGGCACACGGTTTCACCTACAACGGGGTGCACTTCGACCAAAACTCACTACACGTGTTCGCGGGTTTGTGCGCGGTGGACAACCCCGACAACGTCGAGACCATGATGCGCGCTCTTGCCGAACACGGCCAGCAATGTACACGCATGGGCGCCTACAAACCGCGTACCAGCCCCTATTCCTTCCAGGGCCTCGGCGCCGACTGCCTGCCGTGGGTGTTTGAACTTGCGGGCAAGTACGGCATTCGAGTGGTCGCGATGGAGGTGACCCACGATTCACACGTGAGCGAGATCCTGCAGGCCCTGGAGGACACCGGCCGGCCGACCGGAGTGATGCTGCAAATCGGCACTCGCAACACCCAGAACTTTGAACTGCTGAAGGTTGTCGGCCGCCAACGCGAGTTACCTGTGCTGTTTAAGCGAAGTTTCGGCATCACGCTGGAGGAATCGCTCAACGCTGCCGAGTATCTCGCCAGTGAGGGCAACCGCAATATTATTTTCTGCCTGCGTGGCATGAAGACCAATCTGGGCGACCCGCACCGTAACCTGGTGGACTTCGGCCACGTGCCGGCAGTGCGCCACCTCACCCACCTGCCGGTGTGCATCGATCCCTCGCACTCGGTTGGCAGCCGCAACCGCGGACCGGACAACATTCTCGATCTGATGCACGTGACCGCCCAGGGCGTCATCGCCGGCGCCAACATGGTGTTGGCGGACTTTCATCCCCGGCCTACCGAGGCCCTGGTGGACGGGCCTCAGGCCCTGCACATGAATGAATTGCCCTGGTTCCTGGAGGATATCCACATCGCCCGGCAAGCCTTCGAGCAACGTGCCGCACTGGCGAAAAAATTCGCCAAGGCAGGCGGCGAAACCACCCCTCACAGATGACGGAAAACAACAGCAAAAAGGTCACCCGCACGGATGCCGAGTGGCGGACCCGGCTCACCCCAGAGCAGTATCGGGTATGCCGCCAACATGGCACCGAATCGCCGTTTACCGGGGAGTACCACGACTGCAAACATGCGGGCGTGTACTGCTGTAGCTGTTGCGGAGCAGCCCTGTTTGTCTCCACCGAGAAGTTCGACTCGGGCTCGGGCTGGCCTAGTTTCCGCCAGCCCGCCAACGACGGCGCGGTAGAGACAAAAAGCGACAGCAGCCTGGGTATGGTGCGCACTGAAGTGCTGTGCAGCCGTTGCGACGCACACCTGGGCCACGTGTTCAACGACGGTCCCGCACCGACCGGTGAACGCTACTGTATCAATTCGGTTGCCCTCGTACTCGAACCCAGATTAACCGAATAAGGCCTGCACTGGTCGTCGACTCGGCGTGGATTGCGTCCCGCCGTTTTCTCATTCAGCCCTGG
>JASLLH010000178.1:0-2372 GCA_030747115.1 Arenicellales bacterium
TTCAATGCCCTGACCCGGGCTGCCGCGCCGGCGGAGAACTACCCATTCTGCACCATTGAGCCTAACGTCGGCATCGTCAAGGTGCCCGATTCCCGACTGCAGGCAATAGCCGCTATCGTCAAACCCAAGGCGGTGATCCCGACGGTGATCGAGTTTGTCGACATTGCCGGTCTGGTGGCTGGCGCTTCCCGCGGGGAGGGCCTCGGTAACCGTTTTCTTGCCCACATCCGCGAGGTCGATGCCATTGTGCACCTGGTCCGCGCCTTCACAGATACCGATATCGCGCACGTCTCGGACAGGATCGACCCGGTCGCTGACGTGGCCACCATAGAGACCGAGCTCGCGTTGGCGGACTTGGAGACGCTGGACCGCGCCATCGAACGTAGCCGCAAGGCTGCCAAGATCGGCGACAAGGAACAACTGCGTCTACTCGAGTTGTTTGAAAGAGCACACCAAGCGCTGGACGACGGCTCCGGCGTACGCGGCTTGCTCGGGGATCG
Source organism: Arenicellales bacterium (assembly GCA_030747115.1). GTDB lineage: Bacteria > Pseudomonadota > Gammaproteobacteria > Arenicellales > UBA868 > UBA12578. The sequence continues at coordinate 501 of JASLLH010000178.1, forward strand.
AGATACCGCTACAGCCCTGCAGCCGTTGTGCCTGCTTACAGCCAAGCCAGTGCTCTTTGTGGTCAACGTAGCTGAAGAGGATTTAGCAGGCAATGCGCAGGTAGATACGCTGTGTGGGCATGCAGCAAAAACCCAGGCCGAGCTCGTGCTGGTGAGCGCTGCCATCGAACAGGAGATATCGGATCTTGAGCCTGGCGAACACGCGGCTTTTCTGCAAGACCTCGGGCTTGGGGAGTCGGGCCTCAATCGGGTGATCCAGGCGGGTTACCGGCTGCTTGGCCTGCAGACCTTCTTTACCACCAGATCCAAGGAAGTGCGGGCATGGACGGTGCCGGTAGGCACAGTTGCATCACAGGCGGCAGGGCAGATACACACCGACTTCGAACGCGGATTTATCCGCGCCGAGGCCATCGCCTATGATGATTTTGTTCACTATGGCGGCGAGCAGGGCGCGCGCGAGGCTGGGCGGGGACGGCTCGAGGGCAAGGATTACGTACTGAGTGACGGCGATATAATGCGCTTTCGCTTCAATGTGTGAGGCGTTTACTTTTCAGCACCTTGTGCGGGCTCGAGCAACGCCCCGGATGTGGCTATGTGGCTCAGCTGACGAGAATACGGTGCGCTTGATGCCGGGTTACCCCCCCTTAACCAAAATATCCTAATGCAGCGGGTTTGGTGCCCGGTGGTTCGTCGAACCCGCCCGCCAGGACCCCCGCGGTACAGCGCGCTGTACTGACACCAGGCCAACAAACCCTTGGCCACGTCAGCGACAGGGCTGGAATTTTGACCTAGCCCCTTGAAGTGATCGCATATTGGGTGCAAAGTAGGCCTTGGCAGGACTGAAAAACCGGTGCGGCAAATGCCGCCTAGCTCGAGTACGACGCGACAAGCCCGTGAGGAGTCAGCAGACATGAATACAGCCCGTTCGATTCTGACCTTGTTGTTTTCAATCGCCTTGGCCGGTTGTGCACTTCTTCGTATTGATGCTTCGCAATGGGACATCCTTGCCTCCATCGAGGCAGCGGAAATTATAGAGACAGTAGGCGATAAGGCTTCAATTTCTTTTTCAGCAGATTCACCTGACACTGATTTTGGTAAGGCCTATAAGAAGATGCTCACAGGACATTTATTGGATAACGGCATCGAAGTGCTTGGCTCAGCCGGAGATTACTTGTTGAACTACCAGGTACAGGTAGTGATCCATAAGGACCGCGATCCTCTCGATACCGGGGAGTTGATCACAACCGAGGTGTTGATCACAACCGAACTTCACAAATCGGGAGAGATAGTCCAATCAAAGACCCGAATATATTATTTCAACCCAGAAGACAAAACTTTGTACGAGTTTCCACCACCGCTAAATCCTAGCCGCCCTTTCCAGGTTACGGATCAAAGTTAGATGAGAACCGGAATAATGAGATCTTTCTTTCGCCTGTGTAGATTACCCTTAGTCCTGATACTGGCGGCCTCTGTGCTCGTGTTGGCTAGCTGCCAAACCAATGGGCGGGTAAAAGATGTCAACATGATTCCGATTAGCCATGGTGCGGCGAAAAAGATGATTTCTCAGAGCAAGGATCGACTGGACCCAGGCAGCCTTATCCTGGCGAGTTTTGCCGACATAGACAATCTTGAAAATTCTTCCACCTTCGGCCGAATCGTTGCGCAGCAAATTGGTTCTGTATTTTCAAGTCAGGGGTACAAAATTATAGAGATGTTGCTCAGAGGCAACGTCTATATCGGCAAAGGCGAGGGAGAGTTTTTGCTGTCGAGGGCGCTGAAAGACCTAAGTTCTGAACACGATGCCCAGGCTGTAATTGTCGGAATTTATGCTGTCGGCTCGAAGAGTGTATACGTTACCGCAAAACTGATACA
>JASLLH010000179.1:0-2337 GCA_030747115.1 Arenicellales bacterium
CCCGATGCAGCCCGGGTCATGGTTGATTTATGGCGGCCGCTGCTTCAACCCCAACTTCAGGCCGCTGCCAAAGACTTAAAAGCATCACTCGCCGATCAGTCCAGATTTGCGCAACAGGTGCAGGCGCTGCTCGCCCAACTGGGCTTGCCCGAGGAGGATATGGAGCATGACCTTTTATTGGTCGAGTCCTCGAAAATGAATCCCGCAATGCTTACACCGCAAATAGCAGGGGTCGACGCGGATGATGAGGCTCAGGTACAACCACACGAGGAGCTCGCCGATGCCGCCGATCTAGCCTCGGAATCGGCTGCTGCCGGCAAGATTCCTGAAAAGCCTGCAGCTTCTCCTGCAACACAAGATACTGCTGAATTTCCCTACACCGTTTATACCACTGCCTTCGACGAGATCGTCCAGGCCAGGGACCTATCTGACGCAGAAGAGCTTGCTCGGTTGCGCCGGCGCCTTGATGACCGGTTGACAGAGTTTGTTCGGGTGATCGGCCCACTTGCTAACCGCCTGCAACGAAAGTTGTTGGCCCGCCAGCGATTTTCGTGGGCGGTCGATCTGGAAGAGGGCGAACTCAACACCGCCAGATTGGCCCAATTGGTCGCCAGCCCATTGAATACTCAGCCTTTCATGGAAATGATCGAGGCTGATTATCGGGACACCACTGTTACCCTGCTGATCGATAACTCCGGCTCCATGCGCGGGCGTCCGATCACTGTAGCCGCGATGTCGGCGGATATTCTTGCGCGCACACTCGAACGTTGTGCGGTCAAGGTGGAGATCCTCGGTTTTACTACCGGTGACTGGAAAGGTGGTAAAGCGCGGGAGCAATGGTTGATCGGCCGCTCGCCCGCGGGGCCGGGTCGTCTCAACAGCTTGCGTCACATCATCTACAAGGACGCAGCTGAGCCATGGCGCCGCGCCCGCAATAACCTGGGACTGATGTTGCGTGAGAGTTTGCTCAAGGAAAACATTGATGGTGAAGCCATTCTGTGGGCGCACCAGCGTCTGTTACAGCGGCCTGAACAACGTCGTATACTGATGGTGATATCGGATGGTGCACCGGTCGACGATTCGACTTTATCTGCAAATCACGGCAAGTATCTGGAGCAACATCTGCAGAGCGTAGTTGACTGGATTGAAACAAAATCTTCAGTTGAACTGCTCGCAATCGGTATCGGCCACGATGTGCGGCACTACTACCAGCGTGCCATCACTATCAATGATGTTGAGCAGCTCGGCAGCAGCATAATCAACCAACTATCCGTTTTATTCGATATGCAAGGAACCAGCAAATGAAAAACCGTTATGAAGGCGGCGACCTGGTCGTCGAGTCGCTGATCAATCTCGGCGTTAAGCAGGTCTTTTCGGTTTCCGGCGGCCCGCTCAACTCCATCTACCACGCTGCCGCCAGCAACAAGTTACCGATTGTCCACACCCGGCACGAGGCAGCCGCGGGTTTCATGGCCGAGGCGGTCTCGCGCATGACCGGTACCCCCGGGGTGGCCATGGTTACCCTAGGTCCTGCCGTGACCAACTCGGTGACCACTGCTTTCATGGCCCAGATGGCGGGGTCGCCCCTGCTTATCATCGGCGGCCAGGGCAACACTAGGGATTTCGACCGCGGCGCCGAGATGCAAGCCAAACACGTGCGCATCATGACACCAGTCACCAAGTTTGCAGCCCGGGTACTGCATACCGAGCGTATACCGGAGTACATCGAGATGGCCTGGCGGCACATGTGGGCCGGGCGCCCGGGCCCGGTCTTTCTTGAGATTCCCATAGACGTGCTCTCGGCTCTGGCCGAGCAACAGGCGCCGGCGACCGGTGTGGTGACCCGTAGCGCCAACCTCTCCCCAGAGACGGCCAGGGAAATCGAAACCGCCCTGGCTAAGGCCAAGCGGCCCATCCTGGTCATTGGTGACGAGGCCCGTTGGGAAATGACTTCGGGCCTGGATCCGGCGGACTTGCAGCAAGCCATCGAGCGCCACGGCCTGCCTTTCACCTCTTTGCGCCATGCCCGAGGTCTGGTCGACGAGCGCCACGAGTTGTGCCTGGGGCCGGCTTGCGTTTTCGCCCACAAGTCGTTGCAGCAGGCACTCAAAGAGGCGGATCTGGTCATTCTTCTGGGCCATCACATGGAAGCCGATCTTGACTTTGGCGCGTCTGTAAGTGAGGGTGCTGTCGTCGTCCAGTGTTACCCTGACGTGGAATATCTGGGGCGTAACAGGCGCTCCGATATCGCCACCCTGGCAGGTGTCAAGCCGGTTGTTGAGTTGCTGCTTGGCCTGGCGCCAATCGAAATAGACCGGGCCTGGGTGGAGGGTGCTG
>JASLLH010000017.1:0-24473 GCA_030747115.1 Arenicellales bacterium
AGTTCCGCGTTGGCACGCCCCACCTCCTGAGTGACCAGGTCACGCACCTGCGGATTTTCAGATAGGCTGCGAAACGTGGTGTAGGCGATATCGTGGCTCTCGGCCCAGGTTGCGACGGTATCTGGGTCTATCTGGATCAAGGCGGCAACGAACTTGCGCTGGTCCGCTACCACGATGCATTCCTTGATGTAGGCACTGGTCTTGACCTGGTTCTCGATGACGCTGGGCGTGAGGTTCTTGCCCCCGGCGGTGATCATGACATCCTTTTTTCGATCGATAATGCTGATCGATCCGTCGCGGTGGCAAGTCGCAATGTCCCCGGTATACAGCCAGCCGTCCTGTAGCGCCTGCTGGGTCGCCTCGGGCATCTTGTAGTAACCGGAAAAAACGTTTGGGCCTTGGATCAGCAGCTCGCCGTCTTCGGCGATGCGGCAAGCCGTGCCCGGTATCGGGAAGCCTACCCGTCCCTCGCACGGGCCTGTCAGCGGCTGGGCCGAAGCAATGCCGGCAGTTTCGGTCATGCCAAAACCTTCGCGTAGCGGCAATCCCAGGCCCTGGAGAAAATTGAGTAGGTCCGGCCCGATCGGCGCTGCACCGGAACAGCAGAACCGTGCCCGGCGCAGGCCCAGCAGGTTCTGCAACGGCCGAAACAGCAGCCAGTACCAGAACGTGCGCACAACGGGGCCGACCGAGGAAGGATCACGCCCCAATTGCCGTGCGACTGCCAGCCCGTGTTTAATGATGGTGCCGCGCAGGGCACCGGCTTCCGCTGCCTTAACCAGGATGTTGGCCTGCATTTTCTCCCATATGCGCGGCACACCCAGAAAGACCGTCGGCGCGACCTCACGCAGGTCCTGATCCACTGTGCGCAACGACTCTCCGAAATTCACCGTGTACCTTGCCTGCACGGCGAGAAAGACCGAGAAGATCTGCTCTGCTACGTGGCACAGTGGCAGGTAGGACAATACGCTGTCACTTGCTCGGGGCTGAACAAAATAACCCGACGCCCGGGCGCCGGCCGCGATATTGCGAAACGATATCAGCGCTCCCTTGGGCGGGCCGGTCGAGCCCGAGGTAAAGACCATCAGCGCGGTATCGTCGGGGTGATGGCCCGCCAGGGTCTGCTCTATATGCTCGCGGCCCAGCGTAGCCGCATCGCGGCCCGCAGCACACAAATCCTTAAAAGCGGTAACTCCTTGGTAACCCGAAAGCCCTTTCATGTCGATGGCGAACACCTGCCGCAGCAGTGGCAGATCGTCACGGATCTCAAGTATCTTGTCGACCTGTTCCTGGTCTTCGCAGATCACGGCAGCCGCATCGCTGTAGGCCAACAGGTAACGGATCTCGGCCGCGGGGCTGGTTGGGTAAAGCCCGGCGGGGACAGCTCCCAGGAAATTGATGCCGAGTTGTGAGAACAACCACTCCTTGCGATTCTCACTCAGAATCGCGATGTGATCGCCGCCCCGGTAGTCCATCTGCGCGAGTCCCGCGGCCACTTCGAAACAGGTCTGCTCGTATTGCAACCAGGTCACCGGGTGCCAGATGCCTCGATCTTTCTGCTTGAGTGCTACCGCACGGGGGTGTTCCCGGGCATGCGCGCGCAACATCCGCACCAGCGTGGGCAATGTGTCATCACCAAAGCCGTCGAGTAAAAACGCCGGATCAGTGGCACCGTGGGTAGTGGCGCTGCTCAACTCAACCACCGCTTGCGTCGCCGGTAGTGCTTGACTTCCCGGTAAGACCGGGTGCTTTCTCGCTGCCGGCCGATGCCGAGGTAGAACTCCTGCACGTCACTGTCGCCACGCAGGCGATCACTGCTCCCTTCCAGCACGACTTTGCCGTTTTCCATGATGTAACCGTAATGGGCGACAGCCAATGCCATGGCGGCATTCTGCTCTACCAGCAGCATGGACACCGATTGCTCGACATTGATCCGCTGGATGATCTGAAAGATTTCCTCGACCAGCCGCGGTGCCAGGCCCAGAGAGGGCTCGTCGAGCAACATCAAGCGTGGCTGGGCGACCAGTGCCCGTCCCAGGGCCAGCATCTGCTGCTCACCGCCGGAGAGATAGCCAGCCAGCTGCTGGCGCCTTTCCCACAGTTGGGGAAAGTAGTCGTACACCACCTGAAAATCCGCTACCGCGCCACCGCGGCCCGTCAACGCATAGGTCGCGGCCTGCAGGTTTTCTTCCGTGGTCATGTCCTCGAAGACACACCTGCCCTCACGCACGTGGGAAAGACCTGCACGGACCAGTTGATGCGGCGCCTGACATAGCGCATCAGACTGGGAAAAAATCACCTCCCCGGTAGATATCTCACCGTTTTCCAGCGGCAACAGGCCGGAAACCGCTTTCAGCGTAGTGGTCTTGCCGGCGCCGTTGGCACCCAGCAGCGCAACGATCTGACCCTGATCGACCGACAGCGACAGGCCGCGCAGCACCTGCACTACATGGTGGTAGACCACCTCCAGGTTGCGGACCTGCAGCATAACCGGTGAACGCGTAAAGGGGCGGCTCACGCCGCCCCATCCGCGATTTACCTGATCAAACCTCCAGCCAGTCTGATACCGGCAGAAAGAGTTTGTTGCCTGTGTTGTAAGCGTAGACCCGGCCTTGTGCGATCTTGTGTGACTCCACCGTCACCGGCTTGCCAAAAAAGCCCCCGGAATCCCAGTTGCGAATGCCCTTCAGGGCCGCGGCCAAGTTATCGCCGTTGACCGGTTTGTCGGCGTTGATGGTGGCTTTCATCGCCTGGTGCCAGAGATCCAGCGTGATTCGCACTTCCAGATACCAGGTCACAAGGTAGCCCGGATACTTCTCGTTGTGCTCCTTGTTCCATGCATCCAACGCCTGGTAGGCCGGCGCGTCGGCGCGGTCGTAGAAGTAACGATAAGGCATCACACCCATGTAACCGTCAAGCGCCTCACCGACCTTCGCACTGGCCTTGTCAGCGATCACCTTCTCCATGGCCCAGAAAGTTCCCAGGAACTTGGTTTCCATGCCGAAGGCCCGGGCAGTCGCGATTATGGCCGGCCAGACGCCAGTTACGTAGCCGTGCATGATGACGAAATCCGGATCAGCCCGGCGCAGTTGGGCGACATGCGTCTGCACTTCGGCACCGGCCGGCTTGGTTATCTCTTCGTGGACTACCTCGATACCAAGTTCTGCCGCACGCTCGCGCCCGTAGGGTATCGGGTCCTTGCCGAACTCAGTGTCGCTGTAGACAAACGCCAGCCGCTTGCCGCCCTGCTCGCTGATGTGCTGGAGCAAAATCCCGAACATGTCCTGGTAGGTCGGCCCGGAGACGTACTGGTACGGGTTGGTGCCCGGATTGGCGAGTTCCGATGCGAATGAAGTGCTGCCCGTCAGCACCTTGTAACGACCGTTTAACTCCGGCGCGAGCAACTTCATGAAGCCGGTGGAATCACCGAAATAACCGGCCATGTCCGGTGCCTCGGCATAGGCTTTTTTGAAGTTAGCGAGAGATTGGCTGGGCACGTATCCGGAATCCTCCATGATGCCCCGAATCGGCTTGCCGCCAATACCGCCGCTGTCGTTGGTCATGGCGATGAAGTCTATGATACCGGGCATGCCGAGCGCTCCGGCCATGGCGTAGGGACCGGTCAGGGGCATGGAAGCGCCGAGTACCCATTCTTTGGCTTGCGCTTTAACGATGGCCGGAAACCCGGCACTACCGAGCGCGGTCAGGCCGGCGGCTGCACCGGTGTTTTTCAGGAAACTGCGTCTGCTCTGGTTCTTCATGGTGGTCCTCCTTTAGTGAGTTAGCAATTCTGTAAAGACTAACGCGTAAATGGCCAGCGGTCTATATAACGCCACAAGCGGTTCCATAGAGCTGTCAGACCCATCGGTTCAAAAATCAAGAAACCTATGATCAGCAGGCCATAGATGATCTCTGTCAAGGGTGCGGTCGCCTGCAGGGCCATGGGGTAGTACGGCGTGGCCAGGCTCGCCAGGGACCGCAGTACCTCGGGTACCAGGACCACGAACACCGCGCCAAACACCGGCCCCAGAACCGTGCCCATACCCCCGACAATCAACGCCGCCAGGAACAAAATGGAGAGACCAAGATCAAACTGGTTCGGGGTCAGTGCCGTGAAAAAGTACGTCCACAGACATCCTGCCGCGCCGGCATAGGCCGAACCCAGCGCAAAAGCTGTTAACTTATAGCGCAGTAGAGAGATGCCGAGAATCTCCGCCGAGTAATCCTGCTCACGGATGGCGATGAACGCCCGTCCCACCTTTGTACGAAAAAGATTCTGTGCGAACAGTACAAATATCGCGGCGATCGGCATGATCAAAAGATACTTGGCGAATTCCGTCTGGATCGGCACCCCGAAAATGCTCGCCGGGGTTACGCTGATCCCCCGGTCACCGCCCGTCAGCCATTCCATTTTGCGAATGATAAAAATGATGATGACGTTGGCGGCCAATGTCGCGATCGTTAGGTAAAGCCCGCGGACCCGCAGTGACGGCAAACCGACCGCAATACCGGCAAGCGCAGTGATTGCCATCGCCCCAGGGAACGTAATCCAGATCGGCAACCCATAGCGCGAGGCCAACACGGCCGTGGCATAAGCGCCAACACCCATGAAGGCACCCTGCCCCAGTGATATCAACCCGGTGTAACCGGTCAACAGGTTCAACCCGGTAATCGCAATCACGTAGATACACAACTGGCCGGCCAGCAGCAACGTGTAATCGTTGCCAAAGAGCGGCAATAGCAGCAGCGCCAACAGGAGTGCTGCCACACTGCCGCGGTGAGCTGGCCGCTGCCAGATTGCCTCGTCTGCCCGGTAACTGAGCCTGGCGCTGCCAATATACATAGGCTAGAGCCTCTCTACCTCGCGCGTGCCAAAAAGGCCATATGGCCGCACCAGAATGATCGCAAGCACCACGGCGTAAGGCATCACCCCGCGCCAGTCACCGCCCAGGTAATGCCCCGCCATAGCCTCCAACCAGCCGATCAGCAGTGCTGCAATCAGCGTGCCCAGTATGGAATCGAGGCCGCCCAGGATAATCACTGCCAACACGCTCAGACCCAGGTGGCCCAACGCGGGTGTCAAACTGTTGAGCGGAGCCAGCAGCAGCCCGGCCAGACAACCGGTCATCGAGGCCAGCATCCAGGTCAGGCTGAAGACACGCGGTACGTTGATGCCCATTGCGTAAGCCGTGCCCTGATCGAAAGCCGTCGCCCGTAAGGCGACACCGGTACGGGTCAGAAACAGCGCCACCGCGATCAGGATAAAAACGCCAACACCGACGACAAAGCTCCAGAACATCTGCAGGTTGATTGCGATTCCATTGATAAACGTGATCTCGAGAGTGAAAAGCGCCGGTGGATACTGTGCCTCGGTAGTCCAAATGAGTGCGGCCAGGCCCTCCAGGACGGAAATCAAGCCGACCGTGACCATGATCATTGAAAATACCGATTGCCCGAGCAACGGCCGCATCAGGACCCGCTCCAGCAACGCACCGAGCAGCCCCGTCGCGATGAGCGCGAGCGGCACAGTCACCCAGAACGTGACTGCCAGCGCCTGGGCCATAGCCGACATCGAAAAAAAGAAATAGGTGCCCACCATCATGATCGCACCATGAGCGAAGTTGACCACCCGTGTCGCCTTGAAAACCAGCACCATGCCCACTGCCATCAAGGCATAAACACCGCCGGTCATGAGCCCACTCAGACTGTCCTCCAATACAAAAAGCAGGCTATTCATGCGGCCGTTTGCCTGGCACCGTCCGAACCGAGGTAGGCCTCGATCACCGCGGACTCAGCTTGTACCTGCGCCGGCATGCCAGTTGCGATGACCTCACCGAAATTAAGTACCCAGACCTGATCAGAAATATCCATGATCACCCCCATATCGTGATCCACCATCAGCACCGTAGCGCCCCAGTGTTCTTTGATATCGAGAATAAAACGGGCCGTGTCTTCGGTTTCCTCCCGATTCATCCCCGCCACGGGTTCATCGAGCAACAGCAGCTTTGGTTTCATGGCCAGGGCCCGGGCCAGTTCTACCCGCTTTTGCAGGCCGTAAGGCAGCATTGACACCTCAACCTTACGGATGTGGTCGATCTCCAGAAACTCGATCACGTCGCGTTCGAGTTCCTCACGCAAGGCGATTTCTTCCCGCTGGGCGCGGCCAACATAGCAGCCGGCACTGAACACGCCACTGGCAAGACGTGTGTGGGCGCCCAGCTTGATGTTATCGAGCACGCTCATCCCGCGAAACAGGGAGATGTTCTGAAAGGTCCGAGCGAGTCCGGCAGCCGCCCTCTGGTGACTGGGCATGGCCGTAATGTCGGTACCGCCGAAAACCACCCGCCCGGCAAGCGGCCGGTAAAAACCCGAGACAACATTAAAAAGCGTTGTCTTGCCGGCCCCATTGGGTCCGATCAACGACGTGATGCTGCCGCGCGCAACCTCTATGGTCACCTTGCTGAGCGCCTGCACACCACCGAACGCGACATCGATCCCGCTGGTCGCCAACAGAGCACCGGTCGTCATAACGAAATCTCCATTTTCCCGAAGGCGCGCAACTTGCATTCTGCGGAGTCGTGTTCAGGTGTCACGACGATATGGTCCCTGAAGAAATCGACCCGGACATGCCCGTCAATTCCGTTGACCCAGACCGGGAGTTTTTTTTGCTTGACCCATTCCCTTGGCCGGGCCCCGCGGTCACCGCACCATATCCATTGCGGGCCCGGCACCAGCACGTAGCCTGGGTCGACCTGCTCGAAAAAAGCATTCGGCGCAAGGCCGGTTGAACCGTGATGCGGCATCTTCATGAAGTCAGAGTTCATCCGCGGGTCATCGCTCAGCACAGTGCCCACTTTCATATTCAGGTCGCCAGTAAACAACACGGTGACATCGTTGATCGACCACTGCATGATGAGCGACAAATCATTGACGTCGATGGTGTCAGCAGGTAGATCATCTTCCTGGGCGTGGAGAATCTCGATGGCGGAGCCCAATCCAAAATCATAGCGAAGGCCGGCTTCCGGGTGGTGAATGATGACACCGTGAGCTTCTGCTTTATTCACTAAAGCGGCGATATCGGCCATGTCACAGCCCCACGGTATCTCCCGGTCACAGATATGCTGCGGCGGAATGCGCAGGTGCAGGTTGGAAACTGTCACGCCCGCTTCCAATAGTGCAACCAACCCCTCGTAATGATCCCGGTGCGGGTGGGACACAAAAAAGTGATCGATCTTGTCGATGCCAAGTTCGGCAAGGTAGGGCAGCAGCGACTTTTTCGCTTCGTTGTAGTAACCGCCGTCGATCATGATGACCGACTCGCCGGTTTGGATCAGGTTGGCATCTCCCTGCAGTTCACCCGTGTTGACGTTGACCATGTGCCAGCTTGCATCCGGTTTGCGGCTACACCCGGCTAACAGGAATACGGACAGAAAAAAGATGAGCCAGCTTTTTCTCACACCGGATTTCCACCCAGTCTGTCGGCCGGGTCAGTCAGCGAAGAACAACGCGACAAATGTGTTCTCCTCATCCGCCTGGGTTCATGGCCATGACCAGCGGTTCCACCTCGGGGATGTCATCGGGCACGAAAAAGTCGCTCCACAGGGATTTCTCTGGGTCCATGCGGTAACCGCTGAAATCGGTGACGCCCTCACTGGAGAGGAGCACGTCATCGATACAGAAGTTGCCGGTGAATTCCCCGGCATCCCTGCCCAGGATCACGGCGGCTGCGTCGGCCATGATCTCCGGCTTGCGACAGTGCGGGAAGGCGATACTGCCTGCGACCACGTTGCTGATGGCGGCGGTTGCTATCACCGAGTGCGGCCACAGCGCATTCACCCCGATGCCCTTGGCCTTCAGTTCTTCAGCCATGCCCAAAACGCACTGGCTCATGCCAAACTTGGAGATGGTGTAGGCCACCGATGGCGCGAACCACTTGGGCTGCATGTCGAGTGGCGGTGAGATGTTGAGGATGTGCGGATTATCTCCCTTGGCGAGGTGCGCCAGGCATTCCTTGGAGAGCATGAAGGTGCCGCGCACGTTGACCGCAAACATGAGGTCAAAGCGCTTCATCTCGGTTTTCGCTGTAGGGGTGAGCGATATCGCACTGGCGTTGTTGATCAGAATATCGAGCCCGCCGAATTCATCAGCAGCCTGCGCCACCGCCGCCTTGACCTGCGCCTCTTCCCGGATATCGGTGACGACAGGCAATGCCCGGCCGCCGGCGGCTTCGATCTCTGCAGCCGCTGTAAAGATGGTGCCGGGTAGCTTGGGATGTGGCTCTGTGGTCTTGGCCAGGATGGCGATACAGGCACCGTCGGCCGCGAGCCTCTTGCCGATGGCCAGGCCGATGCCGCGACTGCCGCCCGAGATGATCACGCGCTTACCGGAAAACGTCCCCATGAATTTGCTCCTTTGATTGATGCTGTGCTGGTGCCGTGACTGTCACCAGCCCGCGCCCACACGGCCCGGCTGGGTACGGCTTACCGTAGCGCCTGATTGTAACGGTTGTCTACCGGCCTGACTTTAGCGGGCACCACAATAACCTGGTACCAGGCCCAGTTACCCGCCGGCGGACAAACGCGGCCCTCGCCTCGGGTCGCGTCAATGGTCGCGGGCCGGCAAGCGGCTCCGACCCGTTTCGATTAGACTGCGCCGGCCCTCCGGCCGCTCGCAAACGATGAGCGCCACCCAACTGGCCACATACCGACCCCCCGAACCCGTGACGGATATTGTCAAGCAAGCTGCAGCGCAAAACATTGCCACAAACTCCAGCCAGCCGGGCGGTGTTGCCGACAAGCGCCCGTGGGCCTGGCTGGTGCTGCTTTTCCTGGGCGTTGCCTGGGGCCTGTCTTTTTCCCTTGCCAGGATGTCCACCGAGGGCGGTGCGCATCCGCTCGGAATAAACTACTGGGTGTCGCTGATCGGCGCGTTGCTGCTGCTCGTTGTCAATAGTTTTAAAGGGCGGCACCTGCCGTTAAAGAAAAACTACCTTGTTCTTTATGTCATCTGTGGCCTGCTGGGCTCGGTAATCCCGGGCATCCTGTATTTCTACGCAGCCTCGCGCATCACTGCCGGGGTGTTGGCCATCACTGTTGCCACCGTGCCGCTGATGACATTCATCGGCGCCGCAGTCCTGCGAGTGGAAAAAATCTCGATTATGCGACTGCTCGGTGTGTTGTTCGGCATCTTCTCGGTGGCACTGCTGCTAGCACCCAACGAGAGCCTGCCGGACCCTGCCGCCACACCGTGGGTGCTGATCGTCGTCCTGGCCGCGCTCTGTTATACAGCGGAGAACCTCATCATTGCGCTGCGCATGCCGGCAGGTGCCAACCCTTTTGTAGTCGTGACTGGCATGCTCCTTGCAGCAACACTTATGATGACACCCGCAGTGTGGCTTACCGGCACGTTCGAGCCACTTACCTGGCCATTGGGCCGCCCAGGCTGGGCAATACTCGGCATGGCCGCAATCAGCGTGATCGCTTACGGCCTGTTTTTATACCTCGTGATGTACGCCGGCCCGGTGTTCGCCAGCCAGACAGCATACGTGGTGACGCTATCGGGGGTGCTCTGGGGCATACTGATCTTCGGCGAATCCCATTCGCTCTGGATCTGGTTGTCGCTGGTAACGATGATGGTTGCGTTGTCGCTGGTTAAGCCGCGCACTGGTGCCAGACCCGGCTAGGTCACCGGCCCTTTTGCTATTACCAGCAGGGTAATTGCGATTACGACGAAGACAGCATAAGCCACCAGGCCAGCGATGATGCGCCGGATCCTGCGCCAGCGACGGCGGGCCTGTACCCGGCGCAGCCGGAACTGTTCCGCCGGTGCGACCAGTGGCATGAAGCCGGGATCGAGGCTTATCGATTCGTCGGCCGCCGAACCTACCCGAATATATGTACCGTCGTCGAACTGGTAGCAAGCGTCGAATTCCCCGAGCACGAGGCGATAGACCGTGTCGGGAAAACCCGGGCAGGTAGACTTGAGACGGTGTTCGACCTGCTTGCGGTATACCGACCAGTTGGGATGAACAGCCGCATAGAGGCGGTCCGGTGCCTGTTGCAGCGCCTCTTCCAGCCAGGCCAGTGCAGCATTAACCTGGCCCTCGGTCTGGTCGCTCCACCGCTGCAGAAAAAACGTTACCATGACCACCCCGGCACTGATGAGGATGACATGGTCCAGCACGGTGGTGCCAACGGTACGGAGGATTTCCATCAGAATCCTTGACAGTAGAAAATAATCACAACGCACCCAGACGCGAAAGAGCTAGCCCATGACCTACAGACTCTACTACTCGGAACCCTCAGCCGCCATGGAGGTGTGCGCCATACTGGAGGAAATAGGTGCACCTTACGAGCTGGTGTGGACGGACATCTCCTCAGCTACCTGGCGCGACCCTGCATTATTGCGGCATCAAGACCGCAGCGCTGAAGTCGCGGCCTTGCTCACCTAGGCTGGCCGCTCCCAGCCCTTGCCGCTGCCACAGCGCAGGCAACGCTGGCTCATGAAGATCTTCTCCCAGTCGGCATCGACGGCGACATAGTCGAGAATAACCCGCAACGCCTTGGAGGTACTGCGAAATCCATAAAGTTCCCTGGCGTGCTCCAGCATCTGGACCATATCCGGATGCAGTTCCACCTCCAGGGTAGTCTTCTTGCCCATTGCCATGCTGCGGTTTCTCCTGGTGCTTGATCGAAGCGTATGGTAGCAGCGGCCGGGTATATCCGGCAGCCCTGCATCGCCACGTCCCGGTATATTGTCCGGGAATTGATTCAGCAAGCTGACATGCTCCATTATTGGCCCGTGTCCAGCCCACCCACGAAACAGGAGGAGCAGCCCGTGGACCTTACTCATGTCGATTACCAGCGCGACGACTCGCTCGCGATCATCTGCTTAAACCGTCCCGAAGCAGGCAATACACTATCCCGCCAGATGGCGCTCGATATCCTCGCCGCAGCCACCGCGGCACGGGACGATGAAGCCGTGCGCGCCGTGGTTTTCAGCGCACGCGGACCCATGTTCAGTTTTGGCGGTGACCTGAAGGAATTCCAGCTTTTTGGTACAGATACCGGAAAACTCGCTACGATCGCCGACCGCTGGCACGAGGCGCAACACATCCTTCTGACCATGCCTAAGCCCGTGGTCGTGGGGGTCAACGGCATTGCGGCCGGGGGCGGCGTGCCCATGACGCTGGTGGGCGACATCGTGCTGGTCGATGAAACCGCCCGCTACCGCCTTGCCTACACCGCAGCGGGCCTGAGCCCAGATGGTGGCTCCACCTGGCTGTTGCCACGACTGATAGGCCTGCGCCGCACCCAGGAGCTCATTTTCGAGAACCGTGAACTCTCGGCTGCAGAAGCCGTTGACTGGGGGCTGGCAACCAGAACCGTCCCCGAAGGCACTGCCCTGGAGGCAGCCGTCAAGGCTGCCCATACGCTGGCCCGGGGTGCGACCCAGGCCTACGCCTCGGCGCGCAGGATGCTGCAGGCCAGTTTTGAAAACGATTTTATTACCCAGACCAATATTGAAACCATCGAGATCGCCGCCAATCTGGCTGGGCAGGACGGCCAGGAAGGCATCGATGCTTTCATCAACAAGCGTGCTCCACAATTCAGAGGGCTGCACTGATCCAACGGGAACGAAATACCAATGCAGCTCGAATTCGAGCGGCCAGGCCGGTCAGTTTGAGAAACCGTCCGCGATCAGGCCCCCAGGAACGAGGTGTAACCAAAAAGCCCGGCCGCACCACCGGTGTGTAAAAAGACGATGTTCTGGTCTTGTTCGAATTCGCCTTTTCGTACCAGGTCGATCAGGCCGGCCATACCTTTGCCTGAGTAGACGGGATCGAGCAGGATGCCCTCCAGCCTTGCCAACATGTCGATTGCCTCCAGTGTGCTGGGCGCCGGAATACCGTAGCCCTCGCCCACATAGTTGCTGTTAGCGGTTACGTCGTCACGGCTGACCGCGCCAGTGGCGCCGAGTTTTTCGGCGGTCATACAGGCCAAGCGAAAAACGTTTTCTTCCTGCTGCGCCTTTTCGGCGCGCACGCTGATGCCCAGTACTGGAATGTCGCTGCGAATACCGGCCAGCCCCGTCACCAGACCCGCCTGGGTGCCGGTACTGCCGGTCGCGTGGATCACCTGGTCGATGCGCAAGTCGCTGTCATTGGCCTGACCCACGAGTTCAAAGGCCGCGTTGACGTAACCCAGTGCACCGGTGGCATTCGAACCTCCGCCGGGGATGAGGTAAGCATTCTTTCCCTCGGCCCGGAAATGCTCGGCAGCCGCCGTCAGTGCCGCCTCCATGTCGGTACCGCCAGGATAGCGCTCTATGGCTGCACCGTGCAGGCGATCGAGCAGCACGTTGCCATTGTGTTGGTAGTTGTGCTCGCTGATGCCAGTACGATCCTCGAGCAGGATGTGGCAGGCGATACCGAGGCGGGCAGCAAACGCCGCCGTCTGCCGGGCATGATTCGACTGGGTGGCACCCTGGGTGAGGACAACGTCGGCTCCCTGCACGTGTGCCTGGGCCATCAGGAACTCGAGCTTGCGGGTCTTGTTGCCACCGGTGGACAAACCAGTGCAGTCGTCGCGCTTGATCCAGATACTTGGACCACCGAGTTCACGACTGAGGTTCTGCAGAAGTTCCAACGGTGTTGGCAGGTGGCCCCAGTGCAAGCGGGGAAAACGGGCAAGGTTCATAACTACTGGTCTGGGGGCGAGTGCTGCTCTGAAAATCTTACGGCCTATTCTATCCTGCCGCCGGTACTGGCGACCGCCATTGGACCGTAGCGCTTGTTCCCTGCACCCAAAGTGGCTTAACCATTCCCACCACAGGTTGGGCGTGTTTCAGATTAGCCTAGCCTTCCTCTTGCCCAAGTGACCAGCAGATTGCTGTGAGCTCAAGCCGGCATCTTGTCAAAGGCCTTGACCGCCGGGTCCAGCGGCGTAGACGGCAAACTGCGGCAACTGTATACGTAGGCAGTCGCCTGGAACCAGCTGGCATCGTCAATCACGCCCACCCGCACGCCGCGCCGCTCCGGCCTTCGGGTATTGCTGGTGAACATCTGCGACCCGCAGGTCGGACAGAAATACTTGGTCATGGTGTTACCGGCATCGCTCAAATGCTGGTAACTTCCGGTTGTCCCACGAATGCTGAGCGCCTCGACCGGCACGAACACCAGCGACCCGTAGACCGCACCGGTGTTCCGGCGACAGTCATCGCAATGGCAGTTGGCCTGGAACACGGGTTCGGCGCTGCACTCGAACTGCACCGCCCCGCAAAGACAACGGCCGGCAAATTTCTCAACCATATTTTTCCCCTTTATTGGCAGACCAGGAGTCACCTCCAGGGCACACTGACCTTGTTGCTGGAAATACGAGTGTACCCACAGACCGTGCCATGGTGTAGCAGGATCTGCTGGCAGGCTTGCCTCGCTGAAATACCGGGTTACACTGACCTCCGATTCAAAGGGCTCCGCACTCTTCGAAGGCTAAGATCTGACCCAGACCGATATCGATGCGCTTCAAAAGATTAAGAGGCGGGAGAATCGGTTTCATCTTTCAAGACCCGAGGAAATTCCATTTGAAATAATTCTTCTGCAGCAAGAGAAGGGTCAATACCACCAATAGGGCAACTGTACCGCCCAAATGAAAAACCTGACTGTAGTCCATACGGGTTAGGAGTACACCCGCAGTAAGCGGTCCTGCCACTTTGCCAAAATTGCGTACCGCACCGAAGAATCCCATACCTGCACCCAAATGACGGGTGTCCACACACCGGCCAACAAATGCGACTGTGGAGGGAAAGATCAGCCCTTGGCCGGCACCGATGACAACAGCAATGACCAATAACTCCACGTGTGCAGTTGCGTATGGTAACAACGAGAGCCCAATCACGAGAACTAGATACCCGGCGTTGATTGCCGTCAGATAACCCACTTGATCACCAAATCGGCCACCAACAGGTCGCATCACAAAATGTGCTGCCTCTTGTACAGTAAAGAACAGCCCTACTGCGAGCAGATTGAAATCCGCCGCGTACAGCGCGTAGAGCGGCAGGAATGCCTTGATCGAATACGTGACCAAATAGACCAGCATCTCGAGGACGCCGGCCACCCACAGTCTGGAATTGAACATCACGGCGCTGAAAGCGCTTTTCCACGCTCGCCCGAATTCCCTTTCCTGTTTCATATTCCATCTATGTGGTGGGCCTGAAAAATCCATCATGCATACAGGCAGAAAGGCAAGACAGCTAATGAAACCAATTAAGGTGAATACGGTAGCCGGGTCCATCCAGGTGAGAAGCCATGCGCCCAAAAGTGGCGCCAGCAAATAACTGCCGCTTCGCGCCATACCAAACCAGCCGAGGCGTTCCGCCTTCCCAGAGACCGCCATCTCAGCCACAAAAGCCAGCGTGACAGGTCCAAAAACTGCAGTAGCGAGTCCATGCAGAAGGCGTAGTGCAAAAAGTTCTTCCGGGGTATTGACCCATGAATAGAGAAACGGCATACCCGAAAACAGCACAAGGCCCGTCAAAAGCCAAAGCCTTCTTCCCCACCGATCCGAAAGCCAGCCGAAAATCGGCTTGAGTACCATGCCCGTCATCGTCGAGACCGATACGATAGCCCCAACTAAAAGTTCTCCGGCCCCAAGAGATGCCGCAAACAGCGGCATCAGCGGTGTTTTACCCACCTGATAGGCGGTACGTACAATTAGATCAGCACAAGTAATGCGCCATAAATCCAGCGAAACTCGCATGATATAAAGACTCAGGCGATGATCGCGGGGACGCCCGCTTTTCCTACTTTTGCATTCAGTGTCGCAATCGGCCCATCGACAAGTTTGTTGAGCTTTCGGATTTCACCATCGATTTTTCGAACGACTTCCACTGACACTTCCCGGGTCTGAGCCGGAGGCGCCGTATCAGACATCGTGACACACCACATCATGCCACCCAATGTGTCATCGAGACCCGCCGGATGACGCAACTCATCACGTGGACTCTCGCGCCGCGTATCTACGAGCGTGTTTTCGATTACCTCCAGTTTTTTTCGAATCGAAATAGTACTCGACACGGCTCGTCGCGCTCCTTTGGGCAGTTTTTGGATGAGGTCATCGAGTTGTCGCTTCATCCGACGAATACGGTCGACATGCGTGCGCAACTCCGAACGTTTGACGGTCAGTTCCTGTAGCAACTCGAACTGCTCATCGAGATCAGCCTGGGTGGCATCCACCCGGGGATCCTTAAGTAGCAACAATGACGCAGTGGCACTTCTTCCACCAACTGATATCCGAATATCATACCGCCCCGGAGGCGCAGCAGGCCCCCTACCCTTGGGTTCTTGTGCTAACGGTTCATAATCCCTTGTGACCAAGGACGGATCGAGCGGTTTCGCAGCCTGATAACTTAGATTCCAGACAAACCGATTCAATCCCGAATTTGCCGGCAATCGTCGTTCTGGTTTCTCGGTTTCCGCACTAGAAAAACTTTCAATCATGACGCCCGTTTTATCGCAGATCGAGAGTTCGACGGCAGATTCCTGTTTACTCTTCAACCAGTAATAGATAATCGCGCCCCCTGGCGGATTCTCACCGACATCAAGGTGCCGCCGAACAGTCGCACCATCGGGCTGTTTTTGGCGATAGGTCGTGCCGGCAAGACCAAAGGCTGGGCTGTAATCTTTGCCATCACCATCAAATACACCCGCCGCCCACTGGAGTTTGAGCCGGTAGGTCGGGCGCGGAGTGAACAGCAGTGGGACTATCTTCCTATCCGTGCTAATCGGCATTTCTCGAAGCGGCGTAATGTCGTCTAGTATCCAGAAGGAGCGACCGTGGGTTGCGGCTACCAGATCAGCGTCTTTGATCTTGAGATCGTAAACTGGGGCAACCGGTAAGCCCCCGCGCATACGACTCCACTGCTGTCCGTCATCGAGCGAATAAAAAATTCCAGTCTCGGTGCCAACAAACAGCAAACCTGGTCGTATAGCATCGGATCGGATGACTCGAGTGATTTCCCCTGTCGGAAAATTACCGTTGATAGATTGCCAACTCTTTCCCCCATCTTGCGAACGGTAAAGGTATGGATTGTAATCATCTAACTTGTAACGGGTCGCCGAAAGATAAATGGTATCAGCCTTATGCGCGGAGATCTCGACAGCGCCGATGTAGGACCATTCCGGCAAATCCTTCGGTGTCACTTTCTGCCACTTATTGCCGTCGTCTCGACTCACATGTAAAAGGCCGTCATCAGTGCCCACCCACAGCTCCCCCGGACGGTGAGGGGATTCGACGAAAGTGGACAAGGTTGCATACTGCTCAGCACCGGCACCGTCGACCGTCAGTGCACCTCCCGACAAACCGAGTGTTTCAGATTCGTTTCGGCTGAGATCTGGACTGATGGCCTGCCAACTCTGCCCCTCGTTACGGCTGCGAAAGAGGTGATTGCCACCGGCATAAATCGTATTGGCATCGTGGGGTGAGAAGGCAACAGGAAATGTCCAGGCGAAGCGGTACTTCAAATCCTTGGGAGCAAAGCCCGTTGACTCTTCCGGCCAGACATTGATCATCTGGATCTGCCGGGTCCGATGGTCGTAGCGCTGTAAAGCACCGTTGCCGCCAGGGGCAGAACCGACGGCTCCGCTGTAGACGATATTGGGATTTTCTGGGTGCACTGCGATAAAACCACTTTCACCGGTACCCGGCAACGTGCAATCACTCATGGTGATCACACCCCATTCGGCAGCGCTCGGCACACTGATTGAGGTGTTGTCTTGCTGTGTTCCGTAAACCCGGTAGGGAAACTGATTATCGATATCCAGTCGGTACAGTTGCGCTGTCATCTGGTTATAAATCGTCGACCACGTGTCTCCCCCATTGAAACTGACATTGGCACCACCATCGTTTCCCTGGACCATTCGCTGGTTGTTTTTTGGGTCAATCCACAGGTCGTGGTTATCCCCATGCGGCGTTGTAACTTCCTTAAAACTGCTGCCGCCATCGGTTGACTTCCACATCTGAAAATTAGTGATGTAGACCGTATTCCTATCGCACGGGTCTGCAAACACATGGGTGTAGTACCAAGGTCGATGCAACAGATCGCGGTTGGGGGATACCAGCGACCAACTGTCGCCACCATCCTCGGAACGGTACAGGCCTGCTTGCTCCGCTTCAACCAACGCCCAGACTCGACCGGGTTTTGCGGGCGATACGGCGACACCGATCTTGCCTTTCATGCCCTGCGGAAATCCCGGGTTCGTACTGACTTCTTGCCAGGAATCTCCACTGTCGGTGGAGCGAAATAACGCACTGTCGGGTCCGCCACTCGAGAGGTTCCAGAAATTTCGCTTCGTTTCCCATATTGAAGCAAAAAGAATCCGGGGGTTTTTGGGATCCAGCGAGAGATCCACAGCACCGGCTCGCGCGCTTTGATGCAAGATCAAGTCCCAGTGCTTACCCCCATCGGTGGTCCGGTAGACCCCCCGCTCGGGATTCTCACCAAACGCATGACCAAGTGCGGCAACATATGCGATGTCCGAATTTTCGGGATGAATACGGATCTCCCCTATATGGCGGGTCTCCTCAAGACCGAGGTGAATCCAACCTTTCCCGCCATCGGTCGACTTGTAGATACCGTCGCCAAAAGAGACATCGGTGCGAATCGTGGTCTCACCGGTGCCCGCGTAAATCACATTCGGATCACTGTTCGAAACCGCGAGCGCCCCAATGGTGGCGCTGGTCAGGTACCCATCCGAGACGCATTCCCAGTAGGTGCCACCGTCCGTGGTCTTCCAGATACCGCCAGCACAGGCGCCAAAGTAAAACGTCATCGAATCCGTGGGATCGCCGGCCACTGCTACGACGCGACCGCCCCGCGGTGGACCGATACAACGCCATTTGAATCCCTCAGTAATGGAATCTCCTCCCTGCTTCGTCTTATTTTTCATTACATACCCCATGAAGTGGCTTCAAACCAATCTCAATCCCGGCCAACCAGGCAAACCCCCATCTCGCTGCAAAGATATCACGACGTCCCCTCATTCAAGAAGAAGAAAAAACCAACGGAATCCGTTGACAGAATCGAGGCCTGACGGTTCCAATAGGGTAATTATCTGAACCGTTGCTGCCATGCTATCAAATCCTGACTCAGATGTTGTGCTGTCCGTAACCGACGTCGTCACCCGGTTCGACACGGCCGACGGCAGAGTACATGCCGTGAATGGGGTCAGTTTCGATGTTCGGGAGGGGGAATTGTTGGGTGTCGTCGGCGAAAGCGGCTGTGGCAAAACCGTCACCATGATGTCACTCGTCAAGTTGCTGCCCATGCCGCCCGGGGAAATTGTTGGAGGCTCCGCACTCTTCGAAGGCCAAGACCTGATTCAGACCGATATCGATGCGCTTCAAAAGATAAGAGGCGGGAGAATCGGTTTCATCTTTCAAGACCCGATGACGTCACTCAACCCCGTTCTAACGGTTGGCTACCAGCTGGCGGAAGCATTGCGCTTGCACAAAAATTTATCGAAGTCCGCTGCCCGGCAACGCGCCGTCGAACTTCTTGAACTGGTTGGAATTCCGATGGCGAAAGGCCGACTCGATGATTATCCCCATCAATTCTCCGGTGGTATGCGGCAACGTGTCATGATCGCCATCGCGTTGTCTTGCGATCCGAAACTGTTGATCGCTGATGAGCCAACGACCGCGCTCGACGTAACGATTCAGGCTCAAATTCTCGATCTGGTCAAAACTCTCAGACAGGAACTTGGCATGGCCATTATCTGGGTCACCCATGACCTTGGCGTGGTTGCCAATCTCGCGGACCGCGTGATGGTGATGTACAGCGGTTTTGTTGTCGAGCGGGCGGATGTTGAAAAACTTTATAGCACACCGAAACACCCCTACACTTATGCACTGCTTCGAACTCTGCCAGAAATAGAAGGAGAGCGGGCCCAGCGTCTGGAATCCATCGAAGGCCAGCCGCCCGACCAATTACAACGACCGGATTCCTGTCCGTTTGCACCGCGCTGCGCCTATGCGTTCGAGCGCTGCACTCAAGAGAATCCCCTTTTAGAGTTCGTTTCAGCAGGTCATGAGGTCGCCTGCTGGTGGAACATGGAAAAAAATGCACCACGCGAGGCGAGCTGACAACAAAATAATGCGCCCATGAGTGATACCCACTTTTCCGAACCTTTACTTCAAGTAAAAAACGTGAAGCAGCATTTTCCGGTCACGGCGGGTTTGCTGCGTCGACAGGTTGGCATGATCAAGGCGGTGGACGGCGTCGATTTTGATTTGTTTCCGCGGGAAAATCTTGGACTCGTGGGCGAAAGCGGATGCGGAAAAACGACGTTAGGCCGCACCATATTACATCTCTATCGTCCAACCGAAGGCCAGATCCTGTTTAAGAATGTGGATCTAACACTCCTTAAACCATCGGCCTTGCGCGCATTGCGCCCGAAAATGCAGATGATCTTCCAGGATCCACAGGACAGCCTTAATCCCCGCATGACGGTCGGCAGCATCATTGCCGAACCACTGGATGAACACAGCATCATTAAAGATAAAGAACGTAGTAATCGGGTCGAAGAATTGCTGGACGCCGTCGGCTTAAACCCGAGATACACCAACCGCTACCCCCACGAGTTCTCCGGCGGTCAGCGCCAGCGAATTGGGATCGCACGCGCCCTGGGACTCAATCCTGAATTCATCATTTGCGATGAACCAATTGCAGCTCTCGATGTATCAATCCAGGCCCAAGTCGTTAATCTGCTGGAAGATCTGCAGGAAAAACTGGGACTCACATACCTTTTCATCAGTCACGATCTGGGAATGATTCGCCACATCTCCAAACGGGTCGCGGTAATGTATTTGGGTAAGATTGTCGAACTCGGACCCGCGCACGAACTTTACAGCCGCTCGCAACATCCCTACACCAAGGCCTTGCTTTCTGCGGTGCCGCTACACGACCCAGGGCACGAAGCAAAACGAGAGCGCATCATCCTCTCAGGTGATGTCCCGAGCCCTGCCAACCCGCCCACGGGGTGCCCGTTCCGAACGCGGTGCCCCGTGGCAGAAACGTGCTGCGCTACCTCAATGCCCGAGCCCAAGAATCTGGGTCTGGGCCACTGGGTGGCCTGCCATCTTTTGGAATAACGAATTGCGGTAGACTCTCACCCAGAACCGGCTTGCAGTGAAGCTTTGGCGATCTAATAAGCATCGGTGACCGAGGCTGTTTCTGCTTTTTTGGTTCTCAGTAAATCGGCTGACCTTCGGGTCCGCCACACACTACAACACGAGGGAAGGAAAATGAGGAAAACACTTCTTTTTAGTATCGCGCTTTCTTCCGCGGTCGCACTGGCGGGCACCGCCTGGGCTGCGGATCGAGGGCGAGACGGTGAGTTGAGATTGCTCTACTGGCAAGCGCCGTCGACCATGATGCCGTTCCTCTCGGGCGGCACCAAGGAGTTGGAAGCCTCGTCGGTCGTGATTGAGCCACTGGCCCGTTATGACAACGACGGGAAGATGCACGCCTGGCTTGCCGAAGAGATTCCAACGGTTGCAAACGGTGGCGTTGCAGAAGACCTGAAGTCGATCACCTGGAAAATCAAACGTGGAATCAAATGGTCGGATGGATCCGAATTGACGTCGGCAGACGCGGTATTTACGTACGAATACTGTTCCCATCCGGATACCGGCTGTACGTCATCCAACTACTTCAATGACATTGTGTCGGTAGACGCAGTGGACCCGCACACCATCCGGATCAATTTCAGTGTGGCCAAACCGTTTCCCTATGCCCCATTCGTCGGCTACAACGCCCCGATCATACAAAAGGCACAGTTTGATGGTTGCATTGGTGCCAAAGCGCAAGAATGTACCGAGCAAAATTTCAATCCCATCGGCACGGGACCCTTCAAGGTTGTTGACTTCAAGCCGAACGATGTGATCGTGTTCGAAGCCAATGAGCTTTATCGTGAGGAAGGTAAACCTGCTTTCTCGAGCCTCCTGTTTAAGGGCGGTGGTGATGCAACGTCGGCGGCCCGGTCGGTACTCGAGACAAGCGAGATGCATTACGCATGGAACCTCCAGGTCGAACCCGAAATTCTGGCCAAAATGGCGGAAGCGGGGAAAGGCACGATCATCGCGGGATTTGGCACATCGGTAGAACGACTGATGGTGAATTTCACCAATCCGGATCCGAATTTGGGTGACGATCGCGCCGAATATCTCGGCGGCAACAACAACCGGAATCCGCATCCTTTCCTTTCGGATTATGCGGTACGCCGGGCCTTGTCATTGGCCATCGATCGCCAGATTCTGGTGGATGCAGGTTATGGTAGTGCGGGAAAAATAGGCTGCAACGTCCTTCCGGCGCCAGCCATTTACGCCTCTGATGCGAATGATGAGTGTAAGACCCAGAATGTCGATGAAGCCAATCGCATCCTGGACGAAGCCGGCTGGGTTCGCGGTTCGGATGGCGTTCGCGCGAAAAACGGGGTGAGACTTTCCATTCTCTACCAGACCTCGACCAACTCGGTCCGCCAAGGCACGCAGGCTTTCATCAAAGAAATGTGGAAGGCCATTGGCGTCGAGACAGAACTTCGGAATCTGAGTGCATCGGTATTTTTTGGCGGCGACCCCGCAAGTCCCGACACCTATCAGAAGTTCTATGCCGACATCGAGATGTACACCAATAATTTCAGCGGTACGGATCCTGAAACCTACATGGCCAATTGGACGTGTAAACAGGTCTCACGGCGAGCAAACACCTGGGGTGGCGGCAACATGCCGCGTTGGTGCAACCCGGATTACGATGCGCTCTCCACTGAGATGTCAAAGACCGCTGACCTTGATGATCGGATTCGCCTAGCCAAAGCGATGAACGATATGTTGATGCAAGATTACGCCATGATCCCGCTTGTCCATCGCGGGGGCGTATCTGCTTTTTCCAATGTGATAGAGGGCCCCCGAGGAAACGAATGGGATTCCGAACTTTGGAATATCGCAGATTGGCATCTTAAATAAGCGGATTTTTTGAACCATTGTTTGCGCGGTTTGCGGGCTTTTGCCCGTAAACCGCCTTTTCTTGACTGATCACAAGGCGTACCGGATTTGATTCAGTACATTATTCGACGCCTTCTCGCTGCGATCCCGACGCTGCTGGTCATCAGTTTCGTCATTTTCGCGGTCCTTGATCTGGCGCCCAGCGATCCCACCGGCAACCTGCCGATGACGGTGCCGCCGGAAGTCCGAGAAAAAATTCGTATATCTCTTGGGTTGGACCAGCCAATGTACATCCGATATTACAAGTGGCTGGTGCAATTTTCTGTCAATGAACCATTGAATATTCTACAGCACAGTTTTGGTGTCACGATTGGTGACGCAGAGAACCGGACTCGTATTCTGTCGTGGGCGACACGCAGTCCTGTCATCGACCTGATTGTCGAACGCACACCGCAAACACTTTGGGTTGTCGGGCTCTCTTTTCTTTTTGGCATTTTGATGGCCATTCCGATTGGCATCGTGCAGGCGTATCGACAATATTCCCTGTTTGATCAAATCGGCACCTTTGTGGCCATGCTTGGATTTTCCGTGCCAACCTTTTTCACCGGTGTCGTTGCCATCATTCTCTTCAGCGTTCAATTGAAATGGTTTCCCATGATCTATGACACCACTTTGGAGGTCACCAGTTGGGACAATTTTGTGTTGCAAGTAAAACAAATGATCATGCCGGTCACAGTACTGGCGTTTTATCAGGCGTCGCAGCTCAGTCGATTCATGCGTGCGGCGATTCTTGACAACCTTAACCTCGACTATGTCCGGACTGCTCGCTCCAAAGGCCGGAGCGAGAACGCAGTATTAATGATTCACGTGCTCCGCAACAGTTTGATCCCGATCGTGACATTAATCGCCCTAGGCATCCCGACTATTTTTGGCGGTGCCATCATCACAGAACAAATTTTCCGGGTGAACGGACTAGGTCAGTTGCTGATCATCGCAATCGAAGGGGCAGATATTCCAACGGTACAGACGTTGACATTCCTTTTTGCCATTTTGATCGTGATCTTTAATCTCATCGCAGATGTGCTGTACGGTATTCTGGACCCGCGCATTCGCTATGATTAATTCAACGAACCTCTTGAGATGAATACGCGCGCTACCTCAATGGATTCCGCTGTAATCGAAACTGAACATCGATCTATGTGGACGGACGTCTGGCGTCAGTTTCGACAACACAAAGGCGCTCTTGTCGGGGTCTTTGTGTTTGCATTTATCATCATCGCGGTGTTTGTCGGCCCTCCGATTCATGGGGTGGATCCCAACGCCATTGATTTCAATGCCAGGAATCTTGGGCCCGAGTGGGCGCACCCGCTCGGAACTGACAACATTGGTCACGATACACTGGCGCAGATGCTCGCTGGTGGCCAGGTCTCGCTTGCGGTGGGCTTATCCGCCGCCTTGATTGCATTGATTCTCGGCACACTGATCGGAGTGCTTGCGGGGTTCGTCAAGTCCCTGAATGGGCCGCTGATGCGTTTGACGGATGTATTTCTTTCGCTGCCGCTTCTGCCGCTCCTTCTGGTGTCGATTATGTTGTTTCGAGATACCTTGCGTGCGGCTTTTGGTCCCGAAACCGGTATTTTTCTTTTAATTGTGGGCCTCATCGGTGTGACGAGTTGGATGCACACGGCCCGAATCGTTCGAGGGGATGTTTTGAGCATCAAGGAGCGCGAATTTGTGACCGCCGCACACAGTATCGGCACCCGTCGTCACCGCATCGTTTTTCGCCACATACTTCCCAATATCTTAAGCCCCATCATGGTCTCGGCGACGCTGGGTATAGCCAATGCGATCATCACAGAATCAGCGCTGTCTTTTCTGGGACTGGGATTCCCGCCTGATTTTCCAACGTGGGGTCGACTTCTCTATGATGGCACGAACTTTATCCAGATCACGCCATCGCGTGTCATCTGGCCGGGCGTTTTTATTGCGCTAACCGTACTGAGCGTCAACTACATCGGTGACGGGCTGCGCGATGCGCTGGATCCCCGTCTCCGCGGCAGGTAATTACATACAGCAATAAATATCGCGATACGGTTTACTTCAAGTTTTCTCATATCTACTAGAAGTGTCGTTAAGTAACTTGATTTTGTCGATATTGAATCGTCATGCCACAGCCTGGCCATCCTGAGCTTACTCTTGAGAAACTTCAGCGCAGAATGCATTGGTGGAGGTTGATATGATTGCGAGAAGACCTTCTGGGTAACACAAGCCGGGCGTCTAATCATCGCGCTTCTAGCAATCTTTTGCAGGCAGAACCAACTCACGCAGATGATCAAGACCGACCGGTCCAGAACTCAAAACCCGCCCATGAAAAGCCTTTAAGGTAAACCATTCCTGCTGCTCGGCTTCAGCACGAAGATCCAGAATGCGTTGCTCACCTATTTTGTAGGTGATGGCCTGTGCGGGAAATCCGAG
>JASLLH010000180.1:0-2289 GCA_030747115.1 Arenicellales bacterium
ATCCTGGTAGAACACAACCCCGAGCCGCGGGATAACGGGGCATCGATCTGGCTGGCAGAACAGGGCTTCAAGCTCGATTGGTGTCAGCCGTTCGCAGGCGAGTGCCTGCCGAGTCCCACGGTCGAGGTCGCCGGGGTCGTTATTCTGGGTGGCAGCCAGAACATCGATGAGATGAGCCGATCTCCTTTTCTTGCCGACGAAGCCCGCTGGCTGGAGGCGTGCCTGGCCCAGCAGATTCCCGTGCTGGGCCTGTGTCTCGGCGGGCAGTTGCTGGCACACGTGCTCGGCGCACACGTAGGGCCGCGAGAGGACGGCACCGTAGAGTTTGGCTTTTACCCGATACAGCCTGCTACGCAAAGCGCCGACTTTGTTCCCGACAATTTTTTCGTCATGCAATGGCATGGCCGAGGCTTCGAGGTGCCCGCTGGGGCCGAGGCGCTCGCCGCCGGTGAGGTTTTTCCCAACCAGGCCTTTCGCTACGGCGACACCGCTTACGGCCTGCAGTTCCATCCCGAATGCACGCTATCAGTATTGAGACGATGGCAGGAGTACGAGGGAGCGCCCTGGGATAAACCCGGGGCCCAAAACCACGGTGAGCAGGATCGTCTTGCCCAAGTGCACATGGCGACCATGCACGAGTGGTTCACCAGCCTGCTGGGTCGCCTTTTCTGCGCTACCCGCTCCATCATCTGAGATTCCCCAATGCAGCCTGGCCAGAGCCTCGCCCTTGAAACCAGTTCCATCGTCGCAAAGCACTGCCATAACCCACTGGCATTGACCGGGCAACTCTATCCCCCGGCAATAGAAAAAACACTGCCGCGAAGAACTTGTGAAAATGCCCGCCAGGCAATCACCAGTTGGGCCAACTATGCACCAACTCCGCTGTACAGCCTCAAGGCCCTGGCCTCCCACTGCAACGTTGCCTCGGTGCATTACAAGGATGAAGGGCCTCGCTTTGGCCTCGGCAGCTTCAAGGCACTGGGCGGTGCTTATGCGGTGCAAACCGTACTACAAAAAGTTCTGGGCGAGAAAATGCCCGGAGCAATAATTACCCTGAAAGACGTCGCCGATTTACGCTACCCTGAGATATGCAGCGAAATTACCGTGGTTACCGCCACTGACGGCAATCACGGTCGCTCTGTCGCTTGGGGAGCGCAACGCTTTGGCTGCCAATGCGTGATCTATCTGCACGCCGAGGTTAGCGAAGGCCGGCAAAGGGCGATCGAGGCATTGGGCGCGAAAGTAGTGCGAATCACCGGCCACTACGATAATTCGGTGCATCAGGCCGAGCGTGACGCTAAAGACAATGACTGGTTCATGGTCTCGGATACCTCCTGGCCCGGCTACACGGAGATTCCGCGCCACGTCATGGCTGGTTACACAGTAATGACCGGTGAAGCCATGGATCAACTGCCAGGCAATCTCACCCCCACACATGTGTTTATCCAGGGGGGCTGTGGTGGGCTTGCCGGCACGGTCTGCGCTGATTTATGGCGCCGATACGGCCTTGCCCGGCCTCGGCTGGTAGTGGTCGAGCCCGAATCGGCGGCTTGCCTTTATCTTAGCGCCCTGGCAGGCGAACCCAGGGTGGCGCCCATCACAGAGGAAAGCCTGATGGCCGGGCTATCCTGTGGCGAAGTGTCGCTGGTGGGCTGGCAAATTCTGGCACTCGGGACACAGGACTTTGTTACCATCACCGATGAACCAGTTGCTCCGCTCATGCGTCTGCTGGCAGAAAACAACTGGGGTGATCAGGCAATAGTTGCCGGCGAATCGGCTATTGCTGGTCTCGCCGGCCTGATCGCCACCAGAGCAGACCCACAGTTGTCGGATAAGCTCGGCCTGTCACAAGACAGTCATGTCCTGCTTTTTGGTACCGAGGGCGCAACTGACCTGGAGGTGTACCGGCAACTGGTGAATCAGTAGGGCTATAACTTGTTAACCATGGAAAAGCCAGCGAGTACCTCATTGCAACGGGGGTTCCCCCAGGCTGAATTCGAACAGCGCACCAGCCGCGTCCAGGCGGCAATGCATCAAGCACGCCTGGATGCATTACTGGTCACTACCGAGCCTGAAGTACGCTACTTCAGTGGCTTCCACACCCAGTTCTTCGAGAGCCCCACCCGCCCGTGGTTCGTGGTGGTGCCCCTGGAAGGTAAACCGATCGCCGTAATCCCGGAAATTGGCCTCGCCGGCATGCAGGCTACCTGGCTAGACAGCATTCACACTTGGCCCTCGCCACAACCCGGGGATGATGGCATCTCCCTGCTTGCGAGTGTGCTCAATGCC
>JASLLH010000181.1:0-2282 GCA_030747115.1 Arenicellales bacterium
AGCGCCACGCCGAGCAGCAGCAACCCAGCCAGCAGCAGCAGGCTGGCCGAGGTGGCCGTCTGCGGCAGCCGCTGATTCAGGGCAACCAGCAGGGCGTCCTGCGAGGTCGGGGCCAATTTGCGCAGCTCGTCCTTTTGCTTCCGGCCCTTATCTGCCGGAACGGCGGCGACTTTCATTGACAAGCTGGCTATTGCGGTGCTGCCGGCATCGTCCTGATCCTCGCCCCAGATGGCTTCCATCTTCCAGCCGGCCGGCAGGTTGACGGGCACCGGCCAGGGCTTGACCTTCTCGTCGGTGGGGATGCTGCGTTCTTTTTCCACCGCCACCAGGCTGGTGTGGCGGGTTACCAGGTGATAGGCCAGGCCGAGTTCCACGATCTTCGAGCGCACCTGGGCCCGGGCCTGCTCGCGGCCAAGCTCACGGCGCAGTTGGGCCTGTTCGAGAGTCACCGCATCGATCTTGCGCCTGGCAAAGAGCCGGGCGATGCCGCCCTGGGCGGCACCGCCACTCAAGGTGACGCTCTGCTGCCAGGTTGCATCTGCGCGCCTGCCGGAAAAGTGCACGGCGCCCGTGAGTTGCGAGGCTTTTACCACCATCACCAGTGGCTCACCGAGATACAGATCCGGGATGCGCTCGGGAAAAACCTCGGTCACCACACCCGGCCACTGCACGGCGATGTCCCCCAGCACCGGGCTTTCCAGGCGCGCAAACAGCTCGCCCATTTTGCTCTGTACCTCTTCGGGCCGGCCGATGTAGGTAAAAGTGCCGCGCCCAACCTCAGCGGCCCGGCGCATGAAGTAGCCGTTGGGGGCCGAACCGATGCCGACGGTAAAGAGCCGGCTGGCACCGATGTGGCCCTTGATAAAATCGAACAGCGCCGTCTCGTTGCCGACCGCACCGTCGGTGATGAAGACCACCTGGCGTACTCCGTTGCTTGCAGTGTTGCCGTCGAGCGCCAGCTTGAGTGCTGCCAGCATCTCGGTGCCGCCGTCGGCTGTGAGCGCCTCTATGCGGCGCAGTGCGTGACCGATGCGCTCGGGGGTTGCGGCAACGCTTCTCTGATAAAGCCGCTGGGCCAACGAATCAAAAGCCACGATGTTGAAACTGTCTCTGGGAGAAAGGCGCTTAAGTGCCAGCCGCAGCGCTGTGCGGGCCTCGCGAAAAGAAGTCCCCGCCATCGAGCCCGAAGTGTCGATCACGAAAATCACCTCGCGGGCCAGGCGCTTTGCCTGCAGCGCGTCGCCACTTGGCGGATTTACCATCAGCAACGCATAGGTTTCACCGTTGAAGGTTTCGGTAAAAAGCGCAGCCCGTGGCGCGTCGCTCTGCGCAGGGCGCCACTCGAGCACAAAATCCCGCTCGGCCGGCACCGGCCCTGCCTGCAGTTCGATATGCAGCTCGCCATCTTTGCTGGCCGTCCGAATGGCATGCGAGGGGCTCGCCACCGTAACCGGCACCCCGGCGTTGAGGGTTACCTGTATCGCTACCGGGTTGCTGGACCCGCCGGCGGGGTCTGCCACCACCGGTGTGATGCGCGCGCCATCTGGCACCTGGTCGGTGTTCTCGGCCCAGCCGGTGCCGGCAAAGCCCTCGACCGTTGGGGTCCCCGGCACATAGCGCGGCCCCACCACCATCGGAAAGCGCAAGGAAAAACCGCCATCGCGGTAGTCGAGCTCGCGCTGGTATTCGATGCGCACCCCCACGGTGCCTCCGGGATGGATGCCGGCAACCGAGGTGGTAAAGATGTTGGGCCGTTCCTGCTCGAGCAGGGCGGCCTTTTTGCCCGCGGCCTTCGCTTGCTCATAGATCTTCTTGGCTTCAGCGCGCTCTTTGATCTCACCTACCACCACCCGCTCGCCGATGCGCATCTCCAGGGTATCGACGGCCGCGTTCTGCGGCAGCGGAAAAACATAGATGCCTTCCAGCCACTTATCGGTCGGGTTGTGAAAGTACTGGGTCACCGCGGTGCGCGCGATCAGGCCCGTTACCGAGATGGCAACATCCGTTGACAGCGTCGGCATGGGCCGCAGGGCCGGGTCGTCATCCGAGCGCACCAGCAGCGTGCCGGCCGTGGCGTGGGCCGGCACCATCGGCGTGCCAAGGGCCGGGTCAGTGGCTAAAAGGGCCTCGGCCGGGGCAAGCCCGGCCAGGAAAAAACCCACAAAAGCGGCAAAACTACGGGAGAAAACGCGCATGGAAGCACCTCGGAAGATGGGAGACAAGGGAAAAAACCGCGGCTGGGCCATCGGTTAGCGCAGGCGGTTGCGAACGAAGGCCGTGAC
>JASLLH010000182.1:0-2253 GCA_030747115.1 Arenicellales bacterium
GCCAAAAGGCCCGAGAGCCGCGACAAAGGCTTGTACAGCGCCTGCCCGAATACCGAGGAGACCGATGCAACATTCAGTGCACCGGATGCGGCGACAATCAGGAACACCGCGAAGACATGGGGCAGACCCCATACCACGCGATTGTTCATGCCCGTGACCCAATGCCCGGCGCTTTCCATGTGATGGGCGCCCGCGAGACCCAACAGAGTCAACGCAGCGGCAACACCTGTGATCAGCCAGAAAACGCCGCTCGGCCGAAGTGTCTGAAATGTGCCGCTGCTCATCGACTCAACTCACACGCCCGAGTAGCGCACCGCTGTATTCAGCTTAAGATCGGCACGCAACTCGTCGCTTTCTTTTTGCGCGAGCGTCTTTGCAAGGCGTCCACCCTGATCGTTGAGATCCCCAAAGACCAGTGCTTCGTGCCCGGCGGTGCTGCAGGCTTCAACACAGGCAGGCGTTCGCCCTTCGTCAACGCGGTGAACACACAGCGTGCAGCTTTCCACGGTACCCTTGCCGCGAGGCGCATGGACTTTCTGACCGGTGAGGTCTTCATGAATAAATGAACGCGCATGGAAAGGACAGGCCATCATGCAGTAGCGGCAGCCGATACAAATGTGCTTGTCGACCAACACGATGCCATCTGCGCGGCGAAAAGAGGCGCCAGTGGGACAAACATCTACGCAGGGTGGGTTCTCGCAGTGCTGACACATCAGCGGCAGCGACAATTCGTGACCGCTTTGCTGGCCCACCAGGTCAACCTTGCGAATCCATTGGGCGTCGCTCTCGGGCCGGTCGTTGCCAGCAAGGCCGTGTTCTTCAACACAAGCAGACACGCAGGCATCGCAACCGCTGGCACAGCGGCTCACATCCACCAGCAGGCCCCAGCGCTGCGAAGCACTGGCCGGCTGGTCATCGCCCTTGGCCGCCACCAACTCGACCAGCCGCACGCCGGGTGCTAGTGCCAGCAGCGCAGCGCCAATGCTGGCACGGCCAAGGAATTCTCGGCGGGCGCGGGCCTTCGGTGAGCCGCTCATGGTGCGTGGCTGGCCACAGATTCGGGCACGCTGGCATGGCAACTGAAACAGTCGATCTTTACGGCAGTATAGGCATGACAGCCCTGGCAGAACTGGCCCTGCGCCGTTACCGGCAGGAACTGCCCTTGTGCATCGCGGCTGGCGTGACAGTCGATACAACCGGCCAGGCTGTGGCGGAGCACCCGCACTCCGAGGTGCATGGCCTGATTCCGTTGGTGTCGCAAAAACTCGAAATGATCGCGGCGCATGATCTCGACCGGCTCTACACACTGCTCGCCGCGGGCTGGGGGGATCTGCGGCCGAGCCACATCCGCCTGTGCGCCGGATAGGGCCAGCAACATACCTGCCAGCAGGGCCAATATCCATCGAGCCGGGCCACCATGCACCGTCAGTACCCCTGGATATACCTCAGCCACAGATGTCCTCACCAGAGGGGTAACTACCCTGGCATGGCGGTCTACGGTGAACATAAATAGAACACTTGTGGGAGTGGTCAGCCTTGCAGAGCTGTTCTTTGAAGTCGTTCCACGCGTACTCCCCATTCTCGCACTTGCGAAAAGAGGCGCTCTTCATATTTTCCGCAGGAGTTGCCATCGTCCGGGTTACTTTTTCGTATTCGGTCCGGCTAGTGTTCGCTGTTGAACACCAATGCATCACCCAGCAACTGGTGCACGCTTACGGTCATGTCCATACCCATACCGTAGAAAGGCAGCACCTTGGTGAACTGGCTTTTACAGATAGCGCAGATTGCTGCCATATGTGTGACCCCATCCTCCTCAACCACGCTTTTTAGCGCTGCCATCCGTGGCAAGGCACCCTTCACGCGCAGTTCCGCGAGATCGTCGGTCAACAGCCCACCGCCGCCGCCACAGCAGAAAGTGTGCTCACAAATGGTCCCGGGTGCCATATCGACAAAACGATTGCAGGCGGCTCGGATAATGTCCCTGGGAATAGTGAATTGGCCACCCGGCGTATCACCCATGCGCGAAGCCCGCGAGACGTTGCACGAGTCGTGGAAGGTCACCACCTTGTCGTCATTGACTTCGGGATCCAGCTTGAGCGCACCCTTGCGCAGCAGGTCATGGGTGAACTCACAGATGTGTTGCGGCACCGGGTAAGCGGGATCCAGAAAGTCGAATGGCCCGATTAGGGTATTCCAGAAACTGTAGGCGACGCGCCAGGCATGGCCACACTCACCGACGACAATGCGCTTGAC
>JASLLH010000183.1:0-2208 GCA_030747115.1 Arenicellales bacterium
CTGGAAAACTGGTGTTTCTAGCGGACACTTCGCCGCAAAACAGCCAATACGGCGACATCAGCCCCATGCCACTAGATAATGCGTTTCCGCGTGCTTACATCTGGTCCAATGCTGCCAATTCGCTACTGGCCGGCGCCTTCATTACACCGGTAGGCTACGGCTTTGGGGTTATAGCTGCACTGCTGCTTTGCACCTTGGTGGTGCTTGCTGCCTGGCGTTTCAACACAGTGTGGTTTGGCGTTATCGCACTCGGCTCGCTGGTGTTCTATAGTGCTATCGCGTTTGGCTCATTTGCGGTAGCGGGCTGGCTGTTACCAGTATTATCAGTACTGCTGCCGCTGGTCGGTGTTTATCTATTTTCCAGCATTTATCGTTATGCCCAGCTGGAACACTACGAAGGGATTCTGGAGGGCAGCCTAAAAAGTTACCTCTCTCCCGTACTCATGGACCGGATCAAGAGTGACCCGGGCCTGCTCAAACTCGGCGGTAACCGAAAACGTATCACGGTACTGTTTAGCGACATTGTCGATTTCACGTCTTTCTCAGACCAAGCCGATCCACAGGAGATACAGGATGTGCTGGAAACGCATTTCAGTGATGCCGCCTCGATCATATTCGCCGAAGACGGTATCGTGGACAAATACCTGGGTGATGGCATCCTGGCGTTTTTCGAAAATGACGGCGAAAACCTGACCAGCGCAGTGCGCGCGACCCGTTGCGCCCTGCGCATGCAGGAACGGGCCATTGCACTTGACCGCCTCTACCGGTCACAGAACCGCTTCCCCTTCGCCATCAGAATCGGGCTTGCCACTGGCTATGCCTCGGTGGGAAATATCGGACCGGCGGAAAAGATCGACTACACGGTGATCGGCAGCGTGGTCAACCTCGCTGCACGCTTGCAGAGCGGGGGCGAACCAGGCAGTGTAGTCATAGAAAAAGACACCGGCTTTTTCATCAAAGACAAATACCACATCACCAGCCTCGGCCAGCGTGCGTTGAAGGGTTTTGCCGACCCGGTCGAGGTCTACGTTGTGGACGGCTCGCAGGCTTGAGCCACATGAGGCCCTGAAAAATCCCGCTCTCGCACTGCCTCCCGTGCGCTCCGGGCCGCCTGTTGGCCCAGGCCAGTTTCAGACTGCTGTGGATGCAGAGCTGGGTTGTGTCCGGTTGATCAGGATAAGCCCGGCCGCAACCAAGACCACCGCCCCGATCAGGCTGGACTTCATCGTTTCCCCCAGTATCAGCCAGCCGAGCGCTACCCCAAACAGGGGTGAGAGAAAGCTGAAAGAGGCCACGCCGGCAGCTGGATAGATCGACAACAACCAGAACCAGAAGGTGAAGCCGGCCGAAGCCACCACTACGATCTGGAAGGCAAGGCCCCAAAGGTGAATGGGCTCGAGTTCGCGCACATAGGGCGGGCCGAAAACGACCGCCGCCAGCAGCAGGACGGGAGCCGAAACCATAACCTGCCAGAACTGCTGCATTTCCGGTCTGACACGGGATATTGCTGTGCTGCGCGCGCACAATGCAACGCCCGCCCAGCCAAGGGCCCCGGCCAGGGCACATAGATCACCGACCAGGCTGGCCTCGCCCCCATCCGCGCCGCGATCAATGATCGCCAATGACACCCCGCCAAAGGCTAGTACCAGACCCAGCGCCCTGGGCCCGGTAAGCCGTTCGCCCGGCAACAGGAAATGCGCCGCCAGCGCCAACCAGACCGGCATGGAATAGAAGATCACCGATGTACGGATCACGGTAGTCAGGTCGAGCGCCAGAAACAAAAAGACGAATTCAATCGCAAACACCGAGCCGATCAGGAAGCCGGCCCCGATTGTTCCTTTCTCAAACGTCAGACGCTGGCCGCGCAACCGTAGCCAAAGCCAGATGCACAACACAGCACCGGCTGAACGTACGCCCGCAAAAAAAACCGGCTGCAGCCCATCGTTCACAACCTTGATTACTACTTGATTAAAGGCCATTAGCAGAGAAAAGCCGATCAGCGACGCGGCCCCGAAGGCATCAATATAGTCTTTGCGTTCCATTACCAACGCTCTTCATCTCTAGAGTCACGCCCGATTCCCGAGCGCACCATGCACTTGGTGGCCAGCGTTTCGATCAAGGGGTGCCACAGAGTATAGAGAACACCAATAACCTTTTTGCCCACTGAGTTTCCCCCACTGCTACATTTTGCACGCACCTTTATGTTTT
>JASLLH010000184.1:0-2194 GCA_030747115.1 Arenicellales bacterium
ATCTGGCCCGTTGTCAGAGCAGCGCCTTGAGCCAGGCATCGAGTTCCGCTGACGCCAGTGCACCCGTTTTCTGCTGGCGCAACTGGCCGCTGGCGTCAAAAAAAAGGGTAAAAGGCAACTGCCCGGTGTTGCCATATTGGGCCATGAGGTCCATGCCTTCGCTTTTGCCGATGAGCGAGGTGTAATCAAATCCGCTCTCATCCTCGAAGCGGCGTACCGCTGCCGGATCGTCGACCGCGATGCCCACCACTGCAAGAGTCGAGGCGTGCAGCGTGTGGGCCGTCATCAACAGGGGTATCTCAGTGCGACAAGGCTCGCACCAGGTCGCCCAGAAATTTACCAGGGCGGCCTTGCCCGCGAGACTCCCGGAAGACCAGCGCTCACCATCACTGGTGTCGAGTTCGAATGCAACCAGGGTATGTGCGGTTGCCGGTTTGGTGACAGCCGGGGTGCGTAGCAACTGGGCGGCCAGCAAACCAGCGGCCAGCGCCGCTAGGGTAAGTAGGGCTAGAAAGGGTGCGCGCGGCCGGGCCTGCATGGCAAAACTGGATCAGAACGCCGGCAGCCGCGCCACGAACTCAGCCGGCCCGCGATAACCATACAGGCGTGCAGCCGTTAGTTCGGTGCCGACCGTGTCAAAGAACAGCATAGCCGGTGGGCCGAACACTCCGTACCGCTGTTTTAGTGCGCGCGATGCGGGGTCAGCCGGGTCGGTGACATCGACCTGCAGCAGCCGGTAAGGCGCCAGTGCCTGGATCACCAATGGATCCTGGAAAGTCGTTTGCTCCATGCGCAGGCAGTCGCTGCACCAGTCGGCGTAGTAATCGAGCAGCACCGGTTGGTCGTTAGCGCGCGCGGCAGCGAGTTCGGCGTCTAGGGCGGGGAGGTTGTGGACGCGGGTGAAGTGCAGGGCTGTGGCCGGCGTATCTGGACTCGGGGTGCCGCGCAGCGTGGCGAGGTTTTGCCATGAGACCGGCTTGAGGATATCGCGGTTGCCGCTGAAGCCGCCGATCATGGCCAGCACGCCCCACACCAGCAGCAAGGTGCCAATACCTTTTGTCAGGTAGCGCCAGCCACTGGCTCCTGCCGGCACGGCCTGAGTGGCGCCCAGGTAGACGCCGGTGATGATCAGCAGGGCCGACCACAGCAGCAATACCGGCACCACTGGTACTGCTCCCAGCAGGTAGACCGCAACGCCGAGCAGCAATACTCCGAATACCTGTTTGACCTGCTCCATCCACGCGCCTGCGCGGGGCACGAGAAAGCCGGCACCGGCCCCCACCGCGACCAGGATGACACCCATACCTAATGCCATGGCAAACATCAACGCCGCGCCCAGCCACGGGTCACCCTTGAGAATAGCAATACCGAGCACCGAGATCAGAAGCGGAGACACGCAGGCACCGACAATCAGCGCGGCTACGGCACCCAGCACGAAGGTCATGCCCAGTGAGCCGCCCAGACGCGTGCTGCCCTCGTTCAGGCGTGACTGCAGTATTGCTGGCATTTGCAGCTGGTAGAAGCCAAACATCGACAACGCCATCAGGGCTAGGATCACGGCGATCGCGCCGATGGCCCAGATATTCTGGAAATAGGCCTGCAACTGTTCACCGGTGGCCCCGGCGACCGCCCCGATCACGGCATAGGTGGTTGCGGTGCCGAGTACGTACGTGAGTGACAGGATCAACCCCCGGGTATAGTTGGCACCGGCCTGGCCTACTATGCTGCTTGCGAGTATGGGTATGAGCGGCAGCACACAGGGCGTAAAACTGAGTAGCAAGCCGGTCCCGAAAGCCGCCACCAGGTAAGCAATAAGCGCGACACTGGTGGTTGGTGGACTGCCGGCAGTTGCCGCGGCCTGCGCATCAGCCACCAGAGCCGGCAGTGACAGGGTAAAAGTCTTTTCGACCGGCGGATAGCAAAGGCCCTGCTCGGCACAACCTTGGTAGCGGGCGATGATGGTGATTTGTCCGGTGTCGTCAACGCGCATAAGCGGCAGGTGGATGTTGAAATCTTCGGGGTAGATCAGCACCTCGCCGAAATACTCATCGTGCTTGGGCTGCCCTGGTGGCAGCGTTAGCGGACTCAGGATCGCACCAGCGCCGACGGCGAAGTCCAGTTTTTCCCGGTACAGGTAGTAACCGGGCGCCACCTGGAAGCGCGCCACCAGCGTAGTCACGTCCTGCGGGCTGAT
>JASLLH010000185.1:0-2105 GCA_030747115.1 Arenicellales bacterium
GATTACCAGAATGAAAAACCGAAAGATACCTGGAATAGTGCTTGTGTTTTTTGCGAATTGTGCGTTGACGTGTGTCCGGTGTTGCGCCCAACTGACCAGGACTTGACTCGGCAGATCGAGTTACAGGAACCCAGCATCGATGAGGGTTTCGGGCCTTATGCCTATGGTGTGCTTGCGCGGACAACCAGAGAATTCATCCTCAATGAAGCGCAGGATGGCGGTATCTGCTCGGCACTGGGAATTCATGGCATGCAGACCGGGACAATAAAGGGGATGGTGGTCGGCAACGAAGATCCGGACAACCCGCAGATGGGCTACGCCAGGCTGGCGACCACGCCCGAAGATGTGCTGATCAGTGCGCGCTCGCGTTATACCTACCAGCCGAACACCCTGACCCTGGTGGAGGCGATGAAAAAGAACATCAGCCCATTGGCCGTGGTGGGCGTTCCCTGTCAGGTGGATGGAGTACGTCAGCAGCAATTCTCGAGTATTCGTCTGGATGTGGCTGAGTGGTATCGGGAGAATATTGGATTGGTGATCGGCCTGTTCTGCTCCGAGGCCTTTACTGAGCAGGGCATAGACTGGTTGGCCGAAGATCTACAGGTGGCAAAACGTGATATCGCAAATATCAATATCAAGGGACGTCTGGAAATCAAGTTGCGCGATGGCCGCGAAGAAACCCGCTCGCTGAAAGCTTTTGGGAAGTTTGCCCGACCTGCTTGTCTTTATTGTATGGATTACGCGGCAGATAATGCGGACATCGGCCTCGGTGGCATCGGGCTCGACGGCTGGACTTTTGCAGTCATCCGGAGCACGGCCGGGCACAGAGCCTGGCAGGCGCTACTCGAGGCTGGCTGGGTAGAGACCAAAGAACTCGACGAAGAGCCCAAGTCCAAAGAAATCCTAACTCGACTATCCAGGTACAAGCGCAACCGCCCCTTACCCGCCCTTATGCCGACCCACCTGGAGCGTGAAGCGATCGGAAATCTCGACCCCAAGCACTACTACCGGGGCTGGGAGGAGGGCAATTCGGCGAAAGACTGGCGACCACTGCCACCGCCACCGCCAAAAAAGAAAAAGGCCAAGCCAAAGAGCGGGGATAGCGCTTAATGAGCCATTCGAAACCGCACCTCGAGGATTTCAATGTCGTCGTCCTGGGACAGGGCGGTGATGGTTCCTTGACCGTCATCAGCATTCTTGCCGACGTGTTACGTTCGGCAGGCCTGCGAGCTTACACAGAGCGCAATGTACTGTCGCGTATCAAGGGTGGCATCGTCGCGGCCACGTTACGGGTTTCAAGCAGGGAGCGCCTCTGCACAGGCAGTGAAGTTGACCTGCTGCTTGCTTTTGACGCGCTGGCGGTCGCCAAGCACGTTCACCGTCTCAATCAGCACGGCATCGTGATTTACGACAATTCTGGTGGCAGTCTGCCAGCAGACAGCGGTATTGCGGACGGTACGCGGGTCATAGGTATCCCGTTCAGCCGTCACGCGATACGAAATTTTCGACGTGATCTCTACAAAAACAGCATCTCCTCGGCCGTTATCGGGCGCCTGATCGGCCTTGATGACAGCGATGTGCGAAATTCTTTCGAGAAGCGCTTTGCACGGCGCGGCGCCCAGGCGCTGGGATACAACCTTGAGGCACTGGCAGTGGGCCATGAGCTTGCCGACCAGGCTGGGCTGACCGCCGACCAGGGGTTGTATAGGATCGTCAGTACCGATTGTGGCCCACAGATGCTGATTACCGGAAACGAGGCCGTGGCCTTCGGTTTTGCTGTTGCCGGGGGGCGTTTCTTTGCCGGCTATCCAATTACGCCTGCAACCGAGATCATGGAGTGGTTGGTGAAGTGGCTTCCCAGTTTCGGTGGAGTCGTTCAGCAGGCTGAAGACGAGCTGTCGGCGGCTAATATGGCTATCGGTGCCGCGCTTACCGGTACCCGGGCGATGGTTGCAACCTCCGGGCCGGGTCTTGCACTGATGCAGGAAGCTATCGGGCAGTCAGGCATGGCCGAGATCCCACTGGTGCTGGTTGATTGCCAGCGGGCGGGCCCGAGTACGGGAATGCCAACCAAGCCCGAACAGAGTGACATCACACTGATGGCC
>JASLLH010000186.1:0-1967 GCA_030747115.1 Arenicellales bacterium
GGCGCGGCATACATGGTTTGGGCCATGTCATCGACCAGGGTGCTGATTTTCCGGTCGACCGTCTCGACAGCCAGGGCCTTTTTACGCAGCCTGGGATCGGGGTAGATCAGAATTTCGAGCAGGGCCATGGCAGTCCCCCCCGGGGGGGGTTGGGGATTTTGTGATCTGGTTCGCTTGGATCGCGCTCCCAACTGGCCGTAGACTACAACCAGCCGTAGGCTACAATGGATTGCAAAGGGCGCGATTTGAATGCAGGCCGATTCTAACGGATTCGCTGGCGGCGAAGGTCCCGGTATCGGGAACTTCGGCTCGCGCGCGACCGGGCGTGGCGTTCTGGGCAGCGCTAGCAGGGTCGTGCGGGCGGCGCTCGCTCAGGTTGTTCTCCTGCTGATTTTGGTCTCCTTCCAGGCGGGTTTTGCTGGAGCCGATGACCCCGCGGCACCTGCGTTCTATACGGTCCAGCCAGGTGACACCCTTTGGAGTATCGCGTCGCGTTTTCTGGACGAGCCCGGGCACTGGCCGGAACTATTGCAGTTGAACCCGCAGTTGGCTGATGCCGGTGCCCTGCAAGTTGGCCAGGTATTGCTACTTACACGCGGCATTGACGCTGCCACCCGGGCCAAGGTTCTGCCGGTGGCAAAACTCAGCCCGCAGGTGCGGGCCAGCACCCATGAACGTATCCCCCTCGTTATTCCGCCTCACGCAATTCGGCCGTTTCTGTCCGATCCCCAGGTGCTGGATGAGCGCGACGCCTTGTACGCGGGCCAAGTGATAGCCGGAGTTGACGGGAATAACTTGCTGGGACAGTTCAGCCGTTTCTTCGCCGAGAGGCTGCCGCCATCACCTAACGGTTTGTACCAGGTCTACCGGCCTGGCGAAGCTTTCACCGATCCGGTCAGTAGCGAATTGCTCGGTGTGGCCGCCAGAAACCTGGGAACTGCTCGGCTGCTGGTGGCCGATACTCGCGGCCGCAATTCCGACCAGATCGCTAAATTGGAGATGCTGAGCAGTACTGAGGAAGTGGGGCCGGGGGACCGCTTGATTCCAAAAAACGCAGAGATCGGCCTGCCGTCTCTTTATCCCCAAAGACCCAGACAAGCGGTTGCCGGCCATATCGTCAGCACCCTGGGTAATATTAATGAGCTGAGTTTAATGTCGGTCGTGGTGGTATCGGTCGGCAGTGCCGATGGGCTTCAGGCCGGGGATATGCTGAACATACTGCGACCGGAAAAAACCGTGCTTACGTCCGTTGAACCGATCCGCCCGGCCTTTGCTGGAAATTCATGCAGGCCGTCGATTGCCGAATCGAAAATTGTCCATACCCGAATTTTATGCGGGGCACAGAGTTGGCTTGGCCTGAATTTGGCGAAGTTTCAGAGCGCTGGAAGCGGTTTTTCACCGTATCGACCCGCCTATCTCAGTGGCGAGTTCAACACTCTGCCAGAGGATGTGTCTGGCCAACTGATCGTTTTCCGGGTATTTAGGCGGGTGAGTTAC
This sequence comes from Arenicellales bacterium, assembly GCA_030747115.1. Classification (GTDB taxonomy): domain Bacteria; phylum Pseudomonadota; class Gammaproteobacteria; order Arenicellales; family UBA868; genus UBA12578. Next base: position 1,498 of record JASLLH010000186.1, read on the forward strand.
GCGCTGGTCCTCGAATCAATTCGCGCCTTGCACCGCAACGACAGAGTAGTCAGCCCGGGCGTTTGAACCGCTTGTTCCTGGCGGCGCAAGGATGCGGCCCTCCAGGATGACAGTGCTACGAAGGACTGCGACTGAAGCCGCAGCCTCACCCAAACGACCAAGGAGGGTCTGTCATGGACGCACAATGTTTGGATTGGCTGCGTGTTGCCCGCAGCCGCCTGCCCGATGGCGCCAAGCGTCTGTTACTGGAACGTTATCCGGATCCTGCCCGCGCACTGACTGCGGATCTTTCCAGAATTTCGAGCGCTGCGCGGTTGCCTGGGTCGGGCCGGCTGATGATGAAGAGCTTTTGCGATGCACAAGCAGTGGCGCGGGACCGCGCTTGGCTCAAGTGCACTGCTGCTACCGTGGTTGGGTTGACCGACCCACATTACCCTCGATTATTGCGCCAGATACCTGACCCTCCCGTG
>JASLLH010000187.1:0-1917 GCA_030747115.1 Arenicellales bacterium
TGCTCTCCTTAGGCTGACTTTCTACAACTCATTGTACATACAAGGTGAGCACATCGGGTACGTTGATACCGATGGCTACAACCGTGGAAAATCCCAAAGGCTGGAATTTAGTAACAAATCGAGGTAATGGTAATCAAATACAAGTGTGGTGGCTCGTTGCTGAATACAATTTCGTTATGCTGAAAATCTGACCGAAATTCGCGCAACCCGCTGGAGCCCAAAAATAACAAAGGGTGCGGATCTTTTATCTAAAAGGAAAGGTAGATAGTCCAAACCAAACAACCTAGAAAGATAATTACCCCGGCATAGAACCATGCCTTCTTGAACTTATCCGAGAATAACAAAGACGACTTGAACCAAGCTGTCGTTCTCATCAGAGGCGCTACTTCTTCGGTTGTTTAGGTTTTTTCTTTTCTTTTCTGTGCTTTTTTCGTTCGTTTCCCATTTGCATTAACCCTCTTTTCGGTGCTGAAATTATCTCCGTTGACTTTGATAAGGTTCAGACGCCTTTATTTCACCTATCGGCCCCACTGTTCACAACAGTCGATGCCAGCCTGGCAGGTGGCGAGATGAGCAGGGATACTGTGCAGCAACGCTGAACTATCTTATCATGCTGCTACGCAATCCGGCCTGTCACCGGCCGGCCAGGAGCGCATGCCAGGGCAACACCTGGTATTACGCCTACAAACTGCAACAAAGGGGAGATATGCCCAAGACACCCCGCCAGGACCGACGACACTTCGTTAAGCTGTGCGCCTCTAGCGCTGCTGCAGTTGCCGCGAGCCCCGAAGGCCTCGCTGGCCTCATCAGCGAGGGCATACTTTACCAGCGGGTACAACTTCTCGATGAACACGGCAATACCTTGGCCGCATCTTCGCTCGCAACCAACGAAAACTACCTGTTCTTCTATCCCTTCGTAGCAACGCCCTGCTTTCTAATCCGCCTGGACCGCCCGGTCATTGGTGGCACCACCTTGAGAACAGAAAACGGCAGGTCCTATCACTGGCCTGGCGGAACCGGCCCTGACCACTCCATCGTCTCGTTCTCCGCTATCTGCGCCCACAAGATGAGCCATCCCTCGGCCCAGGTCAGTTTCATCAATTACCGGCCAGAGGAGGTCCAGTTTGCGGGTAACGAGCAACGCTTGCAGCGCCGTGCCGGCGTGATCTACTGCTGCTCGGAAGGTAGTGTGTACGATCCAGCACAGGGAGCGCGGGTCCTCGGCGGCCCGGCGCCACAACCGCTGGCTGCCATCCTGCTGGAGTACGAGCCGGCAAGCGATGCTCTATTTGCCGTGGGCGTAGCCGGACAACCTATGTTCGGCCGCTACTTCGAGCAGTTCTGGCATCGGTTGCAGTTGGAATTCAGGACCGAGGCAATCCGCCAGCCGGTCGAAGGCGGCAGCCGCGTGACACCGCTTAGCAGTTACTGTAACAAGCAGGTGTTCTGCTGAGCCAGGCTAGCCCGACAGTTCCGACAGCAACTCCCGGTGACCAGCCTCGCGGGCATAATCAAGCGGAGTCCTGCCGCGTTGGTCCAACACCGACCGGTCTGCTCCAGCCTTAATCAGAGCCCGGGCGATCTCCACGAAGCCCAAGGCTGCAGCCCGGTGCAGGGCTGTGACCCCATCGTCGTTGTGTGCATCGAGATCGATGCCGGTCGCTGCGGTTAGTGCGCGGACGGCCGCCAGACGTTTTTGCTCCACTGCACGCATCAGCGGCGTCCAGCCATAGATATCTGGTGGATTGGGTTGGGCGCCGGCTGTGAGCAGGATCGTCACTATCCCGGCGTGACCCTTGACCGCCGCCAGAGTCAGCGCAGTCCAACCGGTGCCCGCCACAGCATTAACCTCAGACCCGGCCACGAGCAGGGCTTGTACGATAGCGGCATCACCACCCACTGCAGCGTGCATCAGCG
>JASLLH010000188.1:0-1891 GCA_030747115.1 Arenicellales bacterium
GGCATGCCGGTCGGTGCGTTTGGTGGTCGGCAGGAGATCATGGCGCAATTGGCACCATTGGGCCCCGTCTACCAGGCGGGCACGTTGTCGGGCAACCCCCTGGCCATGGCCGCCGGCATTGCCACATTAAAAAAAGTTCTGACACCGGGCTTTTTCGATACGCTCAGCGCCAAGACCCGTCAGCTGACTGGGGGCCTGACTGCAGCAGCGGATGCGGCGGGCGTGGCGCTGGTCACCCAAGCGGTCGGTGGCATGTTCGGTCTGTTCTTCGCTGACCGTCAGCCCATCACCCGCTTCAGCGAGGTCATGGCCTGTGATGCAGAGCGCTTCAAGTTTTTTTTCCACGGCATGCTCGATGCCGGTATTTACCTCGCGCCTTCTGCGTATGAGGCCGGCTTCGTCTCCGCCACTCATGGTGATGCCGAGATAGAGCGTACCATTCAGGCGGCAGCCGGAGTGCTGGCAGAACTCAGTTGAGAAAGTTGCTATCGAGCGGTTGGCGCGGCGCAGTACCGATGGCAGCACCGCAGGTGCTGCCCAACACCATCGCAATGCGAAGCCGTGTCAGCACAATAGGTTTTGGCAACAGTCAAATAGAAAACAACCGGTGGGATTTGCACAGCACGAGCCGCACGGGGCGCCTAAGCACCCAGTGAGCAGCAGAGATTTGACAACGGTGGGTGGCGGCTGGTGGGGCCGCATGACCCGCCGGGGATCAATCAGTCGACGGGTGCGACGTCTTCTGCAGCAGGGCCCTTGTCCCGTGGGATGAGAGTGAACTCGACCTTCTGGCCTTCAGCCAGGGTCTTAAAACCCTCCCCACGGATTTCACGGTAATGTACAAAAACATCGTCTCCATTTTCCTGCTCGATGAAGCCGAAGCCTTTGCGCTCATTGAACCACTTAACGGTTCCAGTATGCCGATCCGACATAACTCCTCCACAATGGTGACTACACATACGGGCAGATGCATACATCTGTGTCGCATCACCCAAGCGCCATTGTAACGGTGTCGCGCGTAAGTGCAACCATGCACGGTTTTCGCTACCCGGTCTGTTGGCACACTGCCCGCAGCGGGGTATCCGACTCGCGGTCGAACCAGTCTTCAATTAGCCGAAAAGAGATTGAAATAACAGGCGGCGGCTTAAAGCGACCGACCGCCATCCGCTCGCTGACCTGTTGGCGGTCGAGCCACAGGGCGTCCTCCAATTCGTTGTCGTTGCGACAGATCCGGTCGTTGCCGGCGACCGCCGAATAGCCCAGCATCAGCGAACCAGGAAAAGGCCAGGGCTGCGAGGAATGGTAGTTTGCGGCAATGACCTCGACCCCGGTCTCCTCTGCGACTTCCCGCACCACCGCCTGCTCGGCACTTTCACCTGGTTCGACGAAACCGGCAATGGTCGAATAGCGGTGCGGTGGCCACTCGCTCTTGCGGCCAAACAGGGCCCGCTCCCCCTTTTCCACCAGCACGATTATGGCCGGATCAGTGCGCGGGTAATGCAAGTGGCCACACTCGCGGTTGAGGCATTCGCGGACATGCCCACCGTGGCGCGAGATCGTGGTCGAACCACAGCGGCTGCAGTAACCATGGCTCCGGTGCCAGACCGCCATGGCTCGGGCATATCCCAGCAGCGCAGCCTGCGCTTCATCGAGCATGCCGGCGAGGGTGCGCAAGTCGGAAAATTCCTCGTCCGGCGCGGTTGTCCCAGACTCGAGCAAGGCAACGAAGAAATCATGCCCGTCCTGCCGGCCGAGGTAGACCTGCTGGGTATCGTTGCCAAAGCGGGCTTCCAGTGCCAGCCGCGGTAGCTGCACCACAGTTACGCCATGTCGATTCCGCTGCACCAGTAATGCGAGGTCGTGGACTGCCAGAAAACGCGCCCCCTCGGAA
>JASLLH010000189.1:0-1882 GCA_030747115.1 Arenicellales bacterium
GCCGTGTGCAGTTTTTTGCCAGCCTCCCCGGCGAGAGCGGTCAATCGCGCCTCGATGTTCATGTGTACGTCCTCGAGGCCCGCTGACCACTCGAAACTGCCGTCACTGATCTCCCTGGCAACGGCATCAAGGCCCTCGACAATGGCATCGCGCTCAGTTGCTGTCAGCACACCGCACTGGCACAACATGCGGGCATGGGCGATGGATCCGGTGATATCGTACTGGGCCAGCCGGCGATCAAAATGCTCAGACGCGGTGAACGCCTCCACCACGGCATCGGTGCTGTCGCTGAAGCGTCCACCCCAGAGTTTTTCCGCGCTCATGACTGTGATTCGTGTTGGAACTGTCCTGCAGTATACGCTGAGGGTCACCCGGGCCGCCTGCAGCAAAGCCGGTGCTGCCCAAACCCGGGCACACGGCTGTAGCCGGTGGGCCCGCTGTTACTGCAGGCCTGACATATACAATGCTAGGGCCCGAATCTGCGTTGCCGACAGGCGAAAGGCGATGGGCCCCATGACTGGATCGGCACGCTCACCTGACTTGAAAGCCAGTAGTTGGCTCTCCAGGTACTCGGGCCACTGGCCCGCAACGCGCGGGTAGTTGACTGGCACGCCGTGCCCATCTGGGCCGTGACAGGCCATACAGGCGGGTACAGCATACTGCTTGGCGCCGCCGCGGAAGAGTTCCTGACCCACGAGTGCAGTCTCCAACTGGGCCTCGCTGATAGCCCGGGGGGCCAGTGTCTGGGAGGCGTACCAGGCATCGAGATCCGCCATGTCCGCCGCGCTCAGCAGTTGCCCCATGCCGACCATAAGGGCGCTGACCCGCTCACCGGACTTGAATTTCGCCAGTTGCTGCGCAATAAAGCCGGGCACCTGGCCAGCTAACGAGGGAAAATCCTTGCCGCCACTGTTACCGTCGAGGCCGTGACACGCCGCACAGACTTGCGCTTTTTGTTGCCCTGCCCCAGCGTCTCCTGCGGCCAACACGCTGCCCGGAAACGCCGCCATAATGGCTATAGTGATACTCAACGTCAGCCATTTCATTAAACTGCTCCTAGCCCGGCAACTATCCCGGCAAATCGAACCGCGCGATTATACCTTGTGAAAACCGTACCTTGCGATACGAAATTGCTGCGCCAGGCCGAGTACCTGGGTGCTGCCCACCGGCCACGCGACTGGTTTGAGGACAGCGGCAGTGAAGTGGCGTTTGCCGGCAGATCTAACGTCGGTAAATCGAGCGCGATCAACGCCATTACCGGCCGCAGCGGGCTGGCCCGCACCAGCAAGACGCCGGGTCGGACCCAGCAGATCATCTTCTTCCGCCTTGACGATCAGCACCGGCTGGTGGACCTGCCGGGTTACGGTTTTGCCAAGGTGCCGCGCGAGTTGCAAAGACACTGGCAGAAGACCCTGCAGCGCTACTTTGCCGAGCGGGTCTCGCTGCGTGGCCTGGTGCTGCCGGTTGACAGCCGCCGGCAGCCGACGATGCTTGATCTGCAGATGCTTAACTGGTGTGCAGCCAATGACCTGCCCGTCCACGTGCTGCTGACCAAGAGTGATAAGTTGAGTCGCAGTGCGGCGATGGCAGCACTGACACAAACCCGCACCGGGCTCGCCAACATGCCCCACCTCAAGATACAACTATTTTCTGCCACCCGCGGCACCGGCGTCGAAGAAGCGCGCCAACACATCGTGGAACTGCTCGGGAACAGTCCCATGACCGGGCCCAGCTGACATTGCTTAACTGTGGGCTTGGGCCCAGTTGTCGCCCATGCCAACATCGACCTTGAGCGGCACCTTGAGCGTAGCGACGCCACTCATCAGTTCCACCAGCGCATCTGTCACGGTGCTGGCTTCGCCAGCCGGCACCTCCAATACCA
>JASLLH010000018.1:0-24349 GCA_030747115.1 Arenicellales bacterium
ACAGCCGGGCCGGCCCCGCCCAGGTCAAAACCGTAATCATTGATCTCGTCAAAGAAGGGCTGCGTGTTATCGGTGGTGGCACCGATAAACATGATATCGCCACTCTGGCCGTGGAAAGTCACCAGGCCTGAACCCCACTTCTCCCAACTGTTCGCAAGCCGGCGCAACATATCAGTGGTGTAGTGGTTGCCGGCAGGTGGCTGCACCCGAACGGTATGGAACTCTCTGGATTCAGGAAACTGCTGACCGACTTCCGAAAATCGTGGAATAATGCCGCCGCCGTAACCGTAAACGCTGACCGTGCCACCTTTCCAGTAGCCTTTACGGGTCTCGTAGGAATGCTCCAACTGGCCCAGCAGGTCGTTGGCGATGCCATTGATACGTGCTTGTGGGTGCTGATCTCGGAGCCGCTTGATACCTGATACAAAGCTCGGCCAGGAGCCATGCTCCAGCTCGTCAAGCATCGGCGTCTGGTGTTGTCTGCTGTCAGCCATGGGGATGGTTCTCCTTGAGGTCTGCGTCTAGGGCTCCTGTACTCGAAGCCCCCGTGTTCGAGCCCCGCACCGGGCAGAACCACAGAAGCCACGCCCCAGGGTCAGCCGGGGGCAGTGCCGCTACCCAAGCGCGTCCCGAGCGCCCGGCGCAAGGAATAATTGTATGCAGGCGCTCGATCCACACCATTCCCCGAGAGGGTATGGGTGGCGAAATCCACGTTTATCCCCATCGGGATAGGGTTTTTTTTGCAGTGCACAAACAGCGTTTTCGCAGACTCAGAAATAGACTCGAGAAAGTTTCACGAAATCAGTGACATAAGCCAATCAGCCTCGTGCGGGTCAGCCCGGCGGCTCTGCCAGGGCCCGGCCAAATCGTACTGCCGTGCACCCGCCGACCCAATGGGAGAGTTGCCAGGGCGGTGGCTGCGGCTAGAATCGTCGCGCAGTCCCACCCCCGCCAGCCGTTGAACCGATGCCCGTCCCCAGCCAACAGCCCCCCGCCCACACGGGCATACCGCCGTTTGCGCCCGGCGCGGTCGAACGCTCACTCGATGCCCGGATTGCCCTTTATCGTACAACCGTCGATGACCTGGTCGTCGACATCGCAGACCCTGCGCGGTTGAGCGGCGCCGAGCACCGGGCCCTGCTCGAGCGCGTCGCCCGGACCAACATGGCCATCTACCGCTGCCAGCAGCCGGCCCAAGTTAAACGCCCGGCCGTACTGGCGCTGGCGAGCCAGCTCAAACTGGGCCGTGCGGACGCTAACCTGTGTGCGGCCGACGACGGCCTAACTGAACTCGAAGTCAAACGCACCGCATTACACCAGCGCTACATTCCTTACACCAACCAACGCCTCAACTGGCACACCGACGGCTATTACCACCCGCCGAGGCGCACCGTCCGTAGCATGGTGCTGCACTGTGTCCGCAACGCGGCGTGTGGCGGCACCCTGGAGGCGATCGATCACCAGATCATTTACGGCCTGCTCTATCGGCTGGATCCGGCCTACGTCCACGCGTTGTCAGCCCCCGATGCCATGACGATCCCGCTAAACGATGATGCTGGCGGCAAAGTCCGTGGCGTCTGCAGCGGACCGGTGTTCTTCTGGGAAGGCCGGAATCTTTTCATGCGCTATACGGAGCGCAAGCGCAATATTCTCTGGAAGGGCGATGGCTGCACCGGTGAGGCAGCGCAGGCCTTGGCCAGCGTCCTGGAGACGAACCGCGACCTGGTCGTTCGCCGCCGCCTGACCCCGGGTGAGGGTATGGTCTGCAACAACGTGCCGCACCGGCGCGAAGCATTCACCGATGCGCTGGACGCACAGCATGGTCGACTGCTCTACCGCGGCCGATTTCACCATGCCATCGCTCCAACTGTTGCCGCAGCCGAGCCAGTGCGCCAATGAGTACCGGTCAGTGAAATACCGGCAACAGGGGGTTTATCTCAGTGCCAACCTTGGTGCGGCAGTAACGCCGACATTGTCGCTGCACTGATCGACCCCGGACAGACCCGTGTACCGTCAGCAACAACCCACCGCTGCACCGCTGCTGGTGAACGATGAGGTGGTCGACCTGGTCTTTGCTCTCAGCGGGCGCCGCCTGCCAGCCGATCATGGCTGGGCTCTGTCGAGGGCCATCGCCGCAGCGCTGCCCTGGTTCGAAGACGACCCGGTGGCCGGCCTGCACCTCATCCACGGCGCGGCCTCGATCAATGGCTGGCAGCGCCCAGGCCCAGCAGGCATGATTGAACTGTCGCAGCGCATGCGTCTGGTGCTGCGCCTGGGCCGGAAACAGTTGGCCGCGGGGCGGCAACTGTGCGGACAAAGCCTAAACATAGCCGGGCACGCCATCGACATCGGCGATGCCAGGGTCCGCATGCTGGTCCCACTGCCGAGCGTCTTTGCCCACTACATGATGATCACGCCGGACACCGAGGACGAGGATGCTTTTCTGGCACACACTGCCGGGCAACTCGAGCACCTGGCGATCGGGCCGAGTCAGATGCTGTGCGGCCGGCAACGCTGGATCAGCACCCCGGACGGGCCGATTGCCACCCGTAGCCTGCTGCTGGCCGAACTAAAAGCCAGCGAGTCCCTTGCCTTGCAGCAATCGGGGCTGGGGTCCGGCCGCAAAGTTGGCTGCGGTATCTTCGTGCCGCATAAGGACATTGCAGCGCTGTCTGAGCCGCTGGGCTGCCCCGGGACGACTGCCGACAACCGGCTGCTACCTGACAGCACCGACCCCGGCCGATTACCATTAGCCTGAGAGCAAGTAAGGAACTACGACATGAGTGAAAAACAGGAATTGATCCAGAAGATGCTGGAGATGCAGCGCCAGTTCATCGCCCAGGAGCGCCAGAGCGGCATCGACCCGAAGGACTACTTCACCCCGGAAACTGATCACGTACTGGCCGGCTACCGCCAGAATTACGCAGAAATTGCGGCCCGGGTGATTGACCTTGCCCACGAAGAAAAAGGCTCACACCGTTGAATCGCCCGCCGCGCCGGCTCACCAGCCTGGCCTAGGCTGGCCGGCAGGCGTGCAGACGCAAACGCACATAATCGACTGTCCAGCGGCCGCTGTTGTCACACAGCGTGGGTGCCAGCAGATCGCGCACCTCCCGCAGGTGCGCGTTGCGCGCCGCCTCAGCCAGATCGGCCAGGAACGGGCTGGCGAATAGCTGCAGCCACTCCAGCAGATCACCCGGTAGCACGGTCGGCCGTGGGTGCAGGCTGATTCTCTGGACCACGAAACCAAGCCGTTCCAGCAGCTCACGATATTCCAAATCGCTGGGGAAATACCAGGGGTTACGTTCGGCAGCCGACAGGCCGTGGCGTGCAAGCACGCTGGTGATGGCAGCAACCACCTGCGCCACGTTATCACCGCCACCGAATTCCGCCACCAACCGCCCACCTGGCTTGAGCGCCGCCTTGACCCCCCGCAGGACGGCTTCGGCGTCAGTCATCCAATGTAGCGCTGCGTTTGAAAATACCGCATCGAATTCGCCACGGTAGTCCAGGTCCTTACCATCGAGCAAGCGTACGCTGAGCCCCGCCGCCCGGGCCGCCGCCACCATGGCAGGGGATGCGTCCACTCCGATCACCTGGGCCCCACTTCGTGCGATCTGCGCGGTCAGCGTACCATCGCCACAACCCAAGTCCAGTATGTGCTCGCCGGGCCGGGGGTTAAGCCATGCCAACGCGGGGGCGCCGAGGTCTGAGACGAAACGGGCATTGCGGGCGTAACGTGCCGGATCCCAATCCTGGCGCTGGCTCATGACAACCGAGCAAACAGTAGCAGTAGAGGAACCCGGAAGTGCGGCACAGAGCCAGCTACGACGCCAAGTGCTCGCTGCTGCCGGTTATCGCCACGGCTACCGCGTTGTCCAGCCACCGATAAGCCTACCGGCTTGCGGCGGTACCAGAGGCAAACTGCGCACAGCAATGTCTGGGGTAGGCCAAGCATGGCCACGACCATAAGACAAAATCATCCGACCATGCAATGTGCCGGCCGGGCGAGTAGCCGGTCAGCGGGTCAAAGGGCAAGATACCCTGGATTGCCGGTAATGCCCTTAACCTTGGGTACGTTCGCGACCACATTACGGATCACTTTGCGGTCGCGTAAGTACTCGGCAACTACATCCCAGATCTCGGGTAGGTCATCGGGCTGAGGATTGACGCTGGCCCAGCCAGCCACCTTATAAGTACGGGTGGGCTCGAGCGGCTTACCGGCCAGTTCCAGGTCCGACAAGCGGCTGCCGATGGCGGCGCTCGGATTGATGGCATACCGCAGACCGCCCACGCGTACCATGTCACCGCCCATCTGGTAGTAGGGGTCGACATTGAACAAATTGTCAGCGATATCTTCCAGCACCAGTTTGATGGTCTCGCCGCTCATCTCGGTCAACGTGGACTTGGCGTAGGTGATCCCGGTCTGGTCCATCAGTCGCTCCACCGTGATGGGGTCACCCGGCAACACGCTGGTACCCCAGCGAAAGCCTGGCGAGAAAGCAAGATCGGCACCACGCACCTCAATCAGCGCATCGACGATCACCTGATCGAAGGTCCCGGTGAAGTTGCCGCGACGGTACAAGGTAGACTCGGTAGTAGCCAGGATTTTCTCCAGCTGCTGTTTAAAGGGTTCGCGCTTTCTCTCGATGAGGGCCGCCATCTGGGGATCGGGCGCGAGCAAGTTGGAAAACACCGGCAACATGCGAAAGCGGTAGTCCGCGACCCGGCCGTCACGCACGTCCAGGTCCATGACCGATAGGAACTTACCGTTGGAACCGGAATTGATCACCAGCGTCTTGCCGCCGGCGTTGCCGACCACGCTCGGGGTTGGCATGCCGTCATGGGTATGGCCACCCAGCACCACGTCGATGCCAGTTACGCGGCTCGCCATCTTGAGGTCGACATCCATACCGTTGTGTGAGAGCACCACGACCACCTGCGCGCCCTGCGCCTTGACCGCGTCAACCATGGCCTGGCACTGCTGCTCGCGAATGCCGAAGCTCCAGTCCTCGATCATGTAACGGGGGTTGGCCAGCGTAGTGTAGGGGAAGGCCTGACCGATGATGCCGACCCTGGCACCATTGACCTCGCGGAGGGTGTAGGGCTTGAACACCTGTCCTGAATCCTGGTCGAAAGCGGGCTTGTCATCGAAGGCGGCGTCCTCGGTCAGCACCACGTTTTGGGCCAGGAACTCCATCGGTGGCAACTCCTGCTCGATGATCTGTTGTACGCGCTGCATGCCGTAGGTGAACTCCCAGTGGCCAGTCATGATGTCCACCCCCAGCAGTTTGCAGGCGTCGATCATGTCCTGCCCGTTAGTCCACAGTGCCGTAGCCGAGCCCTGCCAGGTGTCACCGCCGTCCAGCAATAGGCTGTTGGGGCGAGTCGCACGCAGGCGCTTGATCAGCGTCGCGAGGTGGGCGAAACCGCCGACTTTGCCGTACTTGCGCGCCATGGTCTCGAAATCCAAGCAACTGAAGGCATAGGCCTCGCGCGAGCCCATGACCAGGTCAAAGTGCTCGAGGAAATTCTGGCCCACCAGGTGCGGCGGCTTAGCAAAAGCCGCACCGATACCAATATTGAAACTGGGTTCACGGAAGTAGACCGGCAATAACTGTGCATGGCAGTCGGTGAAATGCAGCAGCGAGAGGTTGCCAAACGGGGGCAGGTCGTAGGCGGCATCGTCGTCTGCCGCCGAGATACGGCCGTTCAGGGCCATGCCGGCAGCGCCGGCGGCAGCCAGCAGGCGGATAAATTCACGGCGGCTCAAGCTCATCTTCTTTCTCCCGCAGGATTGCGCCAGAACCAGGTCAGTAGTGCTTACTGCCTGCCGCTCGGCAAGTGGCGTCTTTGTGCTATTACGCCTCGCGGCTACGGGAAAAAAGCCTGGCCGTAACAGCCAGGCTTTTCGGTGGACGGCACTATCCTTACTGGCGCTGGCTGGGCACTTTGAGCGGCACACCGGTGTTCATAATGGCCTGATAGTACTCCAGCGCCTTGTACTCGCTGCCCTGGGTTTTGAACGGCGAGGCCCGGAGCTGCTTGATGCAGCCGGCGTAGCGACGATGCACAGTGCCCCAGGGCTTACCGGCCACGGCCCACTGGGTGCGGTAGACCGGGAAACCGACCGTGTGGCCAAGGCCCGCGCTCAGCACGTCGCCGCGAATGCTGTTACCGACGTTCTGCACGTGGCAGTTGGCGCAGGAGAAGTTCAACTGCCCGCGTCTGGCCCAGTAGAAGTGGCGGCCTTTCTCATACCAGGCCCGGGCACCTGCTGCGGAGAAGTCCACCGCCATACGCTCGCCATTAAACTGCGCCCGGTAGTGGGCCACCAGCCGTGCCATTTTGCCGTACTTGACGTTTTTGATCGGTTTTTCGCCGTTGGCCGCAAGGCAAGCGTTCAAGTCGCCAACCAGGGTGTGTAGATCATCACTGCCCGCGTCGTAGACCGGGTAGGTATTGGCCGGCGCCAGAGTGCAGTCAGCAAAGGTCTTGCCGTTGGCGAAAGCCTTGCGCCACTCTTGCTCGGCTTTTTCCATCTCCGGCTCGTACGGCGGGAACTCCATCAGCAGTTCCCAGTTGGCCCGCCGGTGAGCGTACTGCGGCAGGGCGTTAACCCCGTCGGCGAAGTCCTCCAGGGTGAGGCCCGGGAAGCGTTTCAGGAAAAAGCCCTGGAAGGCTTCGATGTCGCTCCTGATCTCGGCCTCGGAGATAGCCTGGATGGTGGTGCTGGCCAGAACCATTACCCCGGTCGCCGCCATCAGCGCAAACAATTTTTTCATCTTTCCCCTTCTGCTTCCGGCTGCCAGTACCAAGCCAACAGCGCCTTGGTTGGAAGTTATTATTTGACGGCCTTCTCGGCGCTGTCGCCCTCACCCTTGTTGTCGATCCAGTTGACACTGACGGTGTCCCCGGAACTGGCGCCAGCGATGGCAATGCCAATAAGCGGGTTCTTGGATACGCCGGCACCGAGATTGGCCTGGGCGACTACGGTGCCATTAAGCGCAAACTCCATGGTCTGGATGAAGTGCGCGGGTATCTTCTCGCCAGTCTTCTTGTTCTTACGCAACCCTGTTTCCATCGGGTGTTTGGCCAGCACCATCACGTCGTGACCGCCAGCCTTGTTTTTTTTGATCTTCATCTTGGTAGTTGCCATTTGTTTAATCTCCTGCAGATTCTGTCGAGTTAACCGCCGCAACCACCGATGGTGACCTTGATCTCCTGTGAGACCTTGTGCAGCTTGCCGCCGGCCTTGACGTAGCAGTTGACCGGCGAGGTCTGGGCCATCTTGATGCGCGCACTGTACATACCGCCGGCCACAACCGTCATCTGCAGGGAAGTCACGTAAGGCACCGGGTTTTTCTCCACCACCACGGCGATGGCTTCAGCGTCAGTGAGGCTGGTCATCACCTTGATCGGTACATAGGCGCCATTTTCGGCCTGTAGTGGCGCCTTGAGGGACACTTTATCGCTGTCGACCACCGCAGCATCGCCAAAGAACGCGCGCAGCGCGTCGGCTTCAGTTTTGGCAGCGAAAGCGGCTTCGGGCCAGGTTGCGGCCAGCACCCGGGCCGGCGCCAGCAGGCCCGCCCCTGCTGCTACCGCCACGGTGCCGGCAGCGAGTGAGCCTTTGAGAAAGATTCTGCGTTTCATGGGATACCTCTCCTCTTGCAGTCGGGTGATTGTTGTGAATCGATCAATACTTCCGGACGGTTGTCAGGCGAGATGCATGTTGCGCTTTAGAAAGACAGTAGCCAGTCCACGATATGGTCTATGCTCTTCTCGCTCACCAGTTTGTGCCGGCCAAAAGGCGGCATCGAGGTGTTGGAGTTCTTGACCGTGGCGTCCCAGATCTGGGCGCGCAGGTCGTCGCGGTTGGGGAAGCGGGCCGCCATGCCAACCAAGGGCGGGCCAATATTGCCGCCCGGGGGAAACCCTTCTGGCCAGGGCTTGATCAGGGCCTGGTGACACGCGAGGCAGTTGCCCCCTTTGCGGCTGATGGCCGCGCACCAGCCTTTGATGATGTTGTCCGCATCTTTGGCGACCTTGTTGCATTGCTTTTCGGTCGGCCACTCGCCGGCGAGCGCCGAGGGCGTATAAGCCGCGACTCCCGTGCTCAAGGCGACAATGGCCACAGCTGCCAGGGCAGTTTTAAATCTGCGCATTGGAATCCTCCAAGTTGCCCGCCCGCTGTCACCAGCGGCCGAAGTGGGCTGGATTATTCTAGCCAACTCAAACCGTGCGCTGAGTGCGGAACAAGCCGACCCTGCGATTCAAGCGAATTCCTTGATTAAGATCAAGCGGGAATCGTCGACAGATTAATCAACTGTTCTTATATACCAATCAAGTCAAACTGCAAAATGCCTCGCCCAGCCCCGCGAACCCGATTGCCCCTGCGGCGCCCGGGGTTAAGGCAACGGTCAGTCGGCCGCCAGTGCGAGTTCCGCCTGGATTGCCCGGGTACGTGCGGCAATACTGGCTTCGAGATAGGCGCTGGTATCCACCAACGCCGCTGCCCGCTGTAGTTTTTCCAGCGCCAGGTTGTACTCATCTCGCCAGTAATGGTATTCGGCCAACGCCTGGAAGGCGGCGGCTGGCCGACCCAGCTCACCCTCGACCCGAGCCAGCAGTCGGTACAGAACCGCATTCGATGACGCGGCGCGCAGGCCCGCGCGCAGCACCGGCCGGGCCTGCGCCCCCGCGCCGGTCTTGAGCAACACATCGGCAAGATAATAAGCCAGCGTCGGATCGGCCTGCATCGAAGTCCAGGTTTCACGCAACACGTCCGCTGCCTCGCTGCCCTTGCCGGCCGCCAGCAACGCCTCGGCAAGCGCAATCCGATAGGGCGGGTAAGTTGGGTAAGCGCTTGTCAATTCGCGGCTCAGTTCGATTGCGTGCTGTGCCTCACCCTGGTGCAGTTCGATGAGCGCCAGACCGTACTGTGCGGCTCGTGCCGCAGCCGGTTCGGCCGCCTGGCCCTGATGTTTGAATTCAGCTGCAGTGTGCCTGATGTTTTCACTGAACAGTGCCAGCATTCGTGCTCGCGCGTGCAGAAAATCCAACGACTGTGCGACTGGCCTGACTTCAGGCGTGGCCCGGCTCTCGATCGCCGCCAGGCGGTTCTGCGATAAGGGGTGGCTGTGTAGGTACTCGGGCGGCGCCGCCGACTGCATCCGAGTTTGTTGTTCCAATCGCTCGAGAAAACTGACCATGCCTGCGCTGGTAAAACCAGCTCCGGTCAAAATTTTCAAGCCCAGAGCATCTGCTTCGCGCTCAAACTCGCGGCTGTAGCGCAACTGGTCCGCCGCTACCGCGGCGCTGGTGGTGACCATAGCAGCAACACCAGCCTGGCCGCCGAGCAGGATGGCCGCGAGCATGCCAGCGGTAGCCGGAATTTGTACTCGCTCGGCCCGCTCAAGTAGGCGTGGCAGGTGACGCTGGACAACATGGGCGAGCTCGTGGGCCATGACTGACGCCAGTTCACCTTCGTTCTGGGTTGCGGCCAGCAGCCCAGTAAATACTGCCAGCCGACCGCCGGGAGCCGCGAATGCGTTGATCCGGGGGCTGTTGATCAAATAGAAACGCAGCCCCGCAGTATCGCCGCCCAGGTATCCGGCAAGACGCCGGCCCAGCGCCGTCACGTAATCGAGTAACAGTGGGTCGTCTACGAAGGCGAAGCGCTCGCGGGCAGCAGCGATGAACTCGCGGCCCATGGCCTGCTCGCGGACCGTCGATACTACGGTCAGGGTATTCTCGCCTGGTACCGGCAGGCCACCGGCCGCTCGGACCAGACCCGGCCAATTGCCACCAACGAGCAGCGCCCAGACCATCACCCCGAGCCAGTGGCCTGCGCGTATGCGTTTGCACCCTGGCTTTTTCACAACGACATTTTAGCAAAGGGTATGTGATAACCGTTTGGAACAGGGCCGGCTGATCCGTAGAATTACTGCCTGGCGGGAGCGCAGGGCGAATTCGAGCCACGGCTCGACCCCCCGCACCCCGTAATTACCCTACCGACAGTTGCCCTGGGGGGGCGCCCCAATGCTGCGTACACTGAGTCGCGAACAACTACTGGCGCGGGAACAAGCCCTGGCAAACCGTTTTGGGGAAACCTGTCAAGCCGGCTTGCAACTGGACATGACCCGCGGCAAACCCGCACCTGAGCAACTCGACCTGGCCAGCGGCCTGTTGTCACTGCCAGGCGAAACGGACTTTACCGACCCACAAGGCACCGACTGTCGCAACTACGGTGGACTCGATGGCCTGCCGGGAATGAAAGCACTGTTTGCAGAGATACTCGGCTGTCAGGCGCAGCAAGTCATTGTCGGCGGCAGCGGCAGCCTGTCGATGATGTATGACTGCGTTACCCGGGCGTTCCTGTTTGGCGTGCCTGGTGGCGAGTCGCCCTGGCAGCAACAGGGCAAAGTGCGTTTCCTTTGCCCGGTACCCGGCTACGACCGGCATTTTGCCATCACCGAGCGACTGGGGATCGAGCTACTTGCCGTTGACATGACCGACCAGGGCCCGAACATGGATCAGGTCGAACAACTGGCCGCCGACCCCACAGTCAAGGGCATTTGGTGCGTGCCCCGCTACAGCAACCCCACTGGGGTAACTTACAGCGCGAGCGTGATTGAACGACTGGCCCGTATGCCAGCGGCAGCAGACTTCCGCATCCTCTGGGACAACGCCTATGCCGAGCATCACCTGACCGAAGACATTATCCCGCTACCCGACATCCTCGGCGCCTGTTGCGCCGCCGGTCACGAGGACCGGGTACTGATGTTCGCCTCGACCTCCAAGATAACGCTGGCTGGCGCCGGTGTCGCGGCCATAGCTGGCAGCGTCGCTAACATGGACCATGCCCGCGGGCACATTGCCATTCGTACCATTGGCCCCGACAAGATCAACCAGTTACGCCACCTGCGCTTCCTGCGCGATATCGACGGGCTGCGCCAACACATGAGCCAACACGCCCAGCTCCTGAGACCGAAGTTCGACCTAGTGCAGGAAATTCTGGCCCGCGACCTGGGGGGTAAGGGCATCGCCACCTGGTCGCAGCCCCGCGGCGGCTACTTCGTTAGCGTCGACGGCCCGGATGGTTGTGCCCGCACGGTGGTGGAACTTGCCGGCCAGGCCGGGGTAAAGTTGACCCCGGCCGGTGCTACTTTTCCCTACGGCCGCGATCCCCGTGACCGCAATATCCGCCTGGCCCCGTCCTTTCCTCAACTGGCCGATATTCGCGCCGCCATGGCGATTTTCACCTTGTGCCTGGAACTCGCAACTGTACGCCAGTGCCTCCAGCAACCTTAAACCACCCGCATATATCAGTTAAAGATTTGTATTCAGGTGCCGGAGATGTTTTAAAATTTAGTAATCTTCTAATATAATATGTTGGGCTAGTCCCCCGCCTAGCTCGCTGGTTCACCCCATCGCCTGGAACGAGTGCAGCACAACAGGGTACACCCGCCAAACACCACTTACCCATGCTAACCATTTGCCAAAGACGAGGAGACAACCCTTATGTCTGACTTTGATCTGGAGCTTGATGCCCGCGGCCTCAATTGCCCGCTGCCCATTTTGCGCGCCAAAAAAACCCTGAATAGCATGACTGGGGGGCAAGTACTTAAAATCGTGGCGACCGATCCAGGCTCGGTCAAGGATTTCGAGGCATTCGCGAACCAGACGGGCAACGAACTGGTGGAATCTTCCGAACAAAGCGGTGAGTTTCATTTCCTGCTGAAAAAATTGGCCTGAGCACCTTTACCCCCTTGTACCCGGACAAACAGCCGCTGGCCGCTGTGCCACCAGCACCCGGGCCACAGAGCCTTGATTGCGGAGAGTTACCATGAGTGAAAAAAGTATGACCATCATTGCAAGTAAGGGCACGCTGGACTGGGCTTACCCCCCGTTTATCCTGTCGTCCACGGCGGCAGCCCTTGGTTACAACGTCAACATCTTCTTTACTTTTTACGGTCTGCAGCTGCTGAAAAAAAACCTGAGCCTGTCGGTCAGCCCGCTGGGCAACCCGGGCATGCCCATGCCCATGGGCATGGACAAGTGGTTCCCGGTGCTGGGCACAGCCATTCCTGGCATGCAGGCGATGATGACCGGCATGATGAAGAACACCATCAAATCCAAGGGGGTTGCCAGCGTAGCCGAGCTGCGCAAACTGTGTCTGGAAGCCGAAGTCAAGATGATTGGCTGTCAGATGACGATCGACCTATTCGACATAAAGCGCGAGGACCTGATCGACGAGATCGAGCTCGGTGGTGCCGCCACGTATCTGGAGCGCGCGGGCGAATCGGACATTAACCTGTTCACCTGAGCACGGTCCGGGCGTGCCTCTTCGGAGCCTGATTACAAGCGCCGATGGCGCAAGACCGGGAAGGTGCGCCGCCGGCGGGCCCCTTTTGCACGCTCCATCGGTGCCACGATAACCCCCGGTTCGCTGGCAGCTTCCGCCAACACCTCGCCCCACGGGTCAATGATCAGGCTGTGACCAAAAGTGGCGCGCCCACCGGGGTGACTACCCGCCTGTGCCGGGGCAATTACCCAGGCCAGGTTCTCGATAGCCCGGGCCCGCAACAGGCTGTGCCAGTGGGCCGTGCCGGTGGCCACGGTAAAAGCTGAAGGGACCGTAAACATCTCCGCACCCTGCGCGCCGAGCGCCCGGTACAGTTCCGGAAAACGCAGGTCGTAACAAATGGTGAGGCCAATCGTTACGCCCGCAACCGTCACATTGACCGGTTCGCTGCCTGGCATGATGTAAGACGATTCCTGGTACGACTCGCCCGGGGCCACATTTACGTCAAACAGGTGTATCTTGTCGTAGCGCCCGAGCAGGCTGCCGGTGCGATCAAATGCGAGGCAGGTATTGGTGACGCGCCCATCCGCAGCAGGAAACGGTGTTGAGCCAGCCACCAGGCAAACGCCGCTGGCGCGCGCGGACGACGACAGAAACTCCTGCACTTCCCCAGCCCGGGCCGCCGCCTGGTGCCGCTGGGCGGTGGTTGTCGGCATCAGCGAGAAATTCTCGGGTAGCACGACGATGTCGGCCCCACCTTCAGTTGCCATTTGAATGAATTGGGCGGCACTGGCAAGATTTTTCTCCAGCCGATCGCCGGAGTTCATCTGGACTGCAGCAAGGGTGAGATCCGGGCCAAGGGTATTCATTGGTGCAGCCCGGTCACGAGTCGTCGGGATCCCGCGCCTGTTCGAGCAACAGCAGCAGAGCATCGCGGGTACCGGAGCCGGGTTCCAGGATAACGAAGCCGGTAGGGATCCCCAGGGCCACCAGCCAAGTGCGCAGTTCTAGTGCCCAGGCATTGCCAGAGTCCCCACCCGGGTAGCGGATGGTAATGCGCTGGCCGGGCTGCTCGGTGAAGCGTTCCAGCAACGCTTTGACCGGTGCCAAAGCGAGCAACGCCTGGCCTGAACGCCTGGCCGGCCAGTCACCGCGTACAAGGTGCGCTTCGAGCAGAGTATCGGTGATAACCGACCGGGCTTGAGCGCCAACTGGGGTCAGTGCCAGCGCCCAACAAACCACCAGCGCGCTTATATGGAATCGACGCATTAGCAGCACCTCCGCAACCTACATCAGAACCACGTCGTAACTTTCCTGGTTATGCACCGGCTCCACCTGCAGGCGGATTGGCTTGCCGATGAATTCCTGCAGGTCGGCAAGGCCCGTCGACTCCTCGTCCAGCAGCATGTCGATTACCAGTTGCGAGGCCATCACCAAGTAGCCCTCAGCCCCAAATGCCCGGGCCTGCCGCAAAATCTCGCGGAATATTTCATAGCACACGGTCTGCGCAGTTTTCTGGGTACCACGGCCACTACAGGCCGGACATGATTCAGTCATCGCCTGCTCGAGGCTCTCACGGGTCCGCTTACGGGTAATCTCGACCAACCCGAGCACCGACATGTCGGTGATGTGGCAGCGGGTCCGGTCGTGGGTCAGCGCCCGCTCGAAGGCACGCATAACTTGGCGGCGGTGTTCTTGGTCGACCATGTCGATGAAATCGATGATGATGATGCCGCCGATGTTGCGCAAACGCAGTTGCCGAGCGATGGCCTGGGCCGCTTCCATATTGGTCTTGAACAGGGTCTCCTCGAGGTTACGCCGGCCGACAAAGCCACCGGTGTTGACGTCCACCGTGGTCATGGCCTCAGTCTGGTCAAAAACCAGCGAGCCGCCGGACTTGAGCAACACAACGCGATCGAGTGCCCGCTGCACCTCGTCCTCAACCGAGTACAAGTCAAAGATCGGTCGCTCGCCGGAGTAGTACTCGATGCGCTCGACCATATCCGGCAGCAGGTCGATGGCAAACTGGCGTACTGTGGCAAAGGTCTCACCTGAGTCGATGCGCACCTTCTCGACGTCCTCCCTGGCAAGGTCACGGATGACGCGCAATGACAGGGGTAGATCCGCGTGGATCAATTCCCCAGCCCGGGCACTTTGCATTCGTTGCTCTATCCGTTGCCAACTGCGCTGAAGAAATTCGATATCGGCCAGAAAATCACCACCCGGCAACGATTCGGCTGCAGTGCGCACAATGAAGCCACCCGCCATCGGGGATGATTCCAGAGCAGTATCCAGTGCCTGCTTCAACCGCTCACGCTCATCAATATCGGTAATGCGCTGGGAGATGCCGCGGTGGGTTGAGCCGGGCAACAACACCAAGTGGCGCGAGGGAATGGACAATTGGGTGGTAAGCCGAGCACCCTTGGAGCCGATGGGATCCTTTGCCACCTGCACCACCAGTTCCTGTCCCTCGTGCACCAAGTGACTGATGTCAGGTACTTCCTCGGGCCGCGCCGAGGCCGGCTCTTGGCCGCTAATGTCGGCATTGCCGTTGCCCCGCTGGGGCAGCATGTCGGCGGCGTGCAAAAAGGCGGTGCGGTCCAAGCCAACTTCGACAAAAGTCGCCTGCATGCCGGGCAGAACTCTGACGATCTTGCCTTTGTAGATATTGCCGACGATTCCACGGCTGCCGCTGCGTTCGACATGCAACTCCTGCAGGCCACCGTTTTCGATCACGGCAACTCGCGTTTCCTGGGGTGTTACGTTGACCAGTAGTTCTTCAGTCATCACTCAATCATGTGTTTGGGATCGCTCCGGCCTGATGCCCGCCTGGCCAAGCAACTGACAGACCTCATACAGGGGCAGGCCCACTACCCCGGAGTAACTGCCCACCAGGCGCTGTACAAACGCGCCAGCGTAACCCTGGATCGCATAGGCGCCGGCCTTGTCCAGCGGTTCGCCGGTGGCACAGTAATCGCGGATATCCTCGGCAGACAGTGGCGAGAATGTTACCTCACTGATCACCACCGTGGAGCGCAAATCCGTGCCATCCAGTACCGCGATCCCGGTACACACCTGGTGGACCCGGCCCGAGAGCTGGCTGAGCATTTGCGCGGCATGCGCAAGCCCATCCGGCTTGCCCAGCGCCTGGTCACCCAGCACCACGGCAGTGTCAGCGGCCAGGCACGCAATATTCGTATCGTTGCTCCCTGCAGCACGGGCATGAGCGTTGCTGGCTTTAACCACGGCCAAGCGCTCTACCATGACCCGGGGTGGTTCACCAGCCAGGCGCTGCTCGTCAACCTTCGGCGCACAGGTCGTGAAAATAAAACCTGCCTGGCGCAGCAATCGTGCCCGTCGCGGCGAACCCGAGGCAAGCAACAAGCGGCGGGTCATGGGCCGGACCTACGGGCGCTACGGTGGTAAGGCAGCCCCCTGAGGATACTGTGAGCTCGGTACAGTTGTTCGGCCAGCACCACCCGTACCAGCGGATGTGCCAAGGTCAGGGCCGACAATGACCAACACTCCTGCGCCGCATCGAACACTTCGCCGGCCAGCCCGTCTGCCCCACCGATCAGCAGGGCGACGTCCCGGCCATCTGCCATCCAAGCCTCGAGACGAGCAGCGGCCGAGTCACTATCATGCTGGGTGCCCCGCTCATCGAGCGCTACCAGATGGCTGCCGCGGGGGACCGCCTGTAGTAGCAATTTGCCTTCAGTACGGACGATTCCCGCAATATCAACATTGCGACCACGCCGTGGTGCCTCCACTTCGGTAAGTTCTAGGGTCACGCCGCCGCCGAAACGGCCCGCATAAGTGGCAACGCCCTGGTTGACCCAGTCCGGCAAACGCCGGCCGACGGCGGTCATTATCAGACGCATAACCTCAGGGGTCAGTCTGGCCTTCCCTTGCGTTTTTCAGCTTCTCGCCGAGCCGATCGTTCCACAGCCCCTCGAGATCATAAAACGCCCGGGTTGTAGGCAGCATTAACTGCACAATCACATCGCCATAGTCCAGCAGCACCCAATCACTTCCCGACTCCCCTTCAGTGCCCAGCGGTCTCAACCCCACACCCCGGGTGATCTCCCGCACGGCCTCCGACAGCGCCAGTACGTGCCGGCTGGATGTGCCGCTGGCTACGATCATCCAATCAGCAATATCGGTTAGGTTGCGAATATCCAGTTCGCGGATATCCTGCGCTCTGGCCTCATCCAGCGCTGTGGCCGCCAGTTGGCGAATATCGTCCGGTTGCAATTCAGTCATGACTGTTATAGAGCCCGTGTTTCCTGATGTATTCGAGTACTTCTGGCGACAACTTGCCGGCCACGTCCCGGCCGGCTGTTAAGTCTGCACGTATGCCCGACGAAGATATCTCAAGCGCCGGCACCGTCACGACCGCTACCCGACCGGCACCTTGTTTGGTCAGTACCCCGAGGTTGCCGCTAGTCCCCGGCGGCCACCAGGACGGTGGGGGATCGGGTACCTCCCACCCCGGCCGACACATAACGATGACGTGGGCGAGCGCAAGGATTCCCCTCCAGCGGTGCCAGTGGGGCAAATTCAGCGCCGCATCCAGACCCAATACCAAGCACAAGTTGACACCTTGCCGCTCGGCCTTGAGTTCTTCCAGGGTGAGAATCGTGTAAGACGGTCCCTGCCGGCACAGTTCCCGCTCGTCCAGGGACAAGCCGTCCTGCCCGGCCAACGCTAGGCGTAACATGGCAAGGCGGTGCCCAACATCTGCGATTGGTGCAGTGCGATGGGGTGGTTGGCCGGCCGGCACAAAAAGCACGGGCACACCATTTAGCGCATTGCGCACAGCTGCGACGGTCTCGATGTGCCCGCAATGTACCGGATCGAAGGTGCCACCGAAGACCGCCAGCATGGGTATCGCCGGCCCGGGAAATTGTGCTGTATCTGGGCGACTCAAGGCCGTGTGGTGCCGTCCCCGTAGACGATGAACTTCTGGATCGTCAAGCCCTCCAAGCCCACCGGGCCACGTACGTGTAATTTGTTGGTACTAATGCCGATCTCAGCACCGAGACCATATTCGAAACCGTCGACGAACTGGGTTGAGGCATTGACCATGACAGAACTGGAATCCACCTCACGCAGGAAGCGGCGGCTCGCCCCTAGGTTCTCGGTGATGATAGCATCGGTATGGCCTGAGCCCCAGCGGGCAATATGCGCCATGGCCTGATCCAGATCGTCGACAATGCGTATCGCTAGCACAGGCGCGAGATACTCGGTGGCCCAATCCTGTTCAGTGGCCGCGAGAATATCGGGCAGCAATTCACAGGTGCGCTCGCAACCGCGTAATTCCACCCCTGCTTCACGATATAGCGGCGCAAGCCGGGTTAACAGTGCAGGTGCAATAGCCGGGGTCAGCAATAGCGTTTCCATAGCACCGCAGATACCGTAACGGCGACACTTGGCGTTGAAGGCAACTGCAACCGCCTTGTCCAGGTCCGCTGCATCATCGACAAAAACGTGGCAGTTGCCGTCCAGGTGCTTGATCACCGGTATCTGCGACTCGGCACTCACGCGCTCAATCAGGCCCTTGCCACCGCGGGGTACGATCACGTCGACATACTCTGGCATGGTGAGTAGCGCACCCACAGCCGCGCGATCAGCAGTCGCCAACACTTGGATGGTCTCTGCTGGTAGACCGGCTGCGGCCAGTCCCTGCTGCAGGTAGGTGGCAATGGCAAGATTCGAACGCAGAGCCTCGGAGCCACCGCGCAGGATGACGGCGTTACCCGATTTGAGGCATAGACCCGCCGCGTCCGCCGTAACATTGGGGCGCGACTCATAGATCATGCCGATAACGCCTAGCGGCACGCGCATACGGCCCACTTCGATACCCGAGGGTCGTCGCGTCAAGTCGGTAACTTCACCAACCGGATCGGGCAGGCTGGCGACCTGGCACAGCCCTTCGGCCATCGTTTCGATTCGCGCCGGCGTCAATTCCAGCCGATCGAGTAGCGCTGCGCTCAGGTTGTCCTGGCCAGCCGCGAGATCGGCCGCGTTCTCTGCCTGAATGTCGTTACTGCCAGCAACGATGGCCTCGGCCATAGCCTCAAGCGCCGTGTTTTTGCTGGCCGTAGAGGCTCGCGCCAGGGCCGCTGCCGCAATCCGGGCCGCCTGGCCGATAGCCCTCATGCGGGCTCTGATGTCCTTCAAGTTTTCAGAAACTTCTTTCATTTTTTCAATACTTTATAAGGGATTTCTCTGATCCACGGTAGTTATACCACAAACCGCGAGTGCCACCCGTTCGAGTTCCACCCAGATGCCGCCCACCACCTGGCTCCGGCCCTTGAGGGCCCGGTCCGCCCGTGCCAGGCGCGCCAGCAGCCGGGACCAGTCAGCGGCACTGAAGCGGGCCAGTGCCGCCCCTACGCAGGCAGTGCGGCTGCGCCAGACCCGGTGCCGGCGGTAGACGTCGGCGCGTGCATGTCCGCTAGCGAGCTCATCTGCCATGGCCGCGAGCGAGCGCATCTCCCGGGCCAGTGCCCAAACCACGAGCACGGCTTCAACACCTTCCCTGCGCAGACCATGCAGAACACGCAGTGTGCGTGCGGCGTTACCAGCGAGTGCCGCATCTGCCAGCGCGAAAACAGTGAAGCGCGCCTGGTCGGCAATCAGTTGCTCAAGTCGATCCTCGTCCAGTGAGCCGCCCGCGCCGAGCAACAGGGGTAGTTTGCTGATCTCCTGCGCTGCAGCCAGAAGGTTACCCTCGAAGAAGTGGGCCAGCCGTTGGACTGCGCCCGCCGACGGCCGCAGACCCTCGGCCCGCAGGCGCTGGTCGATCCAGCCTGGCAACTGTGCAGCCGTAAGCGGCCGTGCCTCGATTGCCACGCCTGCTGCCTCTAACGCCTTGAACCACTTCGCCGACTGACTGCTCTTGTCAACGCGGCCCGCAATTAGAACCAGAACAATGTCGGGGTTGTCAGTAGCCAGAAATTCAGTCAAGGCCCGCGCGCCAGCCT
Source organism: Arenicellales bacterium (assembly GCA_030747115.1). Lineage (GTDB taxonomy): Bacteria > Pseudomonadota > Gammaproteobacteria > Arenicellales > UBA868 > UBA12578. The sequence continues at coordinate 19,300 of JASLLH010000018.1, forward strand.
CACCCGGCTTTCCGGAGGGCAGGCGAATCTCCAGCAGTCGGCGGCTGGCAAAAAGCGACTGGGCTAAGGTCCCGGCCATGACCTGTTGCCAGTCGAGGTCCACCCCCGCGGTGTAACGCAAGACTTCGTCGATCCCCGCGTTGCGGGCGCCCTGGCGGATGGCTTGCGCGCACTCTTCAACCAGCAGTGGTTCAGCGCCAAACAGCAGGTAAGTCCGCTGGAATCCCTGAGCCAACCGGGCAGCCAGCGCCGAGGGGGCTATGCGCAAGGGTCTCCCGCCATCGCCGTACGCCTCGGTAGGTACTATCGTTCAGACCAGCGCCGTGGCCCGGTCGCCGGATTCGGACGTGTTGCGGCTAAGAGTTACCCCGCCCAGTCGCCGAATGATCTGGCGCACCACGTCCTGGCGCAGAGCCTCGCGCAGGATCTTTTCCTCCTTTTGCTTCTGCAGCACTTGATCGCTTTGGTAGGCCAGATCGCGGGTAACAGACAAGCCGGTATTATCTACCAGCAAACGACCACTGCGGTCCACCACCCGGTAGATCACGTGGTATTTGAGCCTGTAGCCGGTGGCGATACCGCGAGCGTCAACTGACTGCACCGAACGGCTGTAATTAACCGATACCAGATCAATAATGGCGGTAGCCACTGCCGGGTTCTTGACTGGCGTGACACCACTTTGACGCAGTGCGTTTCGCAGGTCTGCTGCCAACGCCGCGTCTGAACTCTTGACCCAGGGTGCTGACAGGAGCGGTGCCAGTTCGACCTGCCCGCGCAGGTGAAACCCGCAAGCGCTGAGCACAATCACAGCAGTGGCGTACAACAAGGCTCTTTTCAGCATGTTACGGCGAGGCTGCAGGATTTCCGGGGCGAAGACGGTGCGGTGCGCTCCATTATAGCGCCGGGCGGCATCAGACAACGATGTTCACCAACTTACCGGGCACCAGGATGACCTTGCGGATCGCACCGGCGCTGGCATGGCGGGCGATCTTCTCATCGGCCAGCACGGTGTCGCGGATCTGTTCTTCGCCAGCATCGGCAGCGACCTCTATCTGACCTCTGAGGCGACCGTTGACCTGCACCGCCAGCACTAAGGTAGCGGTCGCCAAAGCGCTATTGTCAACTTCGGGCCAAGGCGCATTGAGCAGTTCACCGGCCATGGCAAGTTCCTGCCACAGCACATGGGTGATATGTGGCGCGATCGGTGCAAGCACTCGAATCAGTATTCCTAGTGCTTCACGCAGGACTGCAATCCGTACAGCATCATGCCCCGGGTCAAAACGATCCAGCGTATTGAACACTTCCATGCACGCCGCCACTACGGTGTTGAACTGGTGCCGCTGCATGTCCCGGTTGATTTTCTCGAGCGTACTGTGGAGTTGCCGGCGCAACGTGCGGGTCTGATCGTCGAGTTCGACCGGAGCCGGCGCCTCTGCAGCTGCACACAATGGCCCCTGGTACCGGTGCACCAACGCCCACAGTCGGCGCAAGAAGCGCTGCGCGCCGGCCACCGCCTCATCGTTCCACTCCAGCGCCTGCTCTGGCGGTGACGCGAACATGGTAAAAAGACGCACGGTATCCGCGCCGTAGCGATCGATAAGACTCTGTGGGTCAACACCATTGTTCCTGGATTTGGACATGGTAGTCCAACCGGTGGCTGTTACCGTACTGCCATCTGATTGGCGCACCGCGCCTACGCTCCTGCCCTTGTCATCCCGTTCGATGGCGACTTCGTCCGGGCGCAGCCACAGCCGGCCGTGCTCATCGCTGTCCTGGTAGTAGGCCTCAGCCAACACCATGCCCTGGCATAGCAGGTTGATGGCCGGCTCAGCACTCGTTACCAGCCCGGTATCACGCATCAATTTATGCCAGAAGCGGAAATACAGCAGGTGCAGCACTGCGTGTTCGATACCGCCAATGTAGTGATCGACCGGCAACCAGTAATCGGCGCGTTGGTCGAGCATGGCCTGTGCGCCCGGGCTGCAGTAACGGGCGTAATACCAACTTGATTCGACGAAAGTGTCAAAGGTATCAGTCTCCCGTTTAGCTGCATTACCGCAGGACGGGCAACGTGTGCTTCGCCATTTGGCATCGGCCTTGATCGGTGACTGTAGGCCCATGAAAGTGACGTCCTCAGGCAGTAACACCGGCAGGTCCTCATCCGGCACCGGCACCGTGCCACAGGTGTCACAATAGACCACGGGGATCGGACAACCCCAGTACCGCTGCCGTGACACACCCCAATCACGCAGGCGGTAATTGACCTTACGCTCACCGATGCCCTGCTGTTCGACGAAATCCGCGATGCGCGCAAAGGCGCCGGCAAAGTCCAGGCCGCTAAAATCGCCTGAGTTAACGGTGACGGTGTCTTCCTTGGCCGGCCAGGCGGCAGCCTGAACATCCACGGCCCCGCCATCAGCTGGACCGATCACCTGGCGGATAGGTAAACCATAACGCGTGGCAAACGAGTGGTCACGCTCATCGTGGCCCGGTACCGCCATGATAGCGCCGGTGCCATAACCCATGAGGACAAAGTTCGCTACCCACACCGGGATCTTTTCGCCACTCAAGGGGTTCAACGCCTGCACACCCAGTGGCATGCCCTTCTTCTCCATCGATTCGAGTTCCACCTCGCTGATACCGCCGCTGCCACACTCGGCGATAAACGCGGCTACCAAAGTATTTGTTTGTGCAACCCGCGTCGCCAGTGGATGGTCAGCCGCTACCGCCATGAAGGTGGCGCCAAACAGGGTGTCAGGCCGAGTGGTGAAAACACGCAGCGGTTCGCCGCCGTCGACCAGAGGGAAATCCACTTCCAGCCCCTGTGAGCGGCCGATCCAGTTGCGCTGCATGCTCTTGACGGATTCGGGCCACCCAGGTAGTCGCTCCAGTTCATCGAGCAGCTCGTCAGCGTAGGCGGTTATACAGATGAACCACTGGGGTATCTCGCGCTTCTCTACTACCGCGCCCGAGCGCCAACCCTTGCCGTCGATAACCTGTTCGTTGGCAAGCACGGTCTGGTCCACTGGGTCCCAGTTGACCACCGCGTTCTTGCGGTAGGCCAGACCCTGCTTCAGCAAGCGGGTGAAAAACCATTGCTCCCAACGGTAGTACTCCGGTCGACAGGTAGTGACTTCACGTGACCAGTCGTAAGCAAATCCCATGCGCTGCAGTTGCCCGCGCATGTGCTCGATGTTCTGGTAGGTCCATTGAGCCGGCGGCTCCGAACGTTGGATGGCGGCATTTTCCGCCGGCAGACCAAAGGCATCCCAACCCATGGGCTGGAGTACGTTGTACCCGAGCATCCGCTGGTAGCGGCTGACGACGTCACCGATGGTGTAGTTGCGCACGTGGCCCATGTGCAACTGGCCTGACGGGTAGGGCAACATCGACAGGCAGTAGTACTTTTCGCGGTCGGGGTCTTCAGTAACTTCGAAACTGCGCTGCGTTTGCCACCAGTTCTGGACGGCGTGCTCTAGCCGCTGTGCTCGATAATGTGACTCCATCGCTTTACCGCATAGCCGGGTGGGGCTTGTAGAGACGGCCCCAGGCCGTGATCACCAACTGTTACTCGGGTCATCGTCCCGCTGCGGGGCTGGCCAGTCACAGAAAGGGAAAGGCCTATCGTCACTGTTCCAGGTCAGGTACTGGAGCGCGCTGTAACTGAACTCGTTAAGGTCACTGGTAAAATCGGCCAGGCGGCCATTGCGCTCGCCGATGACAAGAGCATGACCAAACTGGAACAGCATGCTGATGCCCACCAGCAGTTTTACCACGTAGTACACCAGGCAGAAATAGATTAGCATTAACAGTAGGCGCAGCCAGGCGTCACCGCTGCGTATCCGGGTTTGAGGGTCGCTGGTCATGGTGGGCGGTATCAGTCCGGCACAGTGGTTGCAGGGCTGCGCATTTTACACCATCGACTGGAGCCAACCCCCCGTTACGACTGCGTTCAGGCCAACTTTAGCGTAACGTGTCGTCGCGCTCTGGTGTAGTACTGGTGCCCTGCCACCAGCGCTTCAACCATTGTTGCAGTCCGCTGCGCTCAGCCGTGTCACAGAGTGTCGCGGTGCCGGGCTCGGATCCGACAATGAACGGCACCGGCCGGATACCGGCGCAACCAGCATCTGTCATGCCTTTGTGGGTGCCAGCCAGTTGCACCTTGTGTATGCGTTCGGGCTGGTATAACCGCACCGGCCGCAACGGCAACCGCACCATCAGATCAGACCAGACCCGCAGAGCGCCCGCCGCGCCGGTCAGGTTAATCGGCTTATTGTCGTCCCGGCCTACCCATACTACTGCCAGGATATTGCCGGCATAGCCCGCGAACCAACTATCGCGGTACCCTCCGGTGGTACCGGTCTTGCCAGCCAGTTGCAACTCGGCCGGGAAAACGCCTGCCAGCGCGCGGCCGGTACCACTGCGCACCACTTCCTGTAGCGCGTAGTTGAGGAGATAGGCCACAGCAGGGTCGATCGCCGGGCGTGGGCGCAACGGATAACGCGCAAGCGGGCGAGCAGTTGCATCACCGATCCAGTGGATGGTTCGCAATGGGGCGAGATGCCCGCCAGAGGCGATGGTTTGGTACATCTGGGCAATCTCCACCGGCGCCAATTCCACCGCGCCCAGAGTCAGCGATGGGTATGGCGATAGGGACCGCACGATGCCGATGTTTTGCAGCGTTTTGACCACCTCGTCGATGCCGACGGCCAGTCCCAGACGTGCAGTAGCCACGTTGTAGGAATGCGCTAACGCCTCGACCAACGGTGGCCAGTCATGATCGACATGGTCGTAATTGCGCGGGTGCCAGAGTGGCGCGCCCGGTTCGCGCCATTCGAACTCGCTGTCATCCAGCGGTGTCATCAGGGTGTACTGGTCGGGCCGCGCCAGTGCGGTCAGGTAGACGGCGGGCTTGAGCAAGGAACCGGCCGGCCGGACTGCGTCCAAAGCCCGATTAAACCCACCAATGGCCGCCTCACGGCCGCCAGCAACTGCCAACACCTCACCGGTATCCACCTGTACTACCAGCGCTGCGCCTTGTAGCGAACCG